>JAWOGU010000321.1:0-3551 GCA_046496595.1 Chloroflexota bacterium
CTGTCCGTGCGGCAACCGCATGGATCGTGATTTGAATGCGGCGATCAATATAAAAAATTATGCGGTGAGCACCACCGCTTGTGGAGGCGATAGCGCTGGCCTGACAGAAGGGTTGTCTGGTGAAACTATGCCTGTGAAGCAAGAAACAAACAGCTATCAATAGATAGTATAAGATTTGTAGTAGCGGCATCTCTTCATCAACGCCCCGGCCGGGTACGGCAAAACCATGTTGCTGCAAAGCCTGCAAACAGAACGGCCGCACACCTACCTCATTCCCCTCAGCCCCACCGACCGCGATCCGGCCGTCCTCCAGGAACGGTTGACCAGGCTGCTAAGGCCGGAAAACAGTCTCTTGCTCGATGACGTTCATTATTTGCAGGGGGCGGAAACGGCCGTTGCCTGGTTGCAGCAACAGATGCGCCAGCCACAGCCCCGCTGGGTTCTGGCCGGGAGGCAGCCTCTCTTCCCGGCCACTGACCTGGCCCTTTACGGCAAAATTAACCAGCTTAGCATGGTTGATCTGGCCTTCGACGAGCGAGAAACGGCAATCTGGCTGGGCGAACGGCCGTTGCTGGCTGATTGGCGACGGCGGCTGGAAGGTTGGCCGCTGGGACTCAGCCTACTCAAAAACCTGGGCGATGCCGCCGACCCGCAGCCCATCGCCGAAAAGCAGTTATTCGCTTACTTAGCGGAGCAGCTATTCGCCGCCTTGCCGCCCGATTTGCGGCGCTTTATGACGGTAACGGCCGTGCCCCTCACCTTCACCCCTGTCCTGGCCGCCCACCTCTTGCCCGGCAAAGACCCCAACGCCGCCATTCAAACCGCGCTGGAGCGCAACCTGTTTCTCTATCAGGACGCGCCGGGCGGCGACTACCGCTACCATGACCTGATTCGCGCCTTTTTGCGGCAACAGCTTCCCCCGGCCGATTTAGACGCGATCATGACGGCCGTTATTGACTGGCTGCTAGAACGGGGGCAAATTGGCGCGGCCATCGAACACGCCCTGGACGGTGGCCTGCCAGAGAAAGCGGCGGCGCTGCTGGCTGCGCCGGAAGCGTTTGTGGAGATACGGGTCAACGGCCGTTTTCTCACCCATCACCGCTGGCTCAATGCGCTGCCGCCGGAGCTTGTGGCGGAACGGCCGTTGCTGCTGCTGCGTAACGGGGCCGCCCTGTTCCACCTACGCGCCCGCCGCCGCGAAGCGTGGGACTACCTGGAACGAGGCGCGGCCCTGGCTGAAGCGAACGGCCATACCGCCGATTACCGCCTGGGGCTGCGCTATATGGCCTTCTTTCACGGCGACGAGGGACGCAACCGGGAGGCGCTGGCCCTCTACCAACGGCTGATCGCCTTGCCAGATCTGGACGCCGCCCAAAAAATCGCCGCCCTGCAAGATATGATTTCCCTGTATGCCTACGCCGCCCAATTTGACCAGGCGGAGCGCTGCTACCGGGAGGTCAAGACGCTCCAGGCAGATGCGCCAACCCTCATCGCCGACATCAATTTCGCCTCGCTGGTTTTGGCGGCGCGGGGACGGCGGGCGGCGGCGCGGCGGGCGCTCATGGCCGCCCTGGAACAGGTCGCCGCGCAAAACAATTTTCAGGACATGGTGCTGATCCGGCGCAATTTAGGTCATTTACTCATGGATCAGGGGGATTGGGCCGGGCAGCGGGAAAATCTGGCGGCGCTGGACGCCATTCTGGCCCAGGTGGAACTGGTTGACGAACGGATTGGCCGGGTTTTGCAGCATGATCGCGCCTTGTTGGCGGTGGAAGACGGCCGTTTTGCCGAAGCCGAATCGCTGTTAAATCAAGGCTGCCAATCGCCCGACGTCATGGCCTCGCCGCTGCTGCGAACGCTGTTTGCCGCCGCGCAGGTCTGGCTCTACCGGCGACAGGGACAGTACCAGAAGGCCATCCAATTGGCCGACGCGGCGCTGGCGGGCGGGAAGGAATTCCCTTATTACGCAGGGCGGCTGGCGCTGGAGCGCGACATGGCCGCCCTGCTGGCCGGGTTGGCCGGCGACGATCTAGGCAGCTTCCAGTTTTCGCCGCAAAGTCGCGCCCTGATCCCCATACGCGCTCGCGCTGAGCTGGCGCGGCTGCGCATGGCGCTGGCGATTGTCTGTTGGCGACAGGGCAACCGGCGTTGGCAGCGGTTGGTGAAACGGGTGTTGGCGGAGGGGGAACGGCCGTTCTACCAATATCTCCTCACCCACCGCGACCGGGAACTGGCGGCCGAATTTTGGCGGATTTTGCTCATCGAAGGGATAGAGCTGGAAAGAACTGACGCCGCGCTGCAAGAAATCGGGCAGGTCGGTCCGCTGCTGCCCCTGCTGCAACACGGCACTAGCGCCACGCGCAGTCGCGCCGCCAGTTTGCTGGCCCGGATTGGCGCGGAAGAGACGATGCCGGCGCTGGCTGAGGCTGTGTTCGCCGAGGCGGACAAACCGACCAAAGCGACGCTGCAAAGCGCCCTTCACAGGCTAGAATCCCTACCGCCGCCGCCTTTGCACATCTGGCTGATGGGCGATTTCCGCCTGGAGCGGGGCGACCGGCTTTACCAGACCGAAGATTTTCACCGCCCGGTGGTGGCCCGGCTGCTGCAATACTTTGCCCTCCAGGCCAGGCAGCCCCTCCCCCGCGACCGGATTTTGGAGGATTTATGGCCGGGGGGAGAGCCGCAGAAAACGGCCGTGACCTTCCGCACCCTCAACAGCCATCTGCGCAGCGCCCTCGACCCGTTTATGCGCCAGCGCGGCCCCAACCGTTACATCGTCGTGGAACGGGATACCTACCGCTTCGACCCCTACGGCGTCGTCACCAGCGACGCGCAGCAGTTTACCCGGCAGGTAGAAGCGGCGCTGCGCGGCGGCGATCTGGAGGGCGCCGCGCTCCAATCGCTCGGCCACGTTTTGCAAGAGTACGTCTCGCTGCTGCCCAATCTCCCCTACGCCGACTGGCTGCTGGAGCCGCGCCAGCGGTTAGAGGATTTGTATCTGGAAGGCTGTCTCTGCGCCGCCGAAGCGTATCTGTCCCGCCGCGAGTGGGTGCAAAGCCAGAATTGGCTGCGCTGTGCACTGCAAACGGCTCCCTGGTTGGAGAAGGGGTGGCAACTGCTCATGCGGCTGCACGCCCGCCAGGGGCAGCGGGCGCTGGCGCTTAAGGCGTATCAGGATGCAGTTATGGCATTGGAGCGGGAGTTGGGGATACGGCCGTCGGAGTTGACTGTCTGGTTAGGACAAAAGGTAGAAAATGAGGAACCAATTTAGCCCGTGTCATAATCTTTGCTGCCAATGGCCGTTACATTTCCGTCCTTGAGAGCGGCTTTGAGGGGAAAATTTCCCACGCATGTAACAAGAGTTTAGAGCAGCTTTTATATTTCTTGCTAATTTTTCCCTGAAAACATTCTGTCTCTCACCATCATTTCTTGCAACTAAACTCTGGTATCCCCGGTTTTTGGTGGTCTCTCGCACGTGTATAATTTTCTGGCAAAAATATCTCACTGATCAATTTTTTTCGAGGAAGAAATCTTTTTCATCAAATTTATCA
>JAWOGU010000371.1:0-9323 GCA_046496595.1 Chloroflexota bacterium
GACAGTGGTGACACGTCCCTGGCGGGCGGGCAGCGGGTACCTAAAGAATCGCTGCGGATCCGGGCTTACGGCACGGTGGATGAGTTGAACTCTCATCTAGGACTGGCTTTGGCTTTTGGTTTATGCGCACGGTTAACGGCCGTTCTGCCCATCATCCAAAACGAACTCTTTAACCTTGGTTCCGATCTGGCCTTTTTAGAGGAAGACAAGCAAAAGTATGACCTGCCTGAAATTAGAGCAGATCATGTGGAAATCCTGGAAAACCTCATTGATGAAATGAATGCGGTTGTAGGCCAACTGCAAAACTTCATTTTGCCGGGCGGCGCCCTGGGATCCGCCCAACTGCATGTGGCGCGCACGGTATGCCGGCGGGCAGAACGAGAGGTAACAGCTTTGTCCCGTGTAGAAGGCGTGGGCGAGTTTGTGGGGCCATACCTCAACCGGTTGTCAGATGCCTTGTTTGTGATGGCTCGTTATGAAAATCACCAAACCGGGCATGAAGAGACGTTATGGGATTCGCGCCGGTAAGAGTATGTGGCGGTGATGGGGTGGCTTATAATCGTGCAACTTCCCCTGTTTTTGGTACACTCTTTAAAAATCTCGCGGAAGATTCTTCTTGATAAGATGTTGGGAGATGGCAAATGTTTTCAAATTTATGGTTGGTTACGATCATTATTTTTGTGTTATGGGTAGCGGTGATGGGTTACTATCTTTATTCATCCCGCCAACAGGAAAACCTGCAATCGCAGGTGGAAGCCCTGCAAAAAATGCTGGATGACTCTGATCCGGTTCATGATTAAACGAACGACAATCTCCAGGAGGCTCATCTCCCGGGGAGTTATTTCCAATAATTCAGTGTGTGGGGACGTAAAAAGGCAGCCATGAAAAAACGACTTGTTCTCTATGGGGTGGCTTTGGTGGGTATCATGCTTTTGGCGTCGTGTTCCTTGGGCGGCAGCGGTGTGGCTGCCTGCAATGAAGGCGGCGCTTTGTTTCAAGATGATTTCAGCGGTGAGCAGAACTGCGGTTGGGCGGAATATAATCGCGGCGGCGCTGTGGTTGCCATTGATGAGGGTGTTTTGCGTATCAGCACCAGCCAGCCAGGCCAGATTTGGTGGACGAATCCGGGCAAGAGCTTTGATGACGTGATTATTTCAACCGATGCGCGCCAGGTGAGCGGTCCGAATAACAATGCCTATGGCGTGGTGTGCCGGTATCAAAATGAGCATAACTTTTACATCTTCTTGATCAGCGGGGATGGTTATTACACCATTGGAAAGTATTCCAGCGACAGCCCGACTATTACCTATCTCACGGAAAATGAAGAGTACCAGTTTTCTGAGGTGATCAATCAGGGAACTGCTACGAATCAGATTCGGGCAAGCTGTATCGGCCAGGAATTGAGTCTGGCGGTGAATGGCATTACCCTGGTCAATGTGATGGATCCCACGTTTGTGATTGGCGATGTGGGTCTGGCTGTGAGTACGCTGGAGCCGGGAACGGCCGTTGTGGAGTTCAGCAATTTCCGTGTGGTGGCGCCGTAGGCTGATATGGACTCGTTTTTGGTGCGGCTCACGCTTTTTTTGCTGACGGTCCTGTTGGCGGCTTGCGGCAGCGGCGGCAGTTCCCTGCCGACGGACATCGTTTTCCAGGATCAATTTGTGCCCGGCGAATCGGGTGAGTGGCTGCTGGAAGGGGATGATGTGGGCAGAACGGCCGTTATTGACCAACAGCTCGTCATCTCCGTGAACCAGCCCAACACCATGCAATATGCCGCCCTGGCAGAGCCGCTTTTCACCAACTTCAGCCTGGAAGTTGAAGCGCGGCAGATAGCCGGAAACCCGGAAAGCAGCTACGGTCTCCTGGTGCGGCTGCTGGAGTCAGGTCAGTTTTATCGTTTCGACATCACGAGCAGCGGTCAGTACATGGTCGAACGGTACAATGCCGACGGCGCGTGGAGCCAATATCTGGACGACTGGACGGCGTCCCCCGCCATTAACCAGGGATTGAATACCGTTAATCGCCTGAAAGTGATCGCCAATGGCCCTGCTCTTTCGTTTTATGTCAATGATACTTTGCTGCATGAAACCTTCGATAACAGCGCTGCGCCAGGAGCCATCGCTCTGGACGCCGGTTCTTTTGGGTATGGTGGTTTGCAGGTGGCGTTTGACAATGTAGTGGTACGTGAACTGCCTGGAGCCAACGGTGAATAACAAGCCCCAGGTGCGGAAATGAACAGCCCTGATAGGATGCAAAATCTGATTGAACAGGCGGTAGGTGGACAGGTTTCCACTGTGTCGCCGTTGAGCGGCGGCTGCATTGGGCAGGTGTACCGCGTCAAAATGGCCGATGGCCGCGTTTTTGGCGTTAAATATGACGATGCGCCCGGTTCCCAGTTGGCTCTTGAAGGTTTTATGCTGCGCTACCTGGCGCAGCACAGCGTCCTGCCCGTGCCGGAAGTGCTTCATGCCGAAAACGGCTTGCTGGTGATGACGTTTTTGCCGGGAGAGAGCCGCTTTAATGAGGCGGCGCAGGTCCACGCCGCGGAACTGCTGGCGGCTTTGCACGCGGTAACAGCCGCCCAATTTGGTCTGGAACAGGACACGCTGATCGGCGGTTTGCCGCAGCCCAATCCGCAGATGGTTTCCTGGCTCGATTTTTTCCGGGAAGCGCGTCTTTTACACATGGCGCAAGAAGGGCTGCGCACGAACCGGCTGCCCAGGGAGTTGTATGCCAGGCTGGCAAAATTTGCGGAACATGTGGACAGGTGGCTGTTGGAACCGGAACGGCCGTCTTTGATTCATGGCGATGTCTGGACTACCAACGTGCTGGCTCAGAACGGACAGATCACTGGTTTTGTGGATCCTGCCATTTACTTTGCCCATCCCGAAATCGAACTGGCTTTTACTACCTTGTTTGGCACCTTTGGCCGGCCATTTTTTGAGCGTTACCACGAAATTCGGCCCATCCCGCCCGGCTTTTTTGAAGAACGGCGCGACATCTACAACCTCTATCCGCTGCTGGTCCACGTGCGCCTCTTTGGCGGCAGCTACGTCAGTTCTGTGGACGGCGCTTTGCGGCAGTATGGGTACTGAGTTGACAGTACGCAAGTTTCACCTATCTGTGTATCCGAAAAGGTTGAAGCAGTCGTGGTGAAGCGGCTTGTGGATCAATATCAACCCAGCGATGTGGTGTTGATAACATTTGGAGATGGGGAGTGGCAAACGGCAGTTGTCATCATCCATCAATTTCCCGGCATGTGGGTGCGCCTGGAAAACGGCGCCGCCCTCTTCATCACCAATACGCGCCACGTGCGCCCGGCACGTTCAGACCCACCTCAGACAGGATCATGGAAGACAACATAAAACAAAAATTATTGATGCTCAATCAATCCTTCTACGATGAACACGCCGTGCCTTTCGCGGAAAGCCGGACGCGACCGCAGCCAGGTTTTTTTACCTTGCTGGATGATCTGCCCGTTCCCTGTGACTATTTGCTGGATGTGGGCTGCGGCGACGGGCGGCTGGGGCGCTTCTTGCTGGCGCGGCGCGCCATACGCTGGTATACCGGCGTTGATTTCAGCGCCGAACTGTTGGCTGCTGCGCAAGCCATTACCATGGGCGACTTTCACCAACGCGACATCAGCCGCCCTGGCAGCCTGTATGGGCTGGGCAGCTTTGACGCGGTTGCCTGTCTGGCGGTGATGCAGCACTTGCCGGGTCGTCAGGCGCGCCTGGACTTGCTGACAGAGGTGAAGGTGGCGCTCCATCCGGGCGGGCGTATTATTATTTCTAACTGGCAGTTTCTGGAAAGCGAACGGCAGCGGCGGAAGATTGTGGATTGGGACCAGGTGGGTTTGAGCCGGGATGAAGTGGACGCCAAAGATTACCTGTTGACCTGGCAGCGAGACGGTTTTGGCCTGCGCTATGTGAGCCTGATTGACGAAGAGGAAACGGCCGTTTTAGCCGCCGCCGCCCATCTGAAAATCGTAAACCAGTTCCGCGCCGATGGCAAAGAAGGCAACTTAAGCCTTTATACCGTCTTGGAATTAGAGTAACGTTGATCGGGTTGATTTTCGGAAACAGATGGGCAATGTTACAATCTGACCATAAGATTTCATGAATATGACGCCCTATCAAAATCAAAATTTTCACGAGGACCTATGAACTTAAAAGAACAATTAACCCAGGATACCATCGCCGCCGCCAAAGCGGGCGATAACCCAAAACGAGATGTGCTGCGCATGATGCAGGCCGCCATCAAACAGGTGGAAGTGGATGAACGCATCACGGTAGACGATGCCGGTGTGCAGCAGATACTGACTAAACAGGCCAAACAACGCCGCGAAAGCATGGCGGAATACGAGAAAGGGGGCCGTGATGATTTGGTGGCGCAGGAAGCGTATGAACTCAAAATCATTGAGGCGTACTTGCCGCAGATGATGGGCCGGGAAGAGATAGAAGTCCTGGTAAAACAAGCCATTGCCGCTACCGGCGCCTCCAGTCCAAAGGACATGGGCCAGGTGATGGGCAAGTTGATGCCCCAGGTGAAAGGCAAGGCCGACGGCCGTTTAGTGAATGATGTCGTGCGTGAGTTACTGGCCGGTTTATAAGGCCAAAAGATAAGCAAGCAGAATGCGGAAGGGTTTGGATTGATGGCGTCAGAGGTAAGAAGACAATCACGTTGGCAGCAGTTTATGTCAGGATCGATGCTCTGGCTTTATGCGCTGCTCCTGGCTGCGGCGCTGACGCTCATTTTTTCTATCACCCTCTTTGAGCGGACGTTGGTAACGGCCGTTGTTGGTGAACCAGCCCCCGCCGACATTTTTGCCCCGTTTACCCACACCTATACCAGCCAGGTATACACCAACCAGGCCCGGCAAGACGCCGCCAACGCCATAGCCGATCAGTACACCCCGCTAAACGCCGACATCGGCCGCGCCCAGTTAACCCAGGCCCGGCAGTTTTTTAATTTTGTCGATACCGTGCGTGCCGATTCTCAGGCCACCACCGCTAAAAAAATTGAATATCTGCGTTCCGTTGTCGGGCTGACGATTGATGACGCTATTGCCAGCGATTTATTGAGTTTGGGCGATGAAGAATATGAGGCTGTTAAGCGGGAAACGCTGGACATCATCGACACCGTCATGCGGCAGGAGATACGTGAAAGCCAACTGCGTGACGCCCAGCGGGCAGCCCGGCGGCAGGCCAGCTTAAACCTGACACCGGCTCAGGCGAATGTGGTAACCAACCTGGCGCCGCAGTTTGTGGTGTCCAATGTTTTTCTTGACGAGGCGGTGACCCAAACCCAAAAAGAACAGGCGGCGGAAGCCGTCGCGCCGGTGGTGCGCACAGTCTACAAAGGCCAGCAAATTGTTTCCGCCGGCACCCTCATCACTGCCGCCGATGAAGAACTACTCACCGAGTTGGGTTTACTGGAGGAACAAATCGCCTGGGACGGCGTGGTCAGCATTTTCATGGCGTCGCTGCTGGCCTGTGTGCTCATTACGCTTTTTTGGCAGCATTTAGACAATGAAATCACCAAGAACAACCGTTATCTTGGCGCTCTCACGGCGCTGATTCTTATTTTCGCCTTGATCGCCAAGATTTTGCCAATAGGTACCAATACCATGCTCTATTGGTTTCCGATGGCAGCGTTTTCTATGTTGTTGGCGGTTGTTTTTGACCTGAACCTGGCGGTATTGGTAACGGCCGTTATGTCTGGCCTCTTTGGTTTTGCGGTGACGAATTCATCCCTGGAAATGACTCTCTACTTTGCCGCCGGTGGGCTGCTGGCTATTCTCACCCTGCGCGACGCTCAACGCATCAACGCCTTTTTCCGTGCCGGTGTGGTGGCGGCTGTCGGTTCCATGACCGTGATTCTCATGTTCCGCATCACTCAGGATCTGGCCTTTTTTGAACTGGCGCAGTTACTGTTATTTGGGTTGGCGAATGGCGTTCTCTCTGCTGCGCTTACCCTGGCTGGCTTTTTCATCATGGGCGGCGCGTTCCGCATGACCACCACCTTGCAGCTTCAGGAGCTTTCGCGGCTGGATCATCCCTTGCTGCAAGAACTGCTGCGCCGGGCGCCCGGCACCTACCATCACAGCATCATGGTCGCCAACCTGGCCGAGCAGGCCGCCGACCGTATCAAGGCAAACAGCACCCTGGTCCGTGTGGGCGCCTTCTACCACGATATTGGCAAGATGAATCATCCCGCCTATTTCACCGAAAATCAGGAAGGCGTCAACCCCCACGATAACCTGACTCCCACTGAAAGCGCCAAAATCATCATCAACCATGTACTCGATGGCCTGTCCTTGGCCAAACAATACAGGCTGCCGGACCGGATTCGTGATTTTATAGCAGAGCATCATGGACGACGGCTGGTTTGGGCGTTTTATCGCAAGGCCGTGGAACAGGCAGGCGGCGACGAAACACTGGTGGATAATGAGCAATTCCGTTATCCCGGACCGCGCCCGCGCGGGCGCGAGTCCGGCATTGTGATGCTGGCAGATGCGGTGGAAGCCACTTCCACTGCTCTGCGCCCCAATACCGGTCAGGCAATTGAAAAACTGGTCAATAAAATCATTGATGACGATATCATGCTGGGTCAGTTGAACAATTCTGGCCTGACAATGAAGGATATTGAACTGATCCGCGAATCATTTATTGAAACGCTAAAAGGGCGTTTCCACGTGCGCGTAAGGTACCCTGGAAACGAAGATATGGAAGAAGGCGGCGCGGCGGCTTTGGCGGCGCCAGCCCAGGCTCAACTGCCGCCGCCGGCGGCCTCGTCGTTACCGCCTCAACCAGCCGCAGAGGACTCTGTTTTGGCGGAGAAATCAAAATAGGATTGCATAATATGGCTGACATTGATGTATTTGTGGCTGAATCGTTGGCGTCTGTGCCGGAAACGGCCGTTTCCCGCATTCAAACGGCCGTGCAGACAACGCTGCAACAGGCACAGGTTGAGCAGGCTTCCCTCTCCGTTTTGCTGACCGATGACGCGGAAATTCAGGCCATGAACCGCGATTACCGGGGCGAGGATCGGCCGACCGACGTTCTCAGCTTCCCTGCCGGCGATGAGATGACGCCCCCAGAGCTGGCGGGCTATTTGGGCGACATTGCTATTTCTGTGGAAACGGCCGTTGAGCAGGCAGAAAAGTCGGGCCACGATATGCTGGATGAGCTGCAACTACTGGCGGTGCATGGCACACTGCACCTGTTGGGATACGACCATCTGGAACCCGAAGAAAAAGAAGAAATGTGGGCAGCGCAAACGGCCGTTCTTGCCCAGCTTAACCTCACCCACGTTACCCCCACTGAAGACCCCCATGGCTGATACAAAACCCAACGAAATTTACAGCCGGCTCAAAAGTTTTCAATATGCTTTTGATGGCTGGTGGTTTGTCGTCCGAACCCAGCACAACGCCTGGATTCATGCCATCGTCAGCGCCGCCGTCTTCGCCCTGGCCTTCTGGCTGCAACTCTCGCGCACTGAATGGGCCATTATCCTGTTAACGATTATAGCGGTGTGGATGGCCGAATTCATGAACACCGCCCTGGAAGCCGTGGTAGACATCGCCTCGCCGGAATTTCATCCCCTGGCTAAAGTCGCCAAAGATGTGGCGGCGGCGGCCGTGCTGATGGGCGCAGTTGGCGCTGTGATCATTGGCTTGCTGATTATGGGGCCGCCCCTCTGGGCAAAACTAGCCGGATAATCAAATGGTTATGACTGTATTTTCACCAGAAAACGCTCTGCCCGATCTGCCAGATTGTCCCAGGCAATGCGATAAATCGGCTTCTGCTTGTCCGGATTTACAAATTGTCCCGCTTTTTTGTCCTCAATCGCTTGTTGGTAAACATCTAGCAGCCGCTTGGTGACTTTGATCGTTTCAAAGTCTGCCGCTTTGACTATGGCGCCGGCCCGCAGGCGTTCCGCCAACTCCGGATCTTGCAGCACCTGGTTAAGACCCGCCGCCAGCGCTTCCGGATTGTTTGCGGTGAGAAGGCCATCTTTGCCATGTTCCACGATGTCTGAGGTGCCGGTGGCGTCCACGGCCACGACAGGCAAGTCGGCTGCCATGGCTTCCATGGTCACCAGCCCTTGCGTTTCGGTGATGGAGGCAAAGGCAAAAAAATCGCTCGCCTTCAAATAACTGGGTACCTTCTCAAAAGGAATCTGACCGACAAACTCAACCCGTTCGGCCACGCCCAAATTTTTTGCCAATTTTTGTAATAATGCCAAATCCTGACCATCCCCAATAATAGCCAGGATGGCGTTTGGGTGTTTGGGGGCTACCAGGGCGAAGGCTTGAATCAGGATCTCAAAGTTTTTCTCCCTGGCTAAACGCCCGATGGAGAGGATGACTTGTTGATTATCTTGCCAATGATGCTCTGCACGCACAGAACGGCCGTTTGCCGTTTGATAAGGGGTCAGATCAATCCCCGTGGGAATCACCGTCACCCGTTCCGTAATCCCATAATCCTCTTCCAACATCTGCTTAATACTGGCGCTGGGAGCCACAACATGCTGGCACTTTTGCATGTAATCCGCCAGTTGGTGTTCGACAATCTCCTTAACCAAATCATCCGGCAAGCCCATATGCTGCATGTAATCCTGATAGCGGGTATGGTGCGTAAAAACCAGAGGAACATCCAGTTTTTCTGCCTGATCCGCTGCCGCATTTCCCACCAACACCGGGTGGTGCGCATGAATCACATCCAGCCCTAACTTGGGCAGCACCCAGTCAATATACATAGAAACCGGAATGGTGGCCGGGTAATTTCGGATAGGGATAGTAATCGCCGGGTAACGGAAAACAAAAGATTCCTCATCCGTATACTTGGGCGCATCCTGCCCAAATACAAAAACGTTGTGCCCTAATTTCTCTTGAGCCTCCCGAAACGTGCTGATAGAGCGCACCACACCGCTCATCACCGGAAAATACGTGTTGGTAAAATGGGCAATATGCAATCCGGACCTACTCATTTATTCCTCCAAGAAAGTATTTTCTCAATAACCTGGGGTAAGGACAGACCCGTGTGTCTGCCCGCCTCTGGGCGAACAAACGGATTCGCCCCTGCTTTTTGAAATGATACCTCCAAAAAACGCCCCGATTAATTTTTTACTCGATAGTTGTGAATTTTATCAAAAGGATGAAGTCAAAGGGAAATAGCTTGTTTAGTAAAAAGTAAACGGAAAACAGTATCAACCGATTCGCCAGCGCTGAGGAGGTCATGAACCATGAGGATGAGCGACTGAACCAGAGCTTGACCTTGTTGACGACAGGCTTCTCCAATGGATTTGAGGGGAAGGGC
>JAWOGU010000445.1:0-12948 GCA_046496595.1 Chloroflexota bacterium
GGCGTAGAATACGGTACTGAGTACGGGTTCTTCTACATGCCGCCCGTGGATGAAGCCTACGGCAAACCATTCCTGGTAGCCGGCGACATCATGAGCATGTTCAGCGACCGCGACGAAGTGCGCGCCGTGATGGAATACTTCACCACACCGGACTCCGCCGAAGGCTGGATGCAGAACGGTGGCGCTCTGTCCCCCCATCTGGCAACCACCCCCGACATGTACGGTTCCCCTGTAGCCCGCGACATCGCCATTGCCGTCGCCGAAGCCACCAGCTTCCGCTTCGATGGCTCTGACCTGATGCCCGGTGAAGTGGGCTCTGGCTCCTTCTGGACCGGTATGACTGACTATGTCTCTGGCGCAGCCGACCTGCCAACAGTTCTTGCTGAAATTGACGCTTCATGGCCCGTTGGTGTTGCCGGCGTGAGTGGTGGTGGTAGCACCGATGAAGACATGGTTATGTCCACAGGTGAATACCTGGAACGCGCCTACGCGGGCGAATTCGACGGTACCGTCGTCACCATGTTTGGTCCCTTCACCGATGAAGATGAAGTCCTGTTCAACCAGGCCATCTCCGACTTCGAAGAAGCGACCGGCATTGACATTCAATACGTGGGCACCAAAGAATTCGAAGCCGCCATCTCCGTGCGTGTCGACGCCGGGGATGTGCCCGACATTGTTGACTTCCCGCAGCCAGGTTTGATGGCGAACTTTGCCGCCAGCGGCGAACTGGTAGACGTCTCCACCTTCCTGCCGGAAGAGCTGCTGCTGGAACGCTACAACCCAAGCTGGCTGCAAATGGCGACCGTGCCTGGCCCGGATGGCAGCGACATCATGGCTGGCGTCTGGCAGCGGTTCAACGGCAAGAGCCTGGTCTTCTACCCGAAAGCACAGTTTGAAGCGGCCGGTTATGAAGTGCCTGAAACCTGGGAAGAACTGCTGGCCCTGACCCAAGACATCGCCGACGACGGCGACCCGGCCTGGTGTATCGGTATCGAATCTGGCGTCGCCACCGGCTGGACCGCCACCGACTGGACCGAAGAAATGATGCTGCGCACCACCTCCCTGGAGAACTACGACGCCTGGGTAGCCGGTGAACTGCCCTTCGCTTCCCCCGAAGTACAAAAAGCCATCGAAACCTGGAGTGAAATCTGGTTCAATGACGCCTACGTCTTTGGCGGCACCGACGCCATCGTGGGCACTTTCTTTGGGGATTCCCCCACGCCGATGTTTGAAGACCCGCCCGGATGCTGGCTGCACAAACAAGGCAACTTTATCACCAGCTTCTTCCCCGAAGGCGTAGAATACGGTACTGAGTACGGGTTCTTCTACATGCCGCCCGTGGATGAAGCCTACGGCAAACCATTCCTGGTAGCCGGCGACATCATGAGCATGTTCAGCGACCGCGACGAAGTGCGCGCTGTGATGGAATACTTCACCACGCCAGACTCCGCCGAAGGCTGGATGCAGAACGGTGGCGCTTTGTCTCCCCATCTGCAAACAACCCCCGACATGTACGGTTCTCCCGTGGCGCGCGACATCGCCATTGCCGTCGCCGAAGCCACCAGCTTCCGCTTCGACGGCTCTGACCTGATGCCCGGTGAAGTGGGTTCCGGCTCCTTCTGGACCGGTATGACCGACTATGTCTCTGGCGCAGCCGACCTGGAAACAGTTCTTGCTGAAATTGACGCTTCATGGCCGCGTTAGAATAGCTTACATGTAAATAGGTGACAGGCACTTTTTAATAGTGCCTGTCACCCTTTGTTAAGGAGGAAAAGGAAGATGCAGCAAACTCAATCGACTGCACCAGAAACGGGATTGGCTAAAATTGTTGCATTCGTTTTACGGGTGCTGTTAGCAGTTGCCATTCCGTTAATCGCTTTCTGGGTCCTTTATCAGGGATTCTTATTTTTGCGCGACAGCGCTTCACCCAAATGGTTGATCACACTGGTAGCCATTGTTTGGGGCGTGGGCGGTGTTGCCCTGCTTTATTGGATATTTAACTGGCTGGTTGAGCAGTTGCCAGGTAGTTGGACACAGCGTTTACAGCCCTTTGTCTTTGTCGGGCCGGCAATCGCGATTCTGGGATGGTACCTGGCATTCCCTACTCTGCGTACGTTTTGGATCAGTTTGTTTAACAGAGCTGGACCGCCGGCATTTGGCACTATTTTCGCCGAAGGATTGGGGCCGAACTTTGTGGGCTTCCAAAATTATGCAGCCATATTCACTGAGCGTTTGATGCGAGAGGCGTTCCGCAATAATATCATGTGGATTATCTTCGGCAGCACTTTCTCAGTTTTGTTTGGCTTGCTGGTTGCTGTCTTGGCTGATCGCTGTCGTTGGGAAAAACTGGCGAAATCGCTCATCTTTTTGCCCATGGCTATTTCGTTTGTAGGCGCTGGCGTCATTTGGAACTTTATCTATGAGATACGGCCGGCTGGATTACCCCAAATTGGTTTGCTTAACGCCATTGTGGTGGCTTTTGGGGGGCAGCCTCGTCCCTGGCCTGCATATACGGCTATCAGCCCCTGGAATAATTTATTCCTGATCGTCATCGTTATCTGGCTTCAGGTGGGTTTTTCCATGGTGCTTTTTTCAGCCGCTTTGAAGGGTATACCCGAGGACTTAAAGGAAGCCGGACGAGTAGACGGCGCCAATGAAGTACAAATCTTTTTCCGTATCATGATTCCCTACATTCGCGGCACCCTTATTACAGTGTGGACGACTATCGTTATCTTCACCTTAAAGATTTTTGACGTGGTATGGGTTATGACCGGGGGACAATTCGGTACCGAAGTTATTGCCACGCAGTTTTATAGACAGTCATTTGTGGCGCGAAATCCGGGCTTTGGTTCGGCTATTGCTATCCTTTTACTGATAGCAGTTATTCCCGTGATGATCTATAACCTGCGACAGTTTCAGGAACGGGAGGCATTCTGATGAGCAGTGCAAAAAGACGACGCTTATGGGGACAAATATTGGTCAACGGCAGTTTGTTGTTGTTGGTTTTGGTCTGGTCTGTGCCGACGTTTGGCTTGCTCGTTTCCTCGTTTCGTTCCCGGCAGGCTATTCAAACAACGGGGTGGTGGTCAGTTTTTCCGCATCGCGCCTGGGAAACGGTCGCTGTCATTGAAAATCCCAGGGAAGAATTGGGTGTGGACCCCGATACGATTATGGAAATTGAGGGCGTGTTCGGCACCTTTGAGGAATTTCGGGCGGGCGTTGCTTCAGGTGATCTACAGATAACCTGGGTGGGTAATAAGCGTAATGGCCGCGTTGAAATCCAGGAGCAAAATTGGACGGTTAATTGGGATTTCACAATAGAAAATTATCAGGAAGTGCTTACCGGGAAAGAGTTTGAGTTTACTACTTCGGATGGTGAGACGCTCACGATTCCTGGCGAAAATATGACCAATGCTTTCCTGAATAGTCTGGCGGTGGCTGTTCCGGCGACCGTCATTCCCATTTTGATTGCGGCCTTTGCTGCCTATGCCTTTGCCTGGATGAATTTCCCGGCCCGCCGTATTCTGTTTATTATGGTGGTGGCGTTATTAGTAGTACCGCTGCAAATTGCGTTGGTACCGCTGCTCAGGGATTATCGTGCGCTGCAAATCAACGGTACGTTTTTGTCGTTGTGGCTGGCGCACACGGGCTTTGGTCTGGCATTGGCAACCTACTTGCTTTACAACTATATCTCTACGCTGCCTCGAGAAACTTTGGAGTCGGCGTTTATTGACGGCGCTTCGCATTTCACGGTTTTCTTGCGGTTGGTTTTGCCGCTTTCGGTGCCGGCGCTGGCCTCGTTTGCCATCTTCCAATTCTTGTGGGTATGGAATGATTACCTGGTAGCGCTTATTTTCTTGGGCGGCTCGAAGGAAACGGAAGTCATCACGATGCGGTTGGCAGGTCTTGTTGGCTCTCGCGGCAATGACTGGCATTTGCTAACGGCCGGGGCGTTTGTCACCATGATTTTACCGTTGTTTGTGTTCTTTTCTTTACAACGCTACTTTGTGCGGGGCATGATGGCCGGTTCGGTGAAGGGGTAATTGCATCCCCTGTTCCGTAAGCGGTTACAAGTAGTGGTGGTGGGTTTGTACGGCTGAGGAAAATTTTGATGAGCACGGCCGTTTTCGGGCGTGCTCTTTTTTTGAATCAAGGAATTGCTCATGACAGTAAAGTGGTATCAAGAAGCGGTGTTCTATCAACTGTATATTCGGGCTTATGCCGACAGCAATGGGGATGGTCACGGTGATTTTCGCGGCGCGATAGACAAACTGGATCACATCCAATCCTTGGGCGTCACCTGCATCTGGATCATGCCCCATTACGTCTCACCGCTGCTGGATGACGGTTACGACATCGCCGATTACACCGCCGTTCATCCCGACTACGGATCCATCGACGACTTCAAAGCGTTTGTGGACGCTGCCCATCAGCGCGGCTTGAAAGTGGTGACGGACCTCGTCATGAACCACACCTCCGACCAACACCCCTGGTTCCAGGCAGCGCGGCAGGATAAAAACTCGCCCTATCGGAATTATTATGTGTGGAGCGATACCGGCACGGAGTACAGTGACACGCGCATCATCTTCCTCGATGATGAAACGTCTAATTGGACCTACGATGAAGTCGCCGGGCAGTATTTCTGGCACCGTTTTTACAGCAGCCAGCCTGATTTGAATTACGACAATCCAAAAGTGCTGGAAGAAATCTTCGATATTGTTCGTTTTTGGATGCAGGCCGGGCTGGACGGTTTTCGCGCCGACGCCGTGCCTTATTTGATTGAACGGGAAGGCACCAACTGCGAAAATCTGCCCGAAACCCACGACGTTTTGAAGCAGGTGCGCCGGTTCATGGATGAAAACTACCCCGAAGCGGTGTTGATCGCCGAAGCCAATCAGTGGCCGCATGATCTGCTGCCCTATTTTGGCGACGGCGACGAGTTCCACGTCTGTTTCCACTTTCCGATTATGCCGCGTCTGTACCAGTCGTTGAAATCGGGCGATAAGACGCCCATTGTGGATATTTTGAACGACACGCCGCCCATCCCGGCGGGCACGCAGTGGATGACTTTTCTGCGCAACCACGATGAGCTGACGCTGGAGATGGTGACGCCGGAGGTGCGCCAGTGGATGTGGGCGCAGTACGCGCCGGAGCCAAGAATGCGCCAAAACCTGGGTATCCGGCGGCGGTTGGCGCCGCTGCTGGACAACGACAAGCGGCGCTGGTTTTTGCTGAACGCCATGTTCCTGTCGCTGCCGGGCACACCCATCATTTATTACGGCGACGAAATCGG
Source organism: Chloroflexota bacterium (assembly GCA_046496595.1). Classification (GTDB taxonomy): domain Bacteria; phylum Chloroflexota; class Anaerolineae; order Promineifilales; family Promineifilaceae. Next base: position 5,294 of record JAWOGU010000445.1, read on the forward strand.
CATGGGCGACAACATCTGGCTGCCGGACCGCCACGGCTGCCGCACGCCGATGCAGTGGGACGCCGGCCGGAACGCAGGCTTTTCGTCGGCGGAAAAAACATATTTCCCGGTGATCAACGAGGGGGAATTTGCTTATCAACAGGTGAACGTGGCGGCGCAGGAGGCCGACCCGAAGTCTTATCTGAATTTAACGCGCTTTTTGCTCAGCACGCGCCAGAGCCAGCCGGCGTTGAAGCATGGCGAGTTTGCTTTTGTGGAGATGGGAAATGATTCCGTTCTCGCTTTCCGCCGTTTTGTGGGCGATCAGGGCATACTCTGCCTGTTCAATCTGACCGACGAACCGCAGGCTTTTACCCTGCACCGTGAGCGCCCTGATTTGCTTTCCCGGGATGGGGCTGTCTTATCTGGCGTGGTGGAGTTGAAACCGTTTGCGGCGCACTGGCTGGCTGGGTAACGGCCGTTTTACGGTATACTGTTCACTAAAAAAGAGGTTTGATCCGATGACCCTAAACATCTCTCCTGAAAAAATGGCTGAATACCGGGCTGGCGCCCGCCAACGAGAAGCCGAACGGCAGGCGGCGCTCGATGAACGTTTCCAACGTGCCTGGGAGGTTGCCCGGCAGGGTGCGGAAATTTTGAAATCTCAGTTTCAGGCAGAAAAAGTGGTCGTATTTGGTTCCTTAACGGATCGAAGTCGTTTTCACCAGCGGTCGGATATTGATTTGGCTGCTTGGGGAACCAGTGAAAAATCTTATTTGAAAGCATTGGGTCGGGTTATGGATGTAACCTCAGAATTTATGGTAGATTTTGTCCGTATTGAGGAAGCACGAGACCATATCAGGAAATCAATTGAACGAGACGGGGTTGAACTGTGACTAATTTATATGTAGCTCTAGCCTCACGCCTGGAGCAAACGCTTATTGATCTAGATCGTGTGGTTGCTCGGGCTGAAATGCAAATAGAGAAGGCTGGTACCACGGAGGAAGATTCATACTATGATGCGGCGGCATTAAATCTACACGGATTTTATGCTGGCGTTGAACGGACATTTGAAGATATAGCCCAGACTCTATCTGAAACACTGCCACCAGGAGCAAACTGGCACCAAAATTTATTACTACAAATGGCGTCTGAGATCCCAGGCAAGCGACCAGCAGTTATCCGTTTAAATAGCCGTTATTGTCTTGACGAATATCGTCAGTTTCGGCATGTAGTTCGTAATGTTTATACGTTTCGTTTTCGTTCATCTGCTGTTCAAGAATTAGTTGAAGATTTGCGTGGATGTTTTGATGCCGTTTCCACTGATTTAACCAACTTTATCCAATTTCTCAACCAGTTGGCGACCGATGACAACTAAAACCCCTCCTTTACTTGACCAACTCCTCGCCGGCTCCCTGCGCGGCATGGAACAACTCGAACAGCAGATTTTTGCCCTGCGCCTGGCCCAACATTTACCGGATGTAGAACGGCCGTTACGCCAACTCTACGGCCAACGAGAAGACTACGACGCCTGGCTGGCACAGTTACTCAACCTCGTCGCCAAAGCCTACGCCGCCCGCCCGCCCGCCCTGCGCCTGCTCGACCTGAAGCGCGTCGAAGAGCCGGACTGGTTCCAGCAGCCGCGTATGATGGGTTACGTCTGTTATCCCGACCGTTTCGCTGGTGACTTAAACGGCGTCGCCGCCAAAATTCCCTATCTTAAGGAACTGGGCGTCACCTACCTGCACCTCATGCCCCTGCTCAAGCCTCGCCCCGGCGCCAACGATGGCGGCTACGCCGTTATGGATTACCGCGCCGTGCGCGATGACCTGGGCGCGATGGCCGATCTGGCCGATCTGGCGGCCCAGCTTCGCGCCGAAGACGTCAGCCTGTGCATCGACCTGGTATGCAACCACACCGCCAAAGAACACGCCTGGGCGCAAAAAGCGATGGCAGGCGATCCAGTCTATCAAGACTACTACCTTATGTTCCCCGACCGCACCCTGCCCGACCAGTACGAACGCACCGTGCGCGAAATCTTCCCCGAATTCAAATCGGGCAGCTTCACGTATTACGAAGCTATCGACAAATGGGTCTGGACTACGTTCAACGAGTTCCAATGGGATCTCAACTACGTCAACCCGGCCGTTTTTGGCGAAGTGCTCGACATCATGCTCTATCTGGCGAATCAGGGGGTAGAAGTGCTGCGCCTGGACGCCGTGGCGTTCATGTGGAAACGCCTGGGCACCGACTGCGAAAACCAGCCGGAAGTTCACGCCATCCTGCAGGCGTTCCGCGCCCTCAGCCGCATTGCTGCCCCGGGACTGCTGCTCAAAGCGGAAGCCATCGTGCCGCCGCCGCAGTTGGTGCCCTATTTGGGACGGGGCGAAGCGGCCAACAAGGAATGCGAAGTGGCCTACCACAACGTGTTCATGGTCATGCTGTGGAGCAGTCTGGCGGAGCGCAAAGTGGCGCTGATGACCCACGCTTTGCAGCAAATGCCGCCCATCCCGTCGCGCACTTCCTGGCTGGCCTACGTGCGCTGCCACGACGACATTGGCTGGGCGGTGACGGAGGAAGACGCGGCGGCGGTGGGCATGAACGGCTACCTGCACCGCACCTTCTTGAGCGATTTTTACAACGGCGGCTTCCCTGGTACCTTTGCCCGCGGCGCCACCTTCCAGTTCAACCCACGCACCAACGACCGGCGCATCAGCGGTTCCTGCGCTTCGTTGGCCGGACTGGAAGTGGCGCAGGAGCAGCGGAACTGGCATGAAGCAGACCTGGCGCTGCGCCGTATCCTGCTCATTCACAGCATGATCCTGGCCTTTGGTGGTCTGCCGCTGCTCTATATGGGCGACGAAATCGGCCTGCTCAACGATGACAGCTACCTGCAAGACCCCAACCTGGCCGGCGACAACCGCTGGCTGCACCGTCCGCGCATGGATTGGGAGCTGGCGGCAAAACGGGATGACTGGGAAAGTGTAAACGGCCGTTTATTCCAATCCCTCGTCACCCTTATCCAGGCCCGTAAACTCACCCCCGCCCTGCACGCCGATGCGCCCGCCTACGCCGTCTGGACCCACAACGACGCCGCCTTTGGCCTGCTGCGCGAAAGCCCGCGCGGTCGTGTGCTCGTCCTGGGCAACTTTAGCGAACGCTCCCAAAGCGTGCCTGCCTACCGCCTGGCTGAGATGCACTTTAGCGGCCCCCTCGTAGACTGCATCACCAACCGCGCCCTCGAAGGCTGGCGCGATGTACAGTTAGAGCCATACGAATCGCTTTGGCTGAAGAATTCTTAAGGCGTGAGGCGTCAGATTTTCACGCCTCACGCCTTACCCTCACGCCCCACGCAAACATATGACCACCGACATCGCCTTAACCCTATTTATCGTGTTTTTCGCGGCCATTTTGTTCATTACCGAATGGCTGCGGGCAGACGTGGTTGCCCTGCTGGTACTGCTCGTTCTGGCTGTCACCGGGCTGGTGACGCCGGCCGAAGCGGTGTCCGGGTTTAGCAATCCGGCCGTTATCACCGTTTGGGCTATGTTCATCATCAGCGGCGGGCTGGCGGCTACCGGCGTGGCAAACGCTATCGGCGACCGGGTGATGCGCGCCGCAGGGCAGGGCGAACTGCGCCTGCTGCTGGTCATCATGCTCACTGCCGCCGTGCTCTCTGCTTTCATGAACAACGTGGGAGTGGCGGCGTTGATGCTGCCGGTGGTGATGTCCATCGCCCGGCGCGCTCAAATTCCCCCGTCCCGGCTGCTGATGCCCCTGGCGTTTGCCTGTTTGCTCGGCGGCTTGACCACGCTTATCGGTACTCCGCCTAACATCCTGGCCAGCGACGCCTTGCGCGAAGCGGGTTTGGGTTCGTTTGGCATGTTTGACTTTGCCCTGGTGGGCGGTCCCGTAATGCTTTTGGGGATTCTCTTTACGGCCTTCGCCAGCCGCTTTTTACTGCCAAAGCGGGATGTGGAGAAGGAAACGGCCGTTGCCACTGCCGCCCCCTCCCTTGATGATCGTTATCAACTCCATGATCGCCTTTTCACCGCCCAACTGCCCCCGGATTCTCCGCTGGCGGGCAAAACATTAGCCGAAAGCCGCCTCGGCGACGTCCTGGGCGTCACCGTCGTGGGCATCATGCGTAATGGGCAGACCAATCTGGCCCCGACGCCCACGGCCGTTTTGCTGGGCGGCGACCGGCTGCTGGTAGTCGGGCGGCGGGAGCAGGTAGACGTACTGCGCCAGCGCCGTCTGCACGTGGCTCCGGCGGCGGCGGCGGAGGTGCTGACTGGGGTGGAAACGGCCGTTCTCAGCCTCATGCCCGGTTCTACACTGGTCGGCCAAACCCTGGCAGCCGCCGATTTTCGCCGGCGCTTCGGCGTCAACGTCCTGGCCCTGCGCCGCAATGGGCTGCTCAACGTGCGCGGACTGGCGCAAGAGAAACTGCGCGTCTACGATCGGCTCGTCGTGCAGGGCAGTCCGCAAAAAATTGCCAATCTGGCTGCCCAACCCGATTTTACACAGACGGTGGGCGAAACCGCCGAGTTTGCTCAGTTGGGCGAAAATCTCCTGGTCCTCCGCATTCCGCCTGATTCATCCCTGGTCGGCCAAACCCTGCGTGAAAGTCAGTTGGGTGATGTCATGGGCCTCACTGTTTTGGGTCGGATGCAGGGAGACCAGCTTGAACCGCTGACCGCCCATGATGAGGCGCTCCGCGCCGACGATACCCTGCTGGTACAGGGACTGCCGGCCGATCTGGCGGCGCTGTCTCAACTGGCTACCCTGGAACCGGACCAGGCTGCTTTTGGCGTGGACGAGTTGGAAACAGAGCAGATAGGTTTGGTACAGGCCACATTGTCGCCTTATACCACTGTCGAAGGCAAAACCCTGCGCGACATCCACTTCCGTGAAAAATTTGGCCTGACGGTGGTGGCGCTGTGGCGCGGCGGCCGTCCTTACCGCCACAACCTGGCCGACATGCCGCTGCGCCTGGGCGACGGTTTGCTGCTTTACGGTCCGCGGACGGCGCGCCCCGTGCTGGCGGCCGAATCGGATTTCATCCTGCTGGAAGCGGCCGATCAACCGGCGTTAAAGACAGACAAAGCGCCGTTAGCCCTGTTCATCATGGCGCTGGTGCTGGCTCCTGTCATGCTCAACTGGCTGCCGATAGTCATCGCCGCTGTGATGGGGGCGCTGCTGATGGTTATCACCGGCTGCCTGAGCATGGATGACGCTTACCGGCAGATTGAGTGGAAGGCGGTGTTCTTGATTGCGGGGATGCTGCCCTTGGGCGCCGCCATGCAAGCGAGTGGCGCGGCTGATTTTTTGGCGCAGGGCATGATAACGGCCGTTGCCCCCTTCGGCGTTCTCGCCATTTTAGCCGCGTTGTTCCTGCTGACCAACGCCACCGCGCAAATTATGCCCAGCGCCGTTGCCCTCGTGCTGATGGCGCCCATCGCCCTCAACACCGCCGCCGAACTGTCCGTTTCCCCCTATACGTTCATGATGGCGGTTGCCATCGCTGCCGCGGTTAATTTAATCAGCCCGGTGGGTCATCCCGCCAACGTGCTGATCATGGGTCCCGGCGGTTATCGCTTTGTAGATTATGTTAAACTTGGTCTGCCGCTGACAGTCGTTGTGTTCATCGCAACCATGCTGTTGTTACCCTTGATTTGGCCTTTACAGTAAAAGAGAGAAGCTCTAGGTCAACCGGGGGACCCGATTTCTGACTTGAATTAACTACTGGATACTGGCGCTGATACAGTTATGGTTTCGTTTCCGCTCCAAGTTATACACATTTTCAAACTAATCTGGAGACCTAAAAATGCCAACAATTTCAATGTTTTATGGCATAATTGTGCGGATGTACTTTGCTCCATCCGAACACAATCCGCCACACTTTCATGTTTATTATCAGGATTACAAAGCATCGGTGGACATTCGTACTTGCGAGATCATCGAAGGCAATTTACCTCGCAAGCAAAGCAAGTTGGTTTTAGCCTGGGCAGAAGTACATCAGGAAGAGTTAATGGCAAACTGGCAACTGGTTATGAATGGTGAGCAGCCATTCAAGATTCAACCACTTCGTTAAATGGAGGGTGATATGTACCCAGCGGTTATTAAAGTCATTCCCAACAGGGACTTTACATTACAGATTACATTCGATAATGGTGAGAACGGTACCCTGGACATGAAACCATATCTCGATTTTGGCGTGTTTCAAGTGTTGAAAGACTATGCACATTTCCAGCATGTTCGGGTTGCATTTGACACGATTGAATGGGAAGGGGGCATTGATCTCGATCCCGAATTTGTTTATTCAAAATGCAAGGTGATCGTATAGATTTTCATGGATAACCGTTTGCTCTTTGCGAAACACAGGGGGCAGTTTCCAGCTGCTAACAAAAACCAGGGAGGCACTCATGACAACATTGATCGGTGGTATTGAAGCAGGCGGCACCAAATTTGTGTGCGCCGTAGGTACAGGGCCAGACGACCTGCGTGACGAGGTCCGTTTCCCCACAACGACGCCTGAAGAAACATTAGGCAAAGCCATTGCCTACTTCCAGGAACAGGAAGCCAAACATGGACCGCTGGCAGCCATTGGCATTGCTGCCTTTGGGCCGCTGGACCCGAATCCGCAGTCGCCTACGTTTGGTCTCATTACCACTACGCCCAAACCGCATTGGGCCAACGCCGACGTGGTGGGCGCGTTGCAGCAGGCCTTTCCTGTGCCCATCGGCTTCGACACGGATGTGAACGGCGCGGCGCTGGCGGAGCACCGCTGGGGCGCGGCGCAGGACGTGGATAACCTGATTTACATGACGATCGGCACGGGCATTGGCGGCGGGGTGATGGTAAACGGCCGTCTTGTTCACGGTCTCATTCATCCAGAGCTGGGCCACATCAGCCTGCCCCACGATTGGCAGCGAGACCCTTACAAAGGGCGCTGCCCGTATCACGGCGACTGCCTGGAAGGCATGGCGGCGGGTCCGGCCATAGGCGACCGCTGGCAAACGCCGGCCTTTGAACTGGGAGCAGATCATCCGGCATGGGAACTGGAAGCCCATTACCTGGCGCTGGCGCTGCGCACGTTTATCTGCACGCTGTCGCCGCAGCGCATTGTGTTGGGCGGCGGGGTGATGGAGCAGCCGCAGTTGTTCCCCCTGGTGCGGCGGAAGACGGTGGAATACCTGAACGGCTACGTGCAGTCTCCGGCGATTTTGCATGAGATTGACGGTTATATTGTGCCGCCGGGTTTGGGGAATAGGGCGGGGGTTTTGGGGGCGCTGGCGTTGGGCATGGCGGCGCTGGGGTAAAGCGGTCCCATAGTTTCAGATTTGAAAGAACGGCCGTTTCTGGAAAGGAACGGCCGTTTCTCTTCTCCCCACTGAAATATCCTACAAAACAACAGTCCCGTTCCACGCCCTTAGTTTGTAGTAACCGCTTCAGCGGTTTAACGGCTGAAGCCGATACGACAAACCAACGTATACTAGTATCGTAACTTTCTAAAAATGAGGAGTTCGCACGCCCACGTGCGAACGTGTGGCACGAGGGCGTACCACACTCAGCACCCCTCAAAATCACAAAGTTTAGGCACTAGAGTTGTTTCCGTTTCAAGCACTAGAAAGCGACACGCTTCAAGCACTAGAAAGCAATCCGCTTCAAGC
>JAWOGU010000480.1:0-4273 GCA_046496595.1 Chloroflexota bacterium
GTCCCGGCAGCCCCGGCAGCGGGGCGAGGGCCGCCTCACCCACAATTTGCCCATCCGCCAGCCGAATCTCGGCGCAGCCGAGGGCGGGGTCGAAGGTGCAGTTGGTCTCGCCGATTGAATGTAATGAGCGCATTTTTCAGTTTGCCCCGGTTTCCCTACTCAAACAACCCCCGCATCTCCTCGGCCGACAAACGGCCGTTATTCCTAAAAATCAACACCAACGGCTGGTCATACACCACAAAGCTCTCATCCACCCGCCCCCCGTTCAGACCGGGCATCGTCTCGGCGAGGTAGCGGCTCACGCCTGCGGGCGGCGTCAGGCCAGGCCAGCCAAAGGTATCCGGGCGGTAGTAAAATGAGGCCAGGTGGGGAGAACGGCCGTTTACCATCACCAGTTCATACCCCAAATCCCCGTCAAACAAAAGCTGGTGTACCTGTCCGGACAGAGGATAGGATTCAGGCAGCCGCGGCGCTACGCCATAGACCCGATTCGTCACCAGCGTCAGATAATCCGCCTGCGCCAGCAGCGCCAGATTTTGCGCCAGCTTGGTCTCATTGTCCCGCGAGCCGGCGCCCGTCAGCCAAGTCAGTTCCGCCCTGTCATACTCCGCGCCGCGCCGCGCCGCGCCGTCATAGATCATCGTCGTGGGCAGCGCATCATCCCACTGTTCGCTCAAAATCAGCGAACCGGGCGGCGCGTTGTCATAAATCCAGGCAGACGCCGTTATCCAGGGGTGCTCAGTCTGGTACAGGCCAACAAACGCCAGGGCATATAAACCAGTCCAGGCCAGAGTCACAACCCACACAGCCCGCCGCAGCCAGACCCGCCGCCAGCTCAACACCATCGCCGCCGCATACAACATCAAAAACGGCGTCAGCGGCTGCAAATAACGCATAAACTTCACGTAAAAACTGCCGGTGACCAGGAAGAAGGGGATCATCCAGGAAAGAAGGATGAAGGATGAAGGATGAAGGATGAAGGTGGATTTCCAAGTACGCCAATCTTTAATCTTTAATCTTTTGGTAAAGTTGAAAATCGCCCAGCCAAACCCTGCAAAACCCAACAGCGCCAGCAGGGGTCCCATGCCCCACTTGAGCTGCATTTCCAGGTAGTAGAGGTACGGCAGCGTGCCCTGGTACTGGCGCGTGAACGGAATCTCACCGCCACCGCTGACCATGACGTTCTGCGTGGAAATGTTATCCAGATAACAAGACGCCCAGTTCAGGCGCGGAATCGTCAACGGTCCAAACGTCATCGCCGGCGTGATAACCTGGCAGGACCAGTCCAACACGGCAAAGGGATTGGTGATAAAAAAGGCGAGAAAGGCTGCGAAAACGGCCGTTCCCCACCACCTGAGCCATCGCCGCCCAAAAATCAACCAGGCCGTCACCGCCAGCGGCAAAAACAACAACACCGCCGAAAACTTCGTCCCCACCGCCAGCCCGACAAATACGGCCGCGAGGAAGAAGTGTAGAGGTGAGGGGGTGAGGAGGTGTAGAGGTGATGGGGTGATGGGGTGAGGGGGTGAGGGGGTGAGAGTGTCACTTTGCCACTTTGCCACTTTGCCACTTTGCCACTTTGCCCCTCTGCCTTCTGCCTTCACCATCAAATACAGCGCCGCTGCCGTGAAAAACGTCAGGTAGGGGTCCACGATGAAAAAGTGGGCAAGCTGAATGTGCATCACGTTTAGCGCCAGGAAAGCCGCCGCCAGCAAACCCACTTCCACGCTAAAAATGCGCCGTCCTAACAGAAAAATGAGAAAAATTGTGCCCAGGTCTACCAGCCCGGTCAGCGCCCGGGTCACAGCCGCCAGATGGCGAAACTCAACCATACCGGCAGCGTTCAAGATGTCGGTGGTGAAAAACCAGTCAGGAGGAAGAAGGGGGGAAACGGCCGTTCCCAGCCAGTTCATCCCCTTCGTCGCCGCCACCCCCACATACAAAGGCAGGTGCCCATAAGCAAACTTACGCGGCTCATCCTGCGGCGTCGCAATACCCTCACTGGCCGCCCCGGCCGGCCAATAATAGGGATTCAGCGTTGACTGCCTGGGCTGCAATGCCGTGGTCCACTCGTCCGGCCACTCAATCGTCGTCGCCACCCAATGAATATAGCGCTCATCAGGATGGAAATGATGATACCCATCCCAATCCAAACCCGTCCAACGCAGACCGGCCGCCGCCAACAAAATCAGGGCCATCAAGACCCAAACTATCCATTTACGCATCAGCACATTGTAGTGAAGAGTGGCAAGGTGGCAAGGTGGCAAGGTGGCAAAATGGCAAAGTGGCAAAGTGGCAAAGTGACAAAGTGGCAAGGTCATTATGACACCCCATCACCTCTACACCTCATCACCTCTACACCCCATCACCTCTACACCCCATCACCTCTACACCCCTGCCGCTCTGAACAAAAAAGGCCGGAACCTGGGTTCCGACCTTTCAAAATAAACAACAACTCAACTGGCCCGGCTTTGAAACGGGTCAGCAAAAAGCCGCAATTAGAAATCTTCTTCGTCTTTGCCCTTGGCAATAACTTCCACAGAATCAGCAGCCGGCGCATAATCGCCTTCTTCTTCGGCTTCCTCTTCTTCGTCAAGAGCAGCTCGTTCATAGGCAAACGAAGCCACAGTCGTTTCCGGGTCTGTGAGGATGGTGACGCCCTTTGGCGCTTTCAAATCAGCTACCGTGATCACGTCGTCGGTCCGTTTGATGAGGCTGATATCCACTTCAATCTCAGAAATCAGATCTTCCGGCAGCGCTTCAATTTCAACAGTACGCATTGCCAAAGACACAATGCCCAGACCTGAAGCCGTCGCCTTGGAATTACCAACCATTACCAATTCTGCTTCACTGGCAATGACGATTTTCAAATCGACTTCTAAGAAATCGACGTGGACCATTTCATTGCGCGTGGGGTGCTGCTGAATGTCACGCGCCAACACTGTGCGCGTTTCAGCGCCAATTTGCACGTCTATCAAGCTCGACCCACCTGACTTGCGCAACATACGGCGCAAGGTACGGGCGTCTAATTGAATATTGATCGCCTCCGTGGCCCCATAAATCACAGCCGGCGTCAACCCAACACGGCGCAATTGTTTTACTTTCTTTCCAGTTATTTCGCGGGGTTCCGCGACTATGGCTAAACGTTCTTCACTCATGGTACCTCATCCTCGCCTTGCAAACTCCTTCAAACCGAGCGGGGATTAGGAGATGACAGCATATAACCAATCCTTTACTCTCCCAATCCCCGCACTTCACTTTGAAGGGCCAGATAATTATTTTAAACCCACCCCATCCCCTGACAAAAAGACGCACCCGAGAGTGTAATTCGTTACCCGGATGCGAGATGTTTGATTATAATTGTCATCCTGATGGGAATGAACTGGTAAAGTATAGCCATCTTTATCAATTCGTCAACTTGACGCGCAGGTCAGCACAAGGTAAAACAGCGCATCTTGTGAAGCAACGCATGTATCTTCTCAATAAATCGCGGGGAGTTGGTTGAGCCTGTCGAAACCAACGGCCTTCGACAAGCTCAGGCCTCGTTGCCCACGAAATTTTGAGAAGATACCAACGCATTTTGTAAAACAACGCCCATGTTGGAGGCATCATGACACAGACAAACAGCACTGAATTGAACGATTACTACGCCACAATCAAGGAATTGGGCAAACTGCGCACCACCGGGCACGCCGCACGCTGGAGCGAAGCGACGCTGCATACGTTGGCGCTCAATCTGGACAAAGGTTCCAAAAAGAAATTGCTAAAAGCGCTGCCCCAAGAACTCTCCGACCAGCTAAAACGCAAGTTCTGGCTGCTCCATTTTCGGGATAAAAGCATCACGACCCTGGAGTTCCAGAAAATGGTGGCGCGCCGTGCCGGTAATACGGATGAGGTGTTTGCCCGGTACCCCATTGTGGCGACCTTTCATGGGCTAAAAGGGCTTCTCGACGATTCAGTCAACGACAATGTCGCCGAAACGCTGGCTCCGGAATTAAGCCAGATGTGGCAAGATGCGTAAAACCAAAATCAGTTTACAGTTTACAGTTTACAGTTTACAGTGGTGGACGAATAGAAAACCGTTCACTGTTCACCGTTCACTGTTCACTGTCCATTATTTACGCCTTTTTCTGCTCTTCATCCCCTTTCTTTTTCTGCTGGGTTGCGAGGCGGAACTGCCGGAAACGGCCGTTCGCGGCCCCATTCAAGTTTCCCTCACCGTCGATGGCGAAACCTACAACCTCAACACCGAAGCCACCAACGTGCGTGAACT
>JAWOGU010000491.1:0-3322 GCA_046496595.1 Chloroflexota bacterium
AAGAAACAATACCCGTCGAACCCGATCTGCCCATGCTGCAAGTCATTGAGCAGACCACAGAAGCCAATGCCGTCAACACCGTCGTCAGAATCTTCCCCAGTAGAGATGCGTTTGTCTCTTCAAATTTCCCAAACAACAATTATGGCGGCTGGAATACAATGCGCGCCGGGCGCGACACGAATTTTGGCGCCACCCGTACGTTAATCCAGTTTGATTTTGGCAGTATCCCCGGTGGCGCTACCATCAACAGCGCCCGATTATTTATGTTCCAGCGAGAATCCATCCCCGGCACGGATGCACCCTATATTTTTGGCTCCCGTTATCTAAACTCCTCCTGGAATGAATCAACCGTCACCTGGTCCAATTTTCAGGCGGATTGGGGGTCTATTTTTGGGCAGACCACCGTAAACAACGTGAACGGCTGGAAATCTTTCGACACCACCACCCTGGTTCGTAACTGGGTTTCCGGGGCGCGCGCCAATTTTGGCATGATGGTTCAGGGCAGCAATGAAAACGAGGTGCGCGCCCGCGTTTTTGATTCTCGAGAAAGCACGAACCGGCCTTATATTGACGTAGACTTCACCCAATTCACCGATACCTGCCCTCCCTCCGCCTGGTTCACCTCCGTTCTCAACCAGTTCTCGCGTGATTCTTTCACCATTAGTTGGGATGGCAGTGACTGCGGTTCTAGCGGACAGCCGCCCAGCGGTTTGCGCAATTTTGACGTGCAATACAGCACCAACAATTCCAACTGGATCAACTGGGTCATGGACACGCAGGCTCGTTCGGCGACGTTCCACGGCGTGAATGGGCAAATTTACTTCTTCCGTGTCCGCGCCGCCGACAACGTGCTGAACCTGGGTCCCTGGAGCGCCTCCATCAGCACCACCGTGGATGCGCAGGCGCCCGGCAATCTCAATCTCACCGTCGGAACCATTGGCGCTTCCAGTTACGTCTATCCCCACTTCCAGGTCAACTGGTCGGCGACGGATAATTTGTCCGGCGTGCAGAAATACATTGTGCAGTGGAATGACAACGCCGGCAGCGGCTGGGTTTCCGCCGAGTTCCCGTCTTCTCAAACAAGTGAATGGGTGAATGGCGCCGTGATAGGGCGTACCTATTCCATACGAATGCAGGCTGTGGACAGGGTGGGCAATGTGAGCGCCTTTACACCCACCCAAAATGTGACGGTGATCAGTGATCCAACTTCCGTGGTGCTGCCATTTAATCCGGGCATTGTGCCAGGACCTACGTTTAACGTGTTTTGGCAAGGGTTCACCAGCACAACCATTACGCAGTTTATTGTGAGATATCAGGTAGATGGCGGACCCTGGCAGCAAATGGGCATTTATCCCGGTACGCAAAGTTTTGCCCAGTTTGACGCCAGCACGCTTCCTGGCTGGCCTAATATTCCTGCCACGATCATTGGCTTTGAAGTAGCAGCCACGGCGCAAAGCCAGCCGCAGGAACCTTTCACAGGGGTGGCGGAAGCGTCGATTGTGGTGGATCCCGGCAATACCATGACCAATATCACATATATGCCGGTTATTTTTAAGAATTAAAACGCCGGGTCAGGCTGCACGGCGCGTTATTTAGGAATGAAAACGGCCGTTTCCACCGGAAACGGCCGTTTTGTTTTCGCACACCCTCAACCTGTTTGTGGTTGGCCGGCGGTGCGGGCAAGGCAATCGGTGACGAGGCCGTTTTGCCTGGCGGAGGTTTTACCCGATTGCTTTGCCCCTACTTCACAGGCTGTAAATGAACCGTCTGGTTCACGTGCCCAAACAGGCGGCACTCCGTTTGTTCGCCGTTATTGCAGGGCGTAATGGCAATATTTTGTGATTTCCCGCCAAGCGTGGCGTAAACCATCAGCGCCTTGTTTTCAACGACATATTTCGCAGTTTCATCCTGGTAGTTGTTCAGCTTTAAAGTGCAGATGCCCTCAACTGCCTCTGCGTTTTGGTCCTTCAGGATGAGATGGATATTCAAATCGCCGTTATAACCCAAAATACTGATCTTACCGCCAATCGAGACTTCATAATCGCTTAAAGCGGCGACAACACCTTCGCCGACTTTTACCCAGACGAATTTTTTGGCTTTCACTTCTAGTTTCTGCCCAGCATATGATTTTTTTGCGATGTAAGGGGTAATGATTGCCATGCCCCACCTCCAATGGTTAAGATAGCCTCCCGGAATTTTAGAACTTACGGGAGGCTGCTGAAATTAAGAATGACCCCACTATAACGAAAAAACCGGACTGACGCCAGCGGCGCAGTCCGGTTTTTCGGTTCAGGAGATGGGCGGTTTGTTACTCGTCTTCGGAAAGGATTTTCGCGCTGGGTTCACTGGTCCCGGCTTCGGGAATGATCGCCCACAGGATGGCGTAGAGAATGACGCCGCCTACCACAGCGCCCAGGAACAGCGTTGCCAGTACAAAGAGTACGCGGATGAGGGTGGGATCGATATTAAAGTATTCACCGAGGCCGCCGCACACGCCGGCTACCCAACGATCATCTGTTGAACGGGTTAATTTTTTATCACTTGACATTTTTTTGCCTCCAGTTAGCTAAACGGCCGTTTTGGTAACCACAAATCCCTTCGCCAAATGCCTTCGACAGGCTCAGGCATCAAGTTTGGTAGTCACCGTTTTGGCCTTAAAGGTTTCGTCTATGGCCCTCTATACGTGGCTCACCGGATAGGGTTGCACGCTACTCAGAAAGCGCCCGCCGCGCCAGCGGGAACACGTCTACCATGACGATGGCTTCCAGGGCTGTTGGCAGTTCTGTGCCTGCCGGGATGGTGAGGGTGATGGCGGCGCTAAGATTGTCAGGGGAAACGGCCGTTTCCGTGCTTGCCAGATAATCCAGAAAAACAGGCGTATTCGCGTCGCCGTCCACCAGCAGCAGCGCCAGGCGGCGTCCTTCCCAGGGGTATGGCTCGGCGGCCGTCAATGTCGCCGTTACTGTGCCTGCGTCCCGGTTTGTGGGCGGCGTGTAGATCAGGTCTGTGAGGCTGACGCCTGCCGGACGGGAATTTGCCGGGCCGTTTTCCGGATAAGGTCGCGTGACAAACGTGCCGGAGACCAGCAGCTTCTCATACACATTATTCGCCAGGCCGCCCACCACCAGATACGGCCCAAAAGTGGGAATGGACAGCGCCTCGGTATCGGCGTAAAGCGCCGCGCCCGGTTCGGCTGTCAGGTCCGCGCTCAGCGTGGCCCGCATTTCCATCAGGTTAAACGGGATGGGGATGCCGGTGACGGGCATGACGATGTTCTCGTTTTGCAGGATGACGGCGTTACCCTGGTACACGCCGTTCAGCG
>JAWOGU010000494.1:0-5642 GCA_046496595.1 Chloroflexota bacterium
TCGACACGGTGTATTCAAACGGGATGAACATGCAGGCCACTTCGTCGCCGCCGACGGGTTCGCCGTTTTCGTCTGCTTCATATACTTTGGCTGGTACTAAGTTGCCTCGGGTGTTGCTCATGTCTAAAAACGTCCTCGGGTGCGTTCCCATTCAATAGTCATGCGATCTTTGATTTCGCCGTAAACTTGACGGGCCAACTCGTTGATGTCGATCTCCTCGTTTTGCCCTGCTTCGTCCTGTTCACTTTCGGGAGACGGCGGCGCTTCTGTGGTTGGGGACAGGTCTGCGACGGGTGGTTGTTCGCTTTCGACCCGCTGGATGATGGTAGGCGGCGTTGTTTTTGCCTGGGTAACGGCCGTTGTCTGCGCCGGTTCACGCTCTGTTACTTCTGACACAGCCGGCGACCGCTGTCCCGGTGGAGCAGTGGGTGGTTTGGCGCCAATTAAGCGCCACAAGTCGCCGGGCAGGTCGCCAATTTCGGTGGCGACTGTGTCGGAGGGCGTGCTGAAATCGGAAGACCGCGCTGCCGCTTTAACGTCTGTCTGGCTGTATTCCGGGGCCTGTTTACGCTGGAGGGGCTGCGGCCGGGGCTTGCGCGGCTGGATATATTGCACGGATGAGGTGGTGGGTTGTCCGGGCGGTACGCTGTCTAACTGCCTGATTGCTTTGCTGGTTTCTTGAGGGGCGGTCTGCCGCATGAGGGGACCGGTTGGCGCTGAAACTGGCCGCGCCGCTGGTGGGGTGGGTGATTCTATGATTTGTACGGGCCAGACGGATTGCAGGGGGATGGCCTGTGTTTCGGCTTCAGGGATAGCGTTTACGGTTTGATCTGTGTTATCTGGTTTGACCAGGCCGGTGGATTCGGGGTAAACGGCCGTTTCCGCTTCAACTAAATCCGGCTGGCTGGAGGTAGTCGTTTTTGCTGGCGGCGGTGGGGCAGCCGAGGACGCCTGGATCGGTGGTGGGGCTTCTGCCTCCGTGCCGGGCGGCGGTTCAATGTCACCTTTGGCCCGATGCTGGCGCATGATCTGGTCCAGGCGGCGGGAGACGGGGTCAGTTTCAGCGGATGGTGGTGGTGTTTCGGAAACGTCTCGCTGCATCGGGGGCGGATTTATTGGCGCCGGGGAAACGGCCGTTTCCGGGCTGGTTGGCAGGGTGTCCGGCGGCGTTTCGATGGTCCCTTTTTCGCGGTGGAGGCGCATGATCTGGTCCAGGCGGCGGGTGATGGGATCGGTGGTTGCGCCTGGCGGTTCGCTGGCGGGCTGGTCACCTGCCGGTGTATCTCGTTGGTTGGCGGGCGGGTTGGCCGGCGGCGCTGGCGCTGCCTGGCTTGAAGGGGCGCTTTCTTGAAGAGGAATCAACGTCAAAGGCGGTATTTGGCTAACCGGCTGCATTAGGCCGGCCGGCGGCGCGGCGGGTTCTCGTTGGATGGGGGACGCCGGGGCTGGAGAAACGGCCGTTATCGTTTCTGTTTCCATTTCTGCAACGGGATCGTTCTCAACCTGTTCGGCTCTGCCGCTGACAGCGTTTTGTACGCGGCGCACAGCGGACTTGAAACGCGACCAACTGTTTGCCTGGGATGGTTTGGAGAGGGAGGCAGGGCTGGAAACGGCCGTGGGATAGACTGGCGCAGGAACGGCGCTGCGCTGTATCGCAGTTGGCTGGATTCCTGAGGCCGGGTGAACCGCCGGGGTGGTAGAGCTTACCGGCTGGGCTGCATCCTGAGCGGCAGCCGGGGAGACCACCGGCGCAGACTGCGTTTCAACGGGACTTTCCTGCCGGGCGGCTGCGGCGGGCCAGGCTGTCATTTCCGGCATTTCCGGCATAAAGCTGGGCGGAATGATAAACGTATTTACCACCGGACTCTGAGACTGATCTCCCGACTGTATCAGGAGGGCTGTTGTTTCTGGCGAGCGGAAAATAGCCGACATCGTTGTATAGCGCTGCACGCGCGCCACTAAAGGATTTTTGCCGCTGCTGCCCTTTAAGCGCATCATCAGGTTGACACCGTCACTTCGCCGCAGGCTAATTCCAGGGTTTGGATGGCGACGCTGTTGTCGCTTGACTTCAACTGCGGCCCTGTCCACTTGGCGGGATAAGCGCCGTCCAGATTCCAACTCATCACCGTTTCCAGCTTGGAATTGAGCAGGGAAACGGTGATTTTTTTACGTTCAAAGGTCTCGCCCATGGTTTGCTGGTACCAATCGAATAAAGTGCTGCTGCCCACGCCATTTTTCAGGGTGATTTTGCCGCCCTTGCGGCGGCCGGGCAGTTGGTGACTAAAGGTATTCAGGCCGCCTTCTTTTACTTCTTCTATTTCCCATTCAATCACCGGCACAGAGCATTCGGTAAACGCGCCCAGCGTAGCGCCGCTGATTTCGACGATGAAGCGAAAGGCCGGATTGGTGGTTTCACGCATTTGTTCTCTGCTCATCGGTTCCGATACCCTTTTCTCTCTTTTTCGATCATCAAATCATTTAGCCACAAGGCATACACCTTGTCGGTTACCTCCCGGACTAACTTTGGGGGGAGTTTGTTTTTGGTTTCCCCGGTTTGGGGTGACGTGGGTGTCTGCTCGGGCATGGGTTTAGCCTAATGGCGACACCTGTACTTGAAAGCGCTGACTGCATGAAGGGCACTGCGCGCCGATCAGCAGTTTTTCGCCGCTGTTCAGGTGCAGGTAGAGGTCTTGCAGATAGGCCATGTCGGAAGCAAACATTCGTTCGAGCATAGGAGGGGTAACGACCGTTATCCCCCCCAACTGCGTAATCACCCGGCTCAGGAGCACAAGGGGCAGATACGCTTCATTTGCCTGTACGCGGGCGTCACTCATCGTCTGCACCTCGTCAATGGACAAAGCCAGCCGCATCCGGCCGTGTTGATGTACCTGACCGCTTTCGTCAATATAACCTCTGGGCAATGTAAATGTGTACTCTGTCTGCATCATCTTGGCCCACCTTACCAGGATGCAAAAAATCACATGAGGATTTTTGCATCCTGGCGGTAACAGGTTACTGCACCCGCACAATATATTCGTGCGCTACGGTCAGCTCTTCAACGCCAATATCGTTGCTGTCTGATTTGGGCTGCGGACCGCTGACTTTGACCGGCCACGCATTCTCAAAATTCCAACGCGCCACCGGGTTGAGATGCTGGTCATACATCACAATGGAACCGTTGTGCCGGGCGGATTCCACGTCGCCATCTTCCACTTGCTTGCGCCAGTTCCAGATGTCCATGTTGCTGGTAATGCCCCGCTTCAAGGTGATGTTTTCCCACTTCAAACGGCCGGGCAGCTTCATCACCATTTCCTGACCACTTTCGGAGATGACCTTGTGTTCAATCACTTCTTGTTCTGAGCCGATGCCCGAACATTCAGTGAAAAAGCCGCTGATAACACCCTGTACTTCGATGCCAAAATGAAAACCAACAAGCGGATCTTCACGTTCTGCCATTTTAAACTCTCCTTTACGCTTGCGCGTCCGCGCCGGCCCACTGGCTCAAACGCAGGATGACAAATTCGGCCGGCTTCACCGGCGACATGCCGACTTCGATGATGAGCTGGCCCAAATCCCGGATTTCAGGCGGATTCAGTTCTTCGTCGCACTTCACGTAGAAGGCTTGTTCTGGCGTGACGCCAAAGAGCGCCCCGCCGCGCCAGATGACGCGCAGGAAGGCGGTGATGTCCCGGCGAACTTTGGCCCACAGGGTATGATCATTAGGCTCAAACACGACCCATTGCAAACCGGTGTCCAGAGATTGGCCTACCTGGCTGAACAGGCGGCGTACGTTGATGTAGCGCCAGGAGCCGTCACTGCTCAGGGTGCGCGCTCCCCACACGCGAATGCCGCGCCCAGGGAAAGAACGAATACAGTTGACGCCGATGGGGTTGAGGGTGTCCTGTTCACCGCGGGTGAGGCCGATTTCGATATCGGTCGCGCCCAGGATGACTTCGTTGGCCGGCGCTTTATGCACGCCTCGTTCTACGTCAGCGCGGTTGTAGATGCCCACCACATGGCCGCTGGGCGGCACTTTTTTGCTGGTATTGGGGCTGTCGCTGAGGTCTGCGATTTCAATCCAGGGGTAATACATGGCGGCATAGGAAGTGTCGAAGTTGACGAAATCGCGCCATTCCTTGGCCTGTTGGGCGTTTAAGCCGGGCGGGGTGTCGAGCACGGCAAAACGGTAATGCATGTTTTCACAGTGGGCGATCATGGCCGTTTGCACTTGCTTGATCAAGTCTTTGGCGGCTTTGGTGCCGTCATACCCGGCCATCAGGTCCGGGCAGAGAATCAGGCTCACATCGTCCCGGGCTTCCAGACCATTGATACCGGTTCGGGCGGCGGCATCGCCGATGAAATCGGCCGCAGTCAGGGGGCCGCTCGTTGTTAAAGGCGGGGGTTCCGGAGCAGGCGTCTCTTCTTTGCCTTCTTCTGCTTTCTTGGGCCGGGCGGCAGGCCGTTTGGCTGAGGCGTCCGGCATGTCGTTTAAGGCGCGCAGGCTGGTGATGTAGCACGGTCCACCGCCGTTAGCGAAATAGCCGTAGACGGCATCCGGCAGGTAAGCGCCTTCGATGAATCCACCGAAGGTGTCTTGAAACTGGGTCCAATTGGTGACCAGGGTGGCTTTGTTAAGGATTGATTCGACGGCTTCGCGTTCACCGGTTTCGGGATTGAACCGTTTTGTGCTGGCTTCGGCGGTGATCCCAACGAAGGCAGCAATGGAAACGCCGGCGATTTCGATGGGTTTGGTGCCGCGATCGACTTCCTCCACATAGACGCCTGGAGAGGCATAGGTTACAGCCATTTTTATCTCCTTTTACTCGTTGACTGGTTGGCGGGGATTCCGGCGACCAGCCATAGTTGACCGAACGAATACTGAATAATCTGTAGGGGCGTAAAATTTTACGCCCCTACAGCTGATAATGATTGATGATTGGGTGGGGCACGATTCCTGACGTGTTGTTTTTTCATAGGATTGCCTTTTGTGGCTGTACAGGTCGTTGCCTTCGACAGGCTCAGGCAACGACCTGTACAGTTATTGCCTTTTTACATGTCGATGTCGTAGTTTTTGCCGGGAATGGTGATTTTGCTTTCTTTTGGTTTGCCTTTTTCGGGCCAGGCGACCAGGGTGTAATCGCCGTGCTGGAGACCACCGAGAGAGAAACGGCCGTTTTCGTCCGTAGCCGCAAAATGACCGGTGCCTTTGAGGGCGACGCTGATGTTGGCCTGGGGTTCGCCTTTGCGGGTGACGTAACCGCCGATATAGGCTGATTGGATAACGGCCGTTCCCGGGATCAACGTCTCAGTACGCGGATCTTCCGCTTGACCGGCGCGCAGGGTAAGCGTGCGCACAGCCGGGCCGGTCACCTCATCCCACGGATCCATGGCTACGGTGACGACGTAGGAGACGCTGGGCCTCATTTCATTATCCAGGGCGCTCCACACTTCGGCTGGGTTGGTGAGTTTGTCGTTGCTGGCGGCTTTGGCCTGCACTTCATATGGCTGCTCTTGCATGTCACCGACCAGATGTTCCGTGGGAATGGTGGGATTTCGGAAGAGCGCCAGCAAACAGCGCGCCAGCAGAAGATGTTCGTCTTCCGGTTCGGAGGCCCAGGTGGTGAGCATGTAGCAGCAGTCCA
>JAWOGU010000509.1:0-6936 GCA_046496595.1 Chloroflexota bacterium
TTGTAAAATTTAACCTCGATTTTTAATCTAAAAAAGGTTAACTTTGCCCACCATGTCATCCTCACAGCATCCTGCTTTAGGATCGCGTATCGCCATCGTCGGCGCTACCGGTTCCGGCAAAACCACCCTGGCGCGGCAGCTTGCCCAGGCGCTCGATCTACCACACGTGGAACTCGACGCCCTATATTGGGGACCCGGCTGGACGGAAACGCCGCGTGATGAGTTTCGGCAGCGGGTGCGCTCTGCGCTGGACGGTTCGTTCTGGGTTACCGACGGCAACTATGGCAAAGCGCGCGACATCATCTGGGAAAGGGCGACCGATCTGATATGGCTTGATTATTCGCTGCCGCTGATCTGGAGCCGCCTTTTCCGGCGGGCGATTCAACGCATTTATCATCAAGAGGAGCTGTGGGGCGGCAACCGGGAAAGCTGGCGCGGCCAATTTTTCAGCCGCGACTCGTTATTTCTGTATGCGCTCAGCAGTCGAAAAAGGCATCACGAAACCTATCCCGCTATTCTGGCCCAGCCGGAATATGCGCATTTGGGCGTTCGCCGCCTGCGCTCCCCTCGGGAAACGGAGTTTTTGTTGCATACAATGAACGGCTGAAAACGGCCGTTCCCCACTCGTTGCCCCATCCCAATTGCCGTATACTAAGAATCACCAAAAAACCGCGGAGAACGCGGAGGGCGCGGAGAAAGCCTCCATTTATCTCCGCTTCTCCGCGCCCTCCGCGGTAAACTATCTGAGAGGAAATCATGGAACTACGTCTGGATAACAAAGTCGCCATCGTCACCGGGGCCGGCCGGGGAATTGGGGCCGCTATCGCCCACACCCTGGCTGCCGCGGGCGCTCATGTGGCTGTGAACGACATCAACCCGGACCGCGCCGAGAAAACGGCCGTTGCCATCCGGCAGGCAGGCGGGCAGGCCATCGGCGTCGCCGCCGACGTCGCCAACAAATTTCAATGCGCCCATCTCGTCGAAACCACCCGCGCCGAATGGGACCGGCTGGACATCCTGGTCAACAACGCCGCCGTCGAACCCGCCAAACCCATTATGACCCTGGACGAGTGGGACTGGCAGCGCACTCTGGACGTAAACTTGAAAGGGGTATTTTTTATGAGCCAGCTTTGCGGGCGGGTGATGGCAGGCATTTTTGATAAGCGGGACAGTCCGGCAGAGGCTACAGGAACCGGCGGCGTCATTGTCAACATCGGCTCCACGGCAGGGGTGGAAACGCCGCTGGCAGACCGCTCAGCTTACTGCGCCAGCAAGGCAGGCATGGTCGGTTTTGCCCGCGAGTGCGCCCGCGAATTTGCTCAGTATGGCATCCGCGTCAACACGGTGCTGCCCGGCATCATCGACACGCCGCTGACAGAGCCGCTGCAAGCCAGGGAAGAGGTCATGGTGCGCTGGCAGCAGTCTATTCCCTTGGGACGCATCGGGCAGGCGCAGGAAGTCGCCGACGTGGTGCTTTTCCTCTGCGCCGACGCCAGCCGCTACATGACCGGCAGCGCCATCACGGTGGATGGCGGGCGGGTGATGCGGTAGGGAGCGTGAATGGTGTGGTCTGCCACATGGTATAATGTCTGCACTTCTGAGCAGCAGGACAAGAACTTATGACGACAATTGACTTAAGTGAACTAAAAAATATGTCATTGGAAGAAATCCTGAATCGGGTTGCACGTCAACAACGGCCGTTGACAATACGATTATCAGAGACGGAAACCGTCACGCTGCAACCTGGATTGAAGTCTGAGGATGTATATTGGCAGCAGTTGCTGGCCTCGGGTTTGATCCTCAAACAGACCGCAGCAACGCCCCATGAAACCGCTTACGAGATTTCCTATCAACCTGTTATCTCGTCTGAATCCGTGTCAGATACCATCTTGCGGGAACGCCGTTAATGTCTCATTTTTACTTTGACAGCAGCGCCCTCGTTAAAAATTACGTGATGGAAACAGGGACGGAATGGGTGCGCGGGATATGTATGGATTCCAGCCATACTATCTATACTATTCGCATTAGCGGCGCCGAGATTGTGGCGGCTTTTTCATTGCGGGTAAGAACAAATTCTATTGCGGGTGAGGATGGTCAACGCGCCATTCACCAACTCAAAACAGATTTTCAAGGAAGCTATCAAATTATTGAAGTTACGGAGCCGCTTGTGGAATTGGCCGTGAGTTTAATTGAACGGCATGGTTTACGCGGGTACGATGGCATTCAACTAGCAGGTGCCTTGTCCTTGCACCGGATTCGTGAATCTTTAGCATTACCTCCGCTTACCTTTGTTTGCGCCGATGCGCAGCTAAACAAGGCTGCTGTCGCTGAAATATTGCTGGTAGAAGATCCCAACTCAATGTAACGTGGTATCGCAAGTGGAGATTCCTTTGGTGTAGCGCAACGGCCGTTCCCAATTCTGCAACTTTTTCGCCCCAAACTCAGTACAGAACCATGTCATACCAAACTTGAAGGAAATTCATCGCGCAGCGTTCATCCTTCAACCTTCAACCTTCTCAGGAGCAGTATGAGTGAGCCAATCATCATTGTCGAAGACGTACACAAATCCTATCTCATGGGCAAAGAAGCTGTGCCCGCCC
This sequence comes from Chloroflexota bacterium, assembly GCA_046496595.1. Classification (GTDB taxonomy): domain Bacteria; phylum Chloroflexota; class Anaerolineae; order Promineifilales; family Promineifilaceae. The sequence continues at coordinate 2,601 of JAWOGU010000509.1, forward strand.
TGCGCGGCGTCTCCCTGGCGATTCAGCCCGGCGAGTTCGTCTGCCTGATGGGACCCAGCGGTTCCGGCAAGACCACCCTGCTCAACATCGTCGGCGGACTGGACGAGCCGGGCCGGGGGCATGTCATCATCGACGGCCAAAACATCGTCTCCATGTCGGAGAACAAACTGGCCCGCCTGCGCCTGACCAAGATGGGTTTCATCTTTCAGAACTACAATCTGTTGGGAAACTTTACCGCCCAGGAAAACGTGGAAGCGCCCATGGTGTTGGCTAAAAACGGCCGTCGCCAGCGCAAACAGCGCGCCGTAGAGCTGCTAGAACGAGTAGACCTGGGCGACCGGATGCACCATTACCCCAGCGAACTGTCCGGCGGGCAGCAGCAGCGCGTGGCTATCGCCCGCGCCCTGGCCAACGACCCCGCCATCCTCATCGCCGACGAAATGACCGGCGACCTGGATTCCCAGACCGGCTTCGCCATCATGGAACTGGTCGCCAGCCTCAACCGTGAAGGCATGACGGTCGTCTTCGTCACCCACGACCCGCGCATGGCGGAATTTGCCGGGCGCACGGTGGCGCTGCAAGATGGCAAAATATTGGAAGATTAAAGATTAAAGATTGGTCGCTTTGTGCGCGCCAATCTTTAATCTTTGATCATCAATCCTATGATTCTCAAGTACGTTTGGAAAAACTTTTCCCGGCGCAAGATACGCACGGTGCTGATGGCGCTTTCGCTTATCGTCAGTACCGGGCTGATTGTGACCATGAGCGCCACGGTGGAGTCGATCAAGCAGTCGAACATTGAGCTGCTGGCGTCGGCTATCGGCCGTTTTGACATTGCCGTGGGCAAAACCGATGTCAGCGGCGATCCGTTTGTTGACATTGCAGCCACAACGGCCGTTATCCAATCTGCCCATGAAGCGGTAACGGCCGTTTACCCCCGCTTCCAATCCCAGGTCGAACTGGAAATAGGAACCGATGTTACGCAGGGCACGCTTGTGGCCCTGGACCCCGCCAGCGACGACATCGGTTACATCGACGTGATCACCGGCACTTACCAGGTGGGCAGCGGCCAGGCAGCCGTGCTGGAAGCCACCGCCAATACCTACAACATCGGCCTCGGTGATACCATTTACGTGGCCTACAGCTTCCCGCAGTCGCGAGAAGCGGGCAAAGCCGGTGATACCGGAGCCAGCGCGCGGCGGGTGCGCATACCATTTACGGTCGCCGCTGTCGTCCGGCAGGAAGGCGTCACCAGCAGCGACATACGCGACGGTCTCATCGTCCACATCGACGATGTGCAAACCTGGTTGGAACTGCCCGGCAAATCCCAACTCCTGCTGACGCTGGTAGATCCCCGCCTCTATGAATCGCAAAACGCCGAAGTAGGGGCGCTCAACGTGCGCGGCGTGGCCCAGGCCATCCAGGCCAGACTGGGCGCAGACTACACCTATTCCCTGGATAAAGCCGCCGCCCTGGACCAGATGCAGCAGGCGTTTCTCCTGGTGCAGGCCCTCATCAACATGTACGGGCTCATGGCGCTCGGCGTCGTCGGGCTGTTGGTGCATACCCTGGTCATGACCAACGTGCAGGAGCAGCGCCGCGACATGGCGATTCTGCGTATTCTCGGCGGGCAGCGCAACTTCCTCTTCACCCTCGTGATCGCCGAAGTGGCCGTCATCGGCGTGATTGGCATTGGCCTGGGCATCGTCCTGGGGAATGTACTCACACAGTATGCCGTCCTGCCGCTCATCAACCAGCAGATGGAAGCGCAGGGACTCAATTCTAATTTCCAACTGCAAGTCACGCTGGCGACCATCGTGCCGGCGGTGCTGTCGGCCGCCTTTGTCCTGTTCATCAGCACCCTCAAACCGGCTCAGGACGCTTCCAAAACAAAAGTGATCTACGCCATCAACCCCAGCGTCGCCGACAACATTCAACTGGAAGATTTAGCCAACTTACGCGAGCGCGGCCCCAATTTAAAGATATTTGGCCTGGGCTGGCTGCTCATGCTGGGCTTTGGCCTCATTGCCGGCGGGCAGGTGATGAGTACCTTTGGCAGTCCGGCGCTGGAAGCCGCCTTTATCTTCTCGGCGCTCCTGCTCATGGTGCTGGGCATTGGCATGATCTTTTTTATCCTCACCATCCCATTGGAAAAGTTGACCCTGTTTGTGATGGGGGTGCTGATGCCGCGGCTGACCTATTTTGCCCGGCGCAACGTGGGGCGCGGCCAACTGCGCAACACCTTGATTTCCATGCTGGTCCTGTTCAGCGGCGTGCTGCCCAGTTTTTTAGCGACGCAGGCGGCGCTCAGCTACGCCAATCTGGAAACCGACGTGCGCCTGCGCCAGGGCGCGCCGCTGGACGTGGAAAGCTGGGGCTGGTATGGCGGCAGCGGTGAAGAAGTCCAACGATACTGGCTGCGGCCCAGTTTTCTCACGGAGGAATTGGCGCGGGTTGCCGGCGTGGAGCGGATGGTTGGCGTCAGCCGTCCTTTTGAGTCGCGGGCGTCTGATTCGGTCAACATGCGCTCAGCGTCTGTGACGGCGTATGGACTGACCGGCGATCTGAATGACGTGGTCTACCGGGACATGATGGAATTTGTGGGCGGCGGTCCGGCTTCACTGCAAACCATCCTGGCAGAGCCAGACACCGTGATCATCAGCGAAGGGCTGGCGCAGCATCTGGCGGTACCGCTGGGCGGCATTGTCATACTGCAAGGGGAAGGGCTGGACCATACGGTTGAGGCGCGGGTGGTGGGCATTGCCCGGCGCGTGCCTGGCTTCCGTAATATTGGCCGCGCCCGCGCCACGGCGCAGTATAGCAGCGACGTGCTGATGTCGCTGGCCAGCTTCCACCGCCTGTCTACGGACCTGCAAATGCCGCTGCCCGCCGCCAACGAGCGCACCCTGACCCGCGTGTTGGCGACGCTGACGCCGGACGCCGAAGCGGAAACGGTGCAGACGGAAATCAGCCAGCGTTATGGGCGGGATTACCGCATCTGGGCGGACCTGGCGGAGGTGCAGTTGGAGATGGCGAAACGCAGCCAGATGCAGGAACGCATATTCTTGCTGGCGCTGACGGGGATTTCGTTCACAACGGCCGTTTTTGGTGTGTTCGCCGTCATTTATGTGACCATTTACGCCCGCCGCTTGGAGATGGGCATGATGAAGGCGTTTGGTATGAGGACCTGGGAGCTGACCGGCATGCTCATCATCGAGTCGATTGCCATGACGCTGGGGGCGGCGCTGGCGGGCATTGCCGCCGGTACCACCATGGCCTATCTGTTTACGATTGGCGAGAAGGCGCTCATGCAGCAGCCCTACAGGCTGGCGCTGGATACCACGGTGATGCCTTTCATCGTGATTCTGGTGGTGCTGGCGAGCGTGTTGGGCGCTACGTTCTCGGCGCGGCGCATTGTGAAGCATAAGGCGATTGAGATTTTGAGGATGTAAAAAAGATTAAAGATCAAAGATTAAGGATAGAAGATTAGGAGCGCCGCGAGACGAATCTTTAATCTTTATTCTTTATTCTTTATTCTTTAACCATTGGTAGATATGATGAAACGATTATCACTTGTACTGCTTTTTGTGTTGTTAACGGCCGTTCTCCCCGGCTGCCAGAATTTACCCATGCCCACGCCCGATGCCACGGTGGAAGCGGAAATCAACGCCACCGCCACCGCCAGAGCCTCCGTGCCCACGCCGGAACGGCCGGAAGGCGTCACCATTCTGGCAGAGGGGCAGATTGTGGCCGTGAATCCGGAACTGGCGTTGAGCTTTAATACCAGCGGGCGGCTGCTGGACGTATACGTGCAGCCCGGCGACGAGGTCGCCGCCGGCGATCTGCTGGCCGAACTGGACACCGCTGAGTTGGACCGGCAGCTTGTCCAGGCGCAAACCAATCTCACCGCGGCGGAAATTCAACTGGCGAACGCGGCGCAAGAAGTGGAAGACAACCTGGCCCAGGCGCAGTTAAACCTGGAACGAATTCAGGTGCAGCTCAACCAGACCTACGCAGCGGGCAGCGAATCCAGGCTGATCAGCGCTTCCGTTAACCTGAACCGGGCGCAGCAGCGCGTGGCCGACGCCGCCTACGAATACCAGAAAGCGGTTGACCGTACCTGGGAACCGCCGGAAATCGCGGAGAGCTATGCCCGTTTCCTGCAAATGGCGGAAGAGGATTTGCTGGTGGCGGAGGCGCAGTATAACGACGCCGTCAACGGCGACAGCGGCAGCGTCTACACGGCGCAGGGCTTGCAGATCGATCAGGAACTCGCCGAGCAGAACATTGCCAAATTGCAGCGCGGCGTCAGTCCGCTGCTGGCGCTGGAGGTTGA
>JAWOGU010000558.1:0-9940 GCA_046496595.1 Chloroflexota bacterium
CAAGCCATAGCGCGTAGCTATGCTTGACAGCGTTTCGCCTGCCTGTACGACGTGACGGAATGGCTCCGGCGTTGGCGTCGGTTCACCCTCGGGGATGCGCATCTTCACAGAAGCCAACTCGTTTTTTGCGAACTGTGAATCGCAAGCCGAAGTAGATGAGTTGTGGCAAAAGTTTACAGCAGAAGGCGAAGAGTCCATGTGTGGCTGGCTCAAAGACAAATTCGGTGTATCGTGGCAAATTATCCCTTCTGCCTTAATGGATATGCTGGGAGACGAAGACCCGGAAAAGGCAAAAAGGGTGATGGATGCCATGCTGCAAATGCAGAAAATTGACGTCCAAAAATTAGAAGAAGCGCGTGATCAAGGCTAATTTACGCAACTCGAGTAGGGGCGACCCTTGTGGTCGCCCTGACCTGGGTGGGTACAAGACCCACCCCTACTAAACTGTAAGGAGCGTTAAAATGAGAAAAATAATTGTGTCTGAATTTGTTTCGCTGGACGGTGTGATGCAAGCGCCAGGTGGTGTTGATGAAGATACGGAGGGCGGCTTTGTACACGGTGGTTGGACGTGGCCTTATTGGCATGATGACATTGGCGCTTACTTCACCGAGTCGATGAGTCAATGCGATACCCTGCTGCTGGGACGCAAAACGTGGCAGATTCACGGGGTGGCATTTGAACCGCTGCCTGTGGAGGAAGACCCCTTTGGCGGTGTACCCAAGTTTGTAGTCTCGACGACGCTGGAATCGGCCGATGCCTGGCGGGATTCGACCCTCATCAGCGAGAATGTGGTGGAAGAAGTCCGCAAGTTGAAGGATCAACCCGGCAAAAATATTCTGATGGATGGCAGCAGTGTGCTGATTCACACGCTGGCGCAGCATGATCTGGTGGATGAATACAGCTTGCTTGTCTATCCGCTGGTGCTGGGCAGCGGCAAGCGGGTTTTCCCCGATGGTTTGCACATGAACCTGAAACTGGTCGAAACACGGCCGTTTCCGTCTGGCGTGGTCTTGATGCGCTACCAACCTGTCAGGGATTGAGACCCAGGGAATGAAGGTGAAAACAATTCAAAAAGACAATCAAGAAAGTGATTTGCCGCCGGGGTTGGCGGCGCCAGCGCAGCGGGCGTTGGCTGGCGCAGGTATCCAGCGGCTGGATCAATTGACTGGGTTTAGTGAAGCGGAAATTAAAAATCTGCATGGCATTGGCCCACATGCGCTCAAAAAATTGCAAGCTGCTCTTGAAGCGAAAGGGCTGTCGTTTGCGACTAAGTAAGGACAAGAAAATAAGGAGAAGATATGTCTACCCAAATTCAATCAGAACATTTTACTCAGGCGCTTTATTTGTTGCTCGATGAGACTTTTGACAACGTACAAGGCATCTATCTGGATAAAGGCACGTCTCTTTTTGAAACGTTAGCCACCGTTTCAGCGGCTGAGGCTTCGATCCCTGTTGGCGGAAAATGCGCGACACTGGCAGCACAGGTAAAGCATGTCGCATTTTACCTGGATGTGTTAGAGGAAGGGGTGCGCACCCAAACCTTTACCAAACAGGATTGGGGCAAAATCTGGCGCGAGACCAGCGCCGTTACACCAGAAGAATGGGAAGCAATTAAATCAGGGCTGCGTGAAAGCTATGACCGCATCAAAGTGCTGATTGCCGATGCGACAGAATGGCCGAGTGAGCAGGAAATCGGGGGAGCTATTGGTATGATTGTTCACACCGCTTATCATCTTGGCGAGATTCGGCAAGCATTATGTACGCTGAGATAAACTCTTGAGCGCAGCAGATGGATGAAATCACAAGCACCCACCTGAAGAATATACGGTCTAACGATAAAGTGTTGCAGAATGCGGCTTATGAGTATTTGATGGCGGCAACGGCCGTTCCCGTTACATGGGCTTATGAAGCATGGGATGATTTGGTGACTGGCCTGAGCGACAAAAACAATCATGTGCGGTCTATTGCCTCGCAAATACTGTGCAATCTGGCGAAGAGCGATCCAGAAAAGCGCATGTTGACGGACTTTGACAAGCTGCTTTTGGTGACGAAGGATGAACGGTTTGTTACGGCGCGTCATTGTTTACAAGCTATATGGAAAGTAGGGCTGGCTGGGTCGGAGCAGCGGGAAATGGTGGTGGCTGGGCTAAACAGCCGTTATCACAACTGTATCACCGAAAAGAATTGCACCCTCATTCACTACGACATCATCCAGGACTTAAAAAACCTATACGACGCCGCACCAGACGAAGGCATCAAAGAGAAAGCGCTGGCCTTGATTGAGATGGAAGAAGATTTGAAATACCGCCAGAAATATGTCACTGTTTGGCTGGAGAAGAAAAAATGACAACGACAGAACCTAAAATCATACATCGTGAAGAACAACATTATATGGGCATTACCCTTAGTTCTCTCTGTTCTTTTGCTTGAGCAGGCTGCCTCACTCCCACCGAAACGTCCAGACGGCAACGAGCGTTCCCACGAGCAGCACACCGCCCAGTACCATAATCTCCATTACGTGCTGGCCGACAGGCTCGCCGAACCACAAACCCCGCAGCAAAGTAACCACGTGGGTCAACGGGATAAATCGAGACACGTTCCGTACCGCCTCCGGCATCATCTCCAGAGGCAGCGTAATGCCAGACAGCATCATCATGGGGATGAACAATACATTCCCCACCACTGTGGCCAGCCGGGCGTTGGGGGCCAGGCTGGCTATCACGTAGCCCAGAGCCAGAAAAGCGGCCGCACTCAAGCATATGCCGCCTAGCAGGGCCAGGGGATTCCCTGTAAACTGAACCCGGTATACGCCCATGCCCAGAGCAAACAGCAGCGCAATGCCCAGCAGCGCCATCCAGAAGTAGACCAGCACATCGCTCACCAGATAGGTCAGGGGACGCAGGGGAGTGGCGCGGAAGCGGCGCAGCACGCCGGATTCTCGTCGCGCCGACGTTTCGATGGGCAGGGCCGTTAACCCCACCACGCCAATTACGATTGCCGCATACGTGGGCACGTTGATGTCCAGTTGTCCCCGGCCGTCAAACATGGGTACCGGATCATTGCCAAAAATGAATCCCATCACCACCAGCAGCAGCGGGGCAAACAACAGCGTAAAGAACACCCCCATCGGCTCTCGCAGATAGAGTTTTGTTTGTACAACCAGAAGTTTCTTTGAAGCAGTCCATTGCAACATCTTCGTTTAATCCCTTATCTCTCGCCCGGTCAGGGCCAGGAACACATCTTCCAGCGTTGGCTGTTCTGTGAGCAAGCCGGTATACGGTACCCGATTGGCATCCAGAACGTTGACAATATCTCTAAGCAGCGTTTCCTTTGTGCCATAGACAACCAGGCGTTGGCCCGTTCGTTCCACACGCGTCACACTCGAAACCGGCTGCAAAACTGCCTGATCGAAAGGCTCGGTGACCGTGAACATCACCCGGCTTTCGGCCGCCAATGAGGCGATCAGGTTGGCGGGTGTGTTCAGCGCCACAATTTTGCCCTGATCCAGAATTGCCACCCGGTCACACAATCGCTCAGCCTCTTCCATGAAGTGGGTGGTCAGGAAGATGGTTTTACCCTGCCGGCGAATCTCCTCTACCATATCCCACATAGTGTGCCGCGCCTGCGGGTCCAGCCCGGTCGTCAACTCATCCAGAAAGACAACCTCCGGGTCGTTGACCAGAGCCAGAGCGATGAAGATGCGCTGCCGCTGCCCGCCGGAAAGTTTGGATAGGTAGGCACTGCCTTTATCGACCAGCCCCATTTGCGCCAGCAGGTGGCGGGTATCAACGGGATAGGGATAAAAGGCAGCAAACAGATCCAGCGCCTCCTGCACTTTGATGCGCGCCGGCAGCGCGGCAGTTTGGAACTGGATGCCGATGCGTTCCCGCAAAGCATATCCTTCCCAGCATGGCTCCAGCCCCAATACCCGGATTCGTCCGCCGTCCGGCGACCGCAGTCCTTCGATGCATTCGATGGTGGTTGTTTTGCCGGCGCCGTTTGGCCCTACCATGCCAAAGATTTCCCCCCGGTGGACGGCAAAGGAAACGCCATCCACCGCCCGGACACCCGGATATTGCTTGTGTAAATTCTCGACCTCAATAACAATGTCAGCGTGGCTGTTCATTATCTTGATCTCCCAATGGATATTGTTCTGAATTGGGCGGGATGGCGGACAGCGCCACTACCATCCGGCCTTCCGGAAATTGTTGAACCAGTTGGCGCAGGAGATCCCGCAGCTGCACGGCCGTTTCCTCCCCCACCGCCGCCAAAGCTTGCCAGGTAGCGTCCTGAGGGGCAATGATGGGCACAGCGAGCATTAAGGCTCGTCCCCTGTCTGTGAGATGGACAGGATTGCGCCGCCGGTCATGGGGGTCGCTGCCGCGCTCGGCCAACCCTTTGCGCTCCAGGGCGTCCACTGACCGAACCAGCGTGGAGGGGTCCAGACCCAGTCGCTGGCTGATCTCGCTGATAGTCAGGGGTTGAAATTGCAGCATGCGCAGAATGCCATGCTGCAAACTACTCAACGTTTCGCCCTGCTCCCGCAGCCGCTCTTCGAGCGCCTGGTTAAAGAACTTGAGCAGGAGTGCGGCGTAGAGCTGAATATCTGCGGCGATTGGGAAAAGTTGGTATTCTGTCATAGACCCTCTTGATAATTGGTAATATCAATAATTGATAATACCAATTATATTCAGGAGGCAAAAAAATGTCAACCTGTGTATACCTGGATCAGCCGTTGAAAAGCGAGAAGCTTATTGTCCTGCTTGATCGGTGAGGGGCGCCGGGTGCAGCCCAGGAGAATGGCGTTAATTGGAGAGACGATGCGCTGAACGGCCGTCCCGTGACCCGCAAAAGCAGCGGTCAAGCCACCGGCAAAGTTGACAGTCCGGCCAACGGCAGCCCGGCGGTTAAACAACCACTTCAATATGGCAATGGGACCCTGGTTGATGGGAAAAATCTGACGGAGGTGCAAACGTACCAACGGTATCAGGTGGAGAAACAGTCTGCACCAGCGTCCAAAACTGCGCTCCTGGAATTTTACCGGCAGCGGATGCAGGCGGCTACAGCCGGTCAGCCAGCCCCGCCTCTTGAAGTGCCGCTGTCTGTTTCTCTATCTTTGACCGAGCGTCCTTCAAGAAAACCTTCAATGTGCCTCTCTATCTCTATAGGCGGTATGGACAAATCGGTAGCAGAGCGCTCAATCATTGAGAGATAAATCAGCGGTCCTAGCAAGGTGGCTACCCCGTGCAGTGGATTTTCAGGCTTCAGCACCCCATCCGCCTGGTATCGAGCCAGCAACTGCCCAATCAACTGGAACAGCCCAAGCGGTTGTGAAAATGAATCGGCAAGTTCTGGCGTACGGCTGAGTTCAGCAAACAGGACAAAGAAAAAGTGCTCGTGCAGGATGACCGATTCTTGATAAGCCGATAGCACACGCAGCAAATCGGCGCCAATATCGCCGGTATATTGGGCGGCGGATTCAAACTCCGTTTGTTCTATCAGGGCTTCAATGGCCCGTTTGACCAGTTCCGCCTTAGTGCCATACTTGCGAAACAAAGTCACCTCGCTTACTCCAGCCGCCTCGGCAATCTGGCGCGTGGTAGCCCCGGCATAGCCGCGCTCAGCGATGATGGCCATGGCGGCCTGGAAAATTTGCATATCAACAATAACTTTTGGCATGATGATCTCCTGGCTCGATTATATCATTTGTAAGCATTGACTTACAATAAAAGGGATGATATTATTATTGTTAGTAATCGCTAACAATAAATGGAGTCAGTATGGCAATCATCAATCAGATATTCAAGACCATCATGGGCATCACAGGCGAAAAGCCTTCGCTGGATAGCATGTTGGCAATTTTCGACAGGGAACTGGAAAATTTTCAGACCCTTGTCCAGCCCGATCCCGCCTCCAGACCACGTACCCCATTCGACAGCCCCCACCTGACTTTTGAGCAGATGTATATGTCGCACTTCACTCTGCGCCAGATCCTGTCTTTCCTGCCGGTGATGATTCCGCTGCGGATGCGAATGAGCCGCAGTGCCCGGCTGTACGATGGCAAATTCCAGCCGTCTCGCTCCGAAGCGGCGCCGGAGTTTTTGTCTGCGCTGAAAGACATGGCACGAACGGCGGGCGCGACCGATATTCGTTACGTGCGCGTGCCGCGCAACGCTATTTTTCAGGACAAAGGCATCCCCCACGAGTACGCGGTGGTCATCACGGTTGAAATGGATCAGGCCAATATCGCGACAGCCCCCAGCTTTGCCGCCATGAGGGAAGTCGCCAAAGGCTACGGCAACCTGGCCCGGATTGGCAACCAACTAGCGCGGCACATGCGCCAGAATGGTTTCGCCGCTTATCCCGGCACAGCCCTCGGCGGCCTGACGGATTACACGCACCTGGCCGAAGTCGCCGGGCTGGGAGCAATCGGTTATCACGGGCTGCTCATCACTCCCCAAGAAGGTGCGCGCCTGCGCATCAACACCATCTACACCAACATCACCAACCTGCCCATCCAGGCCGGGAACGAACACCTGTGGGTGCGTGATTTCTGCGCCATGTGCAAAAAGTGCATTCGCGCCTGTCCGGTGCAGGCGATTTTTGAGCAGCCCCGTCCGCGCGGTGATGGCGGGATGCAGTGTATTGACCACGCCGCCTGCCGTGACTATTTCAACCAAAACTACGGCTGCGCCGTTTGCCTGGCGCAGTGTCCGTTTAGTGAAACAGGGTATGAAAAGGTCAAGGCGCGTTTCAAAGGCAACCCCAAAGCGCCACAGTTCCATATCCCAGTCTCAGAGAAAGGAGCTTGAGATGAATATCCTGGCAGAGCTATGCGGCGATATGAAATTCATTGTCCAGTACCGAAAAAAGCATGTCCGGCTTCAAAAAGATCTTGATCGCCACCCCCCAAAGCGGGAGATGTGGCGCCCGATTTCAGTTTGTCCGATGTCACCGGAAAAACAACCGTAGGAGTATTACGTGAAACGCATCCTGCTCTCTGAAAAAATCAAGAAAGCTCCATCCTTTTTAACCATCGAGTTACCTGCGCCCCCCAGATAAGCCCGTCGCCAGCCACCCTGAAGCGTGTCAGCCGCGGCTGGCGCCGCTGGTGGTGATTGATTACGGCAGCCTCACAGCACGCATCAGGCAGATGCGCTACATTGGCAGGTTGTTGTTTGGCGCAGTGGCGAAATGTGGAAAAGCGCCCACTGTATCTGCCAGAACCCGTTCAGCGCGGTAAAAAGATGATTGACCCGCATTGATTGGCTGATACGCAACCAAAGATTACGCCCCCACGAACGCAAACCTGCCGAAACCCGGGAAAATGATGAATGATTCAAGGCCCTGTGTGCCAAGGTTTGTCGTTATGGAGCTTGTACAAGGGGCTGAAAATACGCAACAGATCCGGCAAGCAGGGCCATCGCCAATCCGGGAGCATTGGGGAAAGATGATCTAGCCCATGGAAAGCCAGGCATTGGGCTGTCTTCGATGGCTCATGAAACGATTGAAGCACTGCGGGGGATTGGTTTAGTGGATGACATCATTGCCACCAAAGAAGGGCTGGTCGTGTATTCTGCTGAGATGAGGAGAGAAGCTGGCGAAAAAATTGAATCTGGTTTGTCGGTTAGGCGCCTTCGATAAGTCGAGCGACAGAACCACCACAGCGAATACATGCACCCTGCAAAAGTAAAACCCCCTGATTGAGGCTGCCTTTGAAATTGAAGGTGGAATCTCTTTGCTTCACAGGAGGGCGCCAGACTGCGCCAATAATTTGGGCCGGAACAGGTTTATGAAGGCTGTCCCCAAGCCACTAGCGGCGGCGCCTGCCCCGCTTTTTCTGTTTGCTGGAATTTCCTTTGCTTTTCTGTTCCAAGCCAGATCACTTCCTTTCTCTGCCAACTTACGTTATAATCAGATTGAGACTACATGTGTAGGCACAAAATGCGGTGCGAGGAGTAAAAGATGTCTTTAGTCGGAATTCGGGAATTAAAAACAAATGCCAGCGAACTCGTGCGGCGGGTGCGTGAACAGGGTGAAATTATTGACATTACCTATTACGGCGAAGTCGTGGCCCGCCTGGTTCCTGTCAAGGAAGTCAAAACCAAACCGGAAGAACTGGCGGAATTGTGGGCCGAAATGGATCGCCTGGCCCAGGAAGTATCGGCGCAGTGGACTGGCAGCCCCAATGCCGTAGACGCCGTGCGTGAAGGCAGGCGCGAACTATGATGGTCGTCGATGCCAGCGTATGGGTCAGTCGTTTTTTGCCGGAAGATGCCTTTCACCAGGCCAGCCGCACCTGGCTGATAGAGATGACCACAGCCGGGATGGCGCTTGTTGCGCCCACCATTATGCTGGCCGAGGTGTCCGGGTCAATTGCCAGACGCACGGGCAATGATCGATTAGGCTATCAGATTGTGCAGCAAATTCGCCAGCTGCCTTCGGTGCAGTTTATTGCGGTGGATGATACCCTGGGCCAGTTGGCAGCGCAGACAGCCTCTACCTACCGGCTGCGCGGCGCCGACGCTGTTTACATGGCGGTGGCGCACCGTCTGCAGATTCCACTCGTCAGTTGGGATGAGGAGCAGCTAGATCGAGCGGCAGCTGGGGTCGCGGCTTTTCGACCCGGCGAAGCGCCTGACCTGATGGAGGAATAATGCTTTTGACAGACGAAAAGTGCTTAGATTGGCCGTTTTAACTATCAGAATCTTCCGGCACTGGCGGCCAGTCAGGCTGTTGGGCTAAGGTGATGAGATCGGGCAAACGGCCGTTTCGCCCCAACCCCAACAACAAGCCTCGAATCCGGGACGACTTTTCGTCACCGGGCACACTATCATAATCTATGGGCAACCGAAAACAGAGGTCTTGAATCTCTGCCAGATTGAAATGTTGGTTAAGCAGTTGGTGTAAGTCTGTTATAGCGGCGCTGCTGGCTGTCATGATTTTCCCCTCGGTTTGATTCTGACCCAAAAGAGGCAAAGCTGGCTGCTCATGCAAATTTGCTGGGATTGACCACTTCATTTTAGCAGGAGGTGGGGCGATTATCTACGAAAATTTACAAACTTGTCAAGACTCGGTGAATTTCGACCATCGCCAGCGTGTCCAGGTGGCAGTAGGCGCGGAGTTGGTCGGCCATTTGCTGCTTAACTGCCGTTTCCCCCTCCCCTGTCATCGCTTCCCATACCACCTGCGCTTGTGTGCCGTTTTGCACATCCAGCAGCTTGTAGCTTAACTCAGGTACGATGACCGGCAGCACCGATTTCAACGAATTAGAACCACCAAAGCGATGATCTCGATAATATTTTTTGAAGATGTCCAGTTGATCCCAAAGACGGTCTACCATAGCCATTAAGCGCGGCGCATGTTCAGGAAACGCTTCGGCCAACTCGCGTAAGCGACTCCGTTCAAAGGTGGCGAAATAGACAATGATGCTCCCTGTATCACCAATATCATTCAGAAGGGCCTCGGTTAACGGCCGTCTTGGATCCTCTGTATTCGTGTGTAAATAATCTCGGTGAGTTAATGTCCCGTCTGCTTCAAGAATGTGACAGCTATATTGAAACGGCGCCTGCTGGTAAGGTTTACAGTCAGCAAACATAGGCACGGCGTAATCGATTGTCTCAAAGTCGAAGAAGTAGAGCGGGTAAACCAGCCCGGCCAATTCTGCCTGAATGGCATCATGATCAATCACGATTTGCTGCTGCTGAATGGTCTCAACAAAGGCAGTGGCCCGCTTATCCCCCAGGGAAAACCCATCAGGAATATCGGTTACATATTGAATGCCGGCTGCTTCCAACTGCACTTCTAACGGCCGTTTCAGGTAAGGAATCTCGTAAATCGTTTTGTCCATAATGCCTTGCCAGCAATGGGCATGGAATGGGCATTCAGTCGGTTTGACACAGTGACGGCCTATATTCATCTTTGGTCCAGCTTCTGTTTG
>JAWOGU010000564.1:0-6729 GCA_046496595.1 Chloroflexota bacterium
GCGGCTTACGAAGAAGCGCACTCCGAAAACACTGTAGAGCAAATCATCCGCCCGACCGGGTTGATTGATCCGCGCATTGACGTGCGCCCGGTGAAAGGGCAGGTGGACGACCTGCTCTTTGAGGTGCGGCGGCGTGTGGATCGGGGCGAACGGGCGCTGATCACCACGCTCACCAAGCGCATGGCCGAAGACTTGGCCGACTACCTGTCGGAAATGAACCTCAACGTCTGCTACCTGCACAGCGAAGTGGAAACGTTGGAGCGGGTGGAGATTCTGCAAGACTTGCGCAAGGGAGTCTACGACGCGGTGGTGGGCATCAACCTGCTGCGCGAGGGGCTGGATCTGCCGGAAGTGTCGCTGGTGGCGATCCTGGACGCGGATAAAGAAGGTTTCCTCCGTTCCGACACGGCGCTGATCCAGACGATTGGCCGGGCCGCGCGCCACGTAGAGGGCACGGTGATCATGTACGCCGACCGCGTCACGGATTCGATGCGCCGCGCCATCGACGAGACCAACCGCCGCCGCGAGAAACAGGTGACCTACAACACGGCGCATGGCATCACGCCGCAAACGATTTCCAAGCAGATCGGCGAATTGGAGTGGACGAAAGCGGCCACTGAGCCTGTCGAAGTGGCCGAATCCGCCACCGCTTACGAGACCGGCGACATCTTCCTGCGCCTGGACCAGTTGGAAACGGAGATGAAAACGGCCGCCCTGGCGTTGGAGTTTGAATGCGCCGCCGGCCTGCGCGACCAGATTCAGGCACTGCGCGTACAGTTGGCGGTGGTGTGATGCATGATGCGTGATGACCCCGATTCACGCCTCACGTATCACGCTTCAAAACACTTGATCAAATCAACAAACTTAATGAGGAGCACAAGTATGATACCGATCAAATTAACAGGCAGTTACGAAGAGATGGGCCGGCAGCATGGCGGCATGATGCGTGGCAGCGGCTTTGCGCCGCCGCCAATGCAGCCGGAGCAAGCGCCGTTCGTGCGTGAGTGTGAAGCGATTTTGGCGCAGTACGCGCCGGAACTGCTGGTGGAGATGCAGGCGTTGGCGGCGGCGGCGGGCGTATCCTACGATGATCTGGCGGCGCTGACGATTATGGCGCCTTTGGGGCAAACGGCCGTTCCCGACTGCACCGTTTTTGCCCTGACGCCGGAACGCACGGCAAACGGCCGTTTGCTCTTTGGCCGCAACTATGACTACTTCAACGAGTACGAAGGCTTCAGCTTCCACACCTATCCACAAGACGGCTACGCCAGCTTTGGCAACTGCGACATCTGGGTGGGCCGCGAAGATGGCCTGAACGAAGCCGGTCTGTTTGTGGGCATGGCCGCCACGATGCTGCCCGGCGTGCAGCCCGGACTTACCTTCTGGTTTGTGCTGCGCATGGTGCTGGACCGCTGCGCCACCGTGGATGAAGCGCTGGCGCTCATCTGCGAGATTCCGCACGCCCAGAGCCGCAACTTCCTCCTGGCCGATAAATCAGGTAAGGCGGTGGCGGTGGAAGCCACGATTGAGGGCGTGGCCGTGCGTGAACCACAAAACGGCCTGCTGGTGATCACCAACCATGTGGTGGCTCCTGAGTGGCAGGGCAGACCCGCCTGGTTTCCGCCCGATTCTCATCCGCGTTACAACCGGCTGCAAGCGCTGTTTGGCGGAGGCGGCGTGGTGGACAAAGACCAGGTGAAAGCGGCGCTGCGGGACCACGAGGGTCTGCTCTGCTCGCATTGGCCGGAGGGCAACGGCGGCACCTTATGGTCGCTGGTGGGGTCGCCGGGTGAGCGGGAGCTGGAGCTGGCAAACGGGAATCCCTGCGCCAATGAATACGAACGGGTCACGTTTTAGTCGGCGCATTTTACGATTGCCATAACGGCCGTCTGGCCTATACTTTCCAGTTGTTTTGCGTTATACATTACGATAGACACAGTCAACCTAACAGGTTTTGGGAACCTGTCAGGTTGAAATAACAACTGGACGGAACTATGACTGAAGAAGTGGAAGAAGGGGATGGCAAACGGCCGTTAACCCACGAAGAACTCACCGACATCATCGACCTTTGCCTGTGGGCGGGGCAGATGCTGCTGCAATGTGGCGCCAACAGTTTTCGCGTGGAAGAAAGCGTACACCACTTTGGCACAGGTCTGGGCTGTGACTGGTTGGACATCATCGTGCGCACCGAATCGCTGGAGGTGACGGCTTCCAGCGGCGATGAATTCCGCACCAAGGCGCGGCGCGTCATTGGCGTCAGCGTCAACATGGACCGCATGGCTGCCATCAATACGCTCAGCCGTAAAATCGAACGCGGCGAAGTGGACCGCTTTGAAACGCGGCAGAGGCTGGAGCAGATCAGCACAACGGCGGGCGTCTATAATCGCTGGGTTGTGGTAGGGATGGTTGGCCTGGCTTGCGGCGCGTTTAGCCAGCTTTTTGGCGGCGACTGGCTGGTGCTGCTGATTACGTTTCTGGCAGCCGCCACGGCCATGTTGGTGCGCCAGGAAATGCACAAACAGGAGTTCAACCCGTTTATCATCATCACCGTTTGCGCCTTCGTTGCTGGCGTTATTGCCAGCCTCTCCGGTCTGGTGCGGCTGGGCAACGCGCCGGAAGCGGCGATGACGGCCTCCGTGCTGCTGCTGGTGCCGGGAGTACCGCTTATCAACTCTACCCACGACTTTTTGCGCGGCTATATGAGCAATGGCATCACACGCGGCGTGTTGGGCCTGATCATTTCGCTGTGCATTGCGCTGGGTCTGATTATTGCGATTACGCTGACGGGGGTGGGCATATGAGCAGCGACATCGTGATCTTTGTTTTGCGGGATGCCTTTTGGTCCGCGCTGGCGGCGCTGGGCTTTGCTATTTTGTTTAACGTGCCGCGCCATACACTGCCGGCATGTGCGTTGGCGGGAGCGTTGGGCCATGGGCTGCGAGCGGCGCTGCTGCTGCGCGTGGGCATGCCCATTGAAATTGCGACACTGCTGGCAGCAACGGCCGTTGGCTTTTTGGGTGAGATTCTGGCCCGCCGTTACCACATTCCCCGCCTGATTTTTGTGGTGCCAGGGGTAATTCCAATGGTGCCGGGGGTGTTTGCCTATCGCACGATGCTGGGCATTTTTGAGATCACAGGACTGGCCGATTTAACAAAGGTTCAAGGGGTAGAGGTGCTGCTGGAAACGGCCGTTTACGCCATCCGCACCGGTTTAATTCTGGCAGGTCTTTCTTTTGGCATCATCGCCCCCAACCTGTTGTTTAGGCGGCGCCATCCGATGATTTAAGAAGTGTAGCGTGGAGACAGGCTCTAACCCTTAGCCAAATTTGATTGATACGTTCCCTAAAATTGTGCTAAACTGCTGGCGTTCACGAGGGATTTATGGCTGAAAAACAACTTCCAAATCTAACCGATCCGGCAGGCCGTCAGCATGTTATGACCAACAACAGTGTGGTGATTGGCCGTTCTCTGGAGAGCGACATTGTTATTACCAGCAAACGCATCTCGCGGGAACATGCGCAGATTCGGCGGGATGGCTGGCGCATATTTCTGGAAGATTTGGGCAGCACCAACGGCACTTATCTCAACAACGAGCGCATTTTAGAGCCGATGCAGCTGCGCGACGGCGACCGAATTCAGGTAGGCGACGTTTTATTTATGTTTCATGATCCGGACGTGACCTATCAGGACACGCCGCTGCCGGATTTGGAAATAGACGTGTTGGGCGGCGTGGTGCGGGTCAACCGGCAGTTGGTGACCCTGGCGCCCAAAGAGTTCTCTTTGCTGGCCTATTTGTTCCAACGCAAGGGGGAAGTTTGTTCCAAAGACGAGATCGGCATGGCGGTCTGGCCGGAATATCAGGACGGCGTGTTTGACTACCAGATTGAAAATTTGATGCGGCGGCTTCGCGCCAAGCTGGAGCCGGAAACGGCAGAGCCGCAGCTTTTGCTGACGGTGCGCGGTCGGGGTTACAAGCTGATTTTATATGATTAAAGCAATCTCCAAAACCGCGGAGGGCGCGGAGGAGCGGAGAAAACCTTTTAAGATAGATAGCCAGTTGTTAGCTAACCGATAGGCAGTTGAGTTATTTCCCCATTATTATCTCCAAGTGAAAACAAAATTTTTTAGAGTGGACCGGCGCTGGATTTAGTCCGGGCGCTTAGGAGGTAAACGATGGAAACGCAGGTATCAAGTGTGGCAAGAAAACAAACGGGACCGTACCGTTGGGGTGGGGTTTCGTTGTTTTTATTGGGGATTTTGCTTCTTGGCTTGAACGTGATGAAATACCGGGTAGAGAATTGGTGGGCGGTTTTTATTGTGCTGCCGGTGCTGGGTTTGTTTGGGGTGGGGCGGAGGTTAGCGCAGGGCGGTAACGGCCGTTCTCCCTTTGCCGCCCGTCTCTTTTATGCAGCGGCCTTTGTGGTGCTGGTGGTGGCGCTGATGTTTTTAACCAGCCTGAGCTGGGCTGTGTGGTGGCCTCTGATGCTGATCGCGCCGGGTTTGGCGCTGCTGTATGTGGCGGGTAAACCGGGACAAAAGCCAACCGCCGCCGCCTGGGTGCGCACGATTCGCTGGACGGCGGTGTCGGTCATCGGTTTGGGCGGTGTTTTTCTGGCGCATACGTGGGGCCTGATTAACCTGCACCAGTTTGGCGAGTTTCAGTGGTGGGGCTTTTTTGTGGCTTTGCCCGCCATGGGGGCGCTGCTGAACGGGTTGTGGCTGTTTGGTCGCCTGGGTTATCCCAGCTTGAGCGTGATTGGGCTGTTGTTAACGGCGTTGTTTGGCGGCATAACGGCCGTTGTCGAACTGCTTGCCATCCCCTGGACCTCGTTTTTTGGCGTAACGGCCGTTTGCCTGATTACCGGCGGCGTTCTGCTCTTGTTTAATGGCCTGCGTCCCGCGAGAGAGTAAAATATAGTGAACAGTGGACAGTACACTGTAAACTTTACACTGTTCACTGATCCGGAGTATTCATCATGGCGACATCATTAGAAGGCACAACATTAGGCAAATACAACATATTAGAACCCCTGGGCAGCGGCGGTATGGCGCGGGTTTACCGGGCTTACCATCCCAAACTCGACCGCTATGTAGCCGTTAAAGTGCTGCGTTCAGACCTGGTGGACGAGTCCACATTTCTGGCGCGGTTCCGGCGGGAAGCGCGGGCGGTGGCGGCGCTGCGCCATCCTAATGTTGTGCAGGTTTTTGACTTTGACGCCGAAGATGACGTCTATTACATGGTCATGGAACTGCTGGACGGTGATTCGCTGCATACGCGCCTGAACGATTACCGGGTGCGCGGCGAACAAATGCCCTATGGTGAGATGGTGCGCGTGCTGCTGGACGTGCTGGATGGGCTGGCCTACGCCCACACCGAAGGCATGATTCACCGCGACATTAAGCCCGCCAACGTGCTGCTGACGCGCAAGGGGCAGGCAGTGCTGGCCGATTTTGGCATCGCGCAGATTGTGGGCAGCACGCATCACACGGTGTCCGGGGCGCTTTTGGGCACGTTGAACTACATGGCGCCTGAGCAGGGTCTAAAAGGCATTTCCGATGCGCGCAGCGATATTTACTCGCTGGGTATTGTGTTTTACGAGATGCTGACGCAGCATCCGCCGTATGAAGCGGACACGCCGCTGGCGATTCTGCTGAAACATGTCAACGATCCGCTGCCGATACCCCATGAGGTTGACTCGGCAGTGCCTGTGCCGTTGGAACGGGTGGTGCTGAAATCGCTGGCCAAAGACCCGGCCGACCGCTACCAGAGCGCCGAGGAGATGGCGCAGGCGTTGTGGCAGGCGGCGCAGGCGGCAGGCATTGCCCTGCCTGAACGTATTTCTTTGCCGCTTTCCTTCACGACTGAGCAGTCGCCGGCCGAATCGGTGGCGGTGATTTCCGGCACGGCGCGGGGCAAGCTGGCGGACGCCGCTTTTGCCGCGGATGCGACGGATGCTTCTTTGGGACCGAAGATTGAAGCGGAGCTGGCGGCGCTGAAAGCGGCGGAAAAACAGGAGGCGGCCCTGCGCAGTACGGTGACGATGACCGGAGAGGACTTCCGCCCCCAGAACCGGCCCTTGACGACGGGAAAAGCGGCGGGAACGGCCGTTGTCGTTTTCATCAGCGTCAACCTGGTGATGGTGATGGCGATGGGGCTGTTTAACAGTGCGGAGTTGTTTTCCTATTTTTGGCCGGCGGAACTGCTCATGCTGGCGGGGGGGCTGTTTTACATTATGAGACCGTCCCGGGCGATCTGGCTGACGATACCGGGGGGTATATTGTTGGGAACGGCCGTTTTCATGGCTTTTTGTAACTTTTTCAACGCCTGGTCAACCTGGTCGTTTTTATGGCCTCTGCAAGTTTTTCTAGTCATGGGCGTCATCTGGTGGACGACCAAATGGGCGGGGCAGGGTGATACCACCCGCCGCATA
Organism: Chloroflexota bacterium; assembly: GCA_046496595.1. Taxonomy (GTDB): domain Bacteria; phylum Chloroflexota; class Anaerolineae; order Promineifilales; family Promineifilaceae. The sequence goes on from JAWOGU010000564.1 coordinate 6,432, forward strand.
GCCTATGAAACCGGCGTCCTCTACAGCCGGATCTCATATGGCCTGGCGGCGCTGGTTGCCATGCTGTCCATTCCCTTTGGGATGTAGAGGTGATGGGGTGTAGAGGTGATGGGGTGAGGTTGCTGTTCTGTGTCCTGGTTATCCTGTCGCTTGATCGATTTGCCACCCTGCCACCCTGCCACCCTGCCACTTTGCCACCTCACTCACCCCATCACCCCATCACCCCATCACCTCCACATCCCCCAAACCTGTTAGCCAATCGATAGGTAACGGATAGGCGCAGTTAGCTTTGCTGCTT
>JAWOGU010000586.1:0-3935 GCA_046496595.1 Chloroflexota bacterium
GGACAAACTCCGCAATTCATTTTCCCAAAGAGCGGTATAAACCAACGATAACGCATTATCGAGGGTTTCCGCCCTTCATTCCCAATCCTCAGGAGGATTTTGTAACATGCAATCAAAACATTTTCGTATCCTTGCTTTATTGTTGATAGCAGTCCTGGCATTGGCCCTGGCTGCTTGTGGCGGTGAAGAACCTACCCCCACGCCAGAACCACCCCCTCCCACAGAAGTCCCTGCGACAAACACGCCGGAACCGACGGCCGTTCCCACAGAAGAACCAACGGCCGTTCCCACTGAAGTACCAACTGAAGAGCCAACTCCGGAACCGGCAGTTGACTTTGAAGAACTCTCCAACGACGAAGCCGGTCTGACTATCAGCTACCCGGCTGGGTGGGTCACCGATGAGACCTTGCCAGGTTTTTTGGTGATTGCCTCCAGCCAGGAAGCGCTGGACTCCGACGAACCCGGCGCCACCGATGCCGTTTCTCTGGTGCTGAGCGGCCCGGCAGCAGACTTTGGTGAAGCCGATCCGGTAGAAATTCTGAACCAGTTCATCCCCGAACTGGATTTGGGGGGTGAAGGGCTGCGCGAAGGGCCAACGGCCGTTTCCATCAACGGCAACCCCGGCGCCACCGCTATCGTCGATGGTGAAAGCAGCGAAGGCGTCCCGCTGACCGCCTACGTCGCCGTCGTCATTGATGGCGATTGGGCAGCCGTCTTTGTTGGCACCGGCCCTTCCGAAGCGGAAGCAGACTTCCTGCCAATTTTCACCGCCATGGCCGACAGCATTGAACTGCGCGAACCGGTTGTGAGCGAAGAAAGCAGTGAAATCGCTGGAATGCCCGAATCAGAAGGCTTCCTGCTGTATGGCGACACCGTCGAAGGCAGCCTCGCCGAAAACACCCCCGGCGTCTGGAGCTTTATTGGCCTGGAGGGTGAAGTGATCGACATCGTTGTCGAACCCGTATCTGAAGGGCTGGACGTTATCCTGGATATTCTGGACGAAACCGGCGTGTCTTTGCTGGACGCCCCTATTGACGACTCTTTTGTGGCGGAAACGCTGCTAGGCTTTGAAATACCGGCCAACGGCAGCTTCTTTATCTCTATTGAAAGCTACGATGGCTCCGCAGGTGACTATACCCTCAGCATTGCCGAATCCGGCAAACTGCCGGAATCCGGCGATTTTGGTTCTGAAACTGTAGAATCCACCGGTATTAGCATCCCCTCAGGCAGCGCCCTGATCTACAGCGAAATTTACCAGTCTTCGGTAGATGGCGAAACAGAAGCAATGTTCACATTCACCGGCAAAGCGAACGAATTCGCCGACGTCACCGTAGCGCCCCTGACAGAAGAGCTGGATGTCGTCGTAGATTTACTGGATCCCAATGGTAGTTCGCTCCTGGACGCTCCTGTGGATGACTCTTATGACACCGAATATATTCGCATCTTCCGTTTACCCGAAGATGGCGACTACACCATTGTCGTCACCAGTTATGATGGCACACCGGGCGATTTCGAACTCCTGGTGGAAGAATCTTACCTGAGCAATCCGGCTTCCTTCATCTTCGCCAGCGGTTCCCTGGATGACGCCGAAGAAACCCACGACTTCCCGTTCTACACCTTCGCCGATGAACTGGTTGTCTTCCAGGTGGACCCCGACATCGAACTGGATGTGGTGGTGCAGTTGTACAACGACGACACCGGCGAACTGCTTGAGGAAGAAGACGCTACCACCGGCTTTGAAGAAGTTATCTTCACCGTGCCGGAAGATGGCAACTACACTTTCCGTCTACTCGGCTATGAAGGCTCTACCGGCGCCTATGATGTTACTCTCATCGGTTCTGAATTTGTCTACTTTGAACTGGCGGTAGGCGATACAGTGATCGGCCGTTTTGGTCCGAACAGCCTGTTTGAATATTACATCGGCGGTGACGCCGGCGACACCGTCAGCTTCACCATCAAAACCGACGACAACATTGACCTGGTTCTGCGGTTGGTTGATTTCGATGATAATGTGCTCGCTGAGGCGGATGCTGGCGGCACGGGTGGCACAGAAACTCTGACTTTCACCTTTGAAGCAGATGACCTCTTTATCTTGCAAGTCAGCGACTTCACCGAATCCGGGACAGGCGAATTTTTCCTCGCTGTTGACTAACGGAGCGTTTATTAGATTGGACCAATCTCCAAGATTGGTCCAATCTTGAGCCATGAATGAGCCGCTGCCTAAATGAGCAGCGGCTTTTTTGTCCCTGTCGCGGTTCACCGCACTGCCAGCGTTGTAGAACGCATCTTTGCCTCTTAAGCAGGGTTATAGTGTGGGCAGGTAACTCCTAAGGCTCTCGAGGGCTGAGCTTGTCGAAGCCCATGTTGCCTGCGACAAGCTCAGGCAACGGCATTCGTAGTTACGTGGGAAGCAAAAAACCTGAATCATGTTGAGTGGAGATGTGCATGGAATTTAAGAAGCGCCGCGTGGTCATTACGGGGATGGGGACCCTCAATCCAATGGGGAATACCGTTGCGGACACCTGGGCTGGCATTGCCGCCGGCCGCAGCGGCATTGGTCCTATCACGCATTTTGACGCCAGTGGCTATAAAACGCAGATAGCCGGCGAGGTTAAAGCGTTTGATCCTGAAGCGCTGTTTGGGCGCAAAGAGGCCCGGCGCATGGATCGCGTCACCCAACTGGCTCTGGCAGCCGCCCAAGAGGCGCTGGCGGATGCGGCGCTGGTGATTACCGAGACAAACAGCGTCCGCATCGGCGTGATTGTGGGCAGCGGCATGGGATTGATGCAGCCCATGATTGAAAGCACCAACACCTTCAACGAACGGGGTCCGTATCGCGTCAGCCCCTTTTTTGTGCCGATGATGCTGGCGGATACACCGGCGGCGATGATTTCGATCACCTATATGCTGCGCGGACCGAATCTGGGAATTTATACGGCCTGCGCCACAGGCAACAATGCGCTGGGCGAGGCGGCCGTTACCATTCAGCGCGGCGCAGCGGACGTGATGCTGGCCGGTGGGGCGGAGGCGTGCATTTTGCCGTTGACGCTGGCGGGGTTTGGCGTAATGGGCGCAATTTCAACGCAAAATGAAAACCCGCCGCAGGCCTCACGGCCGTTTGACGCCAATCGAGACGGGTTTGTGGTCAGTGAGGGGGCGGCCATCCTGGTGTTGGAATCGTTGGACCACGCCTTGAAGCGGGGAGCGCACATTTACGGCGAACTGACGGGGTATGGGGCCAGCGCTGACGCCTTCCACATTTCCATGCCTGCTGAAAACGGCGGTGGCGCGGCGCAGGCCATGCGCCTGGCGCTGGCGGACGCCGGTCTGACGCCGGCCGATATTGACGCCATCAACGCCCACGGCACCTCCACGCCGCTCAACGATAAAATGGAAACGGCCGCTATTAAAACAGTGTACGGCGAAAGCGCTAATGAGATTCCTATCAGTTCGACCAAGTCGATGCACGGTCACTTGTTGGGAGCGACAGGGGCGCTGGAAGCGATTTTATGTTTGAAGAGCATGGAAACCGGCTGGCTGCCCCCCACCATCAATTATGAAACGCCGGACCCGGCTTGTGATTTGGATTATGTGGCGAATGCGGGGCGGAAAACGGCCGTTTCCCACATCATGTCTAATACCTTTGGCTTTGGCGGGCACAACGCCACGCTTGTTTTCAGTAAATACCGGTGAACTGTCAAGTCCTGAAATATGTTGACACCATAAGTGTCAACTTAAGCCAATAGCCTGTTCAATTCGACCGTTTTGGGAATTTTAGTGGCAATTCCCATTGCCGCTACTATGTCCACGAGCCGTTGGAAAATTCGATCCACCGCCTGGAGCGATTCATGAAGAAACAGGTGAAAATGGGACTTCAGAAAACCATGAATGAGTTTGTGGGACCGCTCGAAACTAAATTCGTGGATAGAGCGGTT
>JAWOGU010000588.1:0-5121 GCA_046496595.1 Chloroflexota bacterium
GGCTGGCGTCTGTTGTGCTCTGGTTGAATAATGCCAATAACAAAAATCGGTCGCTGGCGCTCCAGGCGCAAGAGCAGCGGTATCGCGCCTTGTTTGAGTCGTCTCCGGTGGCGTTGTGGGAGGAAGATGCCTCCCTCCTGATGGCGCGTGTTCAGGAGCTTGATTGGGACGGTGTACAAGATTTTCGCCAATTTATTAGTGAAAATCCGGCAGTCGTTGCTGAACTGCTGTCTTTAATACGGGTGACGGGTGTGAATCAAACGGCCGTTTCCATGTTTAAGGCGTCCGACAAAACTGCCCTTATGGATAACATGGTTAATTTTGTTCCGGCTGAATCTTATTCTTTTCTGCTCGATTCGCTGGTGGCTATGGTCGAAAGGAAATCCTTTTTTGAGCGCGAAATCACCAACTTAACCCTGACAGGAGAACGTATTATAGTTTTGTTCCGGTGGTCTGTGCCGCCAGGTATGGAAAGCACTTATTCCCAGGTTATTATTTCCATTTTGGATATTACTGAACGAAAACGGATAGAAAAAGCGCTCCAGCACTACTCAGACCGTCTGCGCGGCCTGCACGAACTGGACATGGCAATCAATGTGAAAAATTCACCGGAAGAGATTGCTCAGGTGGCCTTGCCCTTTATATGCCAGTTTGTGCCTTGCTGCACAGCTTCTGTCTGGATGTTCGACATGAGTGACAAAACGGCCGTTTTGTTGGCGGTTGACGCCAAAGACCCGGAACTGCTCCAATCCTCTACGCTCGCTCCCCAATCACCCCTGGCAGCTGTGGTTTCGCAAGAAATATTAGATGACTTGCTAACCGGCAGCGTCTATGTAGTAGAAGACATCTGGCAAATGCGTTTTGTGCCGCCGGCCGTAGCGGAACTCAAAAATTGGGGCCAACATTCATTTATTCAGGCGCCCTTAACCGTGCAAGGCGAGTTGATTGGCTGCCTTAGTCTGAGCGCCGAAGACCCAAACGTCTTTGTGCCGGAACATATCGGAATCGTGCAGGAAATTGCCGCGCCCGTTGCTATTGCCATCAGCAACGCCCGTTTACGCATTGCTGAAAACAGCGCCCGTACCCAGGCAGAAACCCTGCGGCAGGTGGCGGCCGACCTGAACGCCAGCCTGGATTTGGAGCAGCTTCTGGGTAATATTTTAGATCAACTGGTGCAGGTCATTGACTACGACAGCGCCGCCGTTTACATGGAACAAGACGACAGCCTGATGGTTGTGGCTCAACGCGGGCTGCCTGAGTCGATATTGCCGGAAATTCAGCAGGCTGTGGCGCAGTTCGCCAATGTTGACAGGGTTTACAAGCTGGGGGAACCCTATATTGTGGCCGATACGCTCAAAGACCCGGACTGGGTGGGTACACGTGGGTCTGAGTATGTTCGCTGCTGGATGGGTATTCCGCTGCACGCCAAAGGCAAGACAATTGGCTTGTTATCGTTGGATAAATCGGTGGCGAAGTTTTACACAGAGCAAGACGCTGTCTTGACGGTGGCTTTTGCCAATCAGGCGGCTGTGGCCATAGAAAACGCCAGACTCTACAAAGAAGCCCGCCAATATGCTAAAGACCTGGAATACCGAGTTGAACAGCGCACACGCGATTTGTCGATGCTGTATCGGGTAACGGCCGTTGCCAGCAAATACCTGGATCTTAATCTCATCATGAAAGAGAGTTTGCAGGCTACCTTAGAAACGCTGGGATACGCCGGAGGCGCCATTCACCTGCTGGAGGAGGGCCTCTTCAAACTCCATATCCAACAAAATGTCCCGCCACAATTCCTGCCCGCCGTTTCCGAATTCATGACCAGCTTTTGGCTGCCTGAGCAAATTCTCAGCCAGCCAAAACCGACAGTCTTAACAGATTTGGCGTCCATACCGGCGTTTGACTTTCTCCATCTGCCGGCAGGAGTTTTTAATTATGCCGGGACTGCGATGCGCGCTAAAGGCGAGGTGATGGGCATTTTGAGCGTCGTCCATTTGGGTGCCAAACAGTTTTCATTGGAAGACCTGGAACTGCTGGCGTCTGTGGCGGATCATATGGGTGTGGCTGTGGAAAACGGCCGTTTACGCCAGAAAACCCAGCAAATGGCTGTCTTGGAAGAGCGGGAACGGTTGGCGCGTGAACTTCATGACTCCGTGACCCAGTCACTGTACAGCCTCACCCTCTTTGCTGAAGCCGCCCAGGATCTCGCCCAAGGCGCCCCCGGCGAAAAATTACACGAATACCTGAACGATATCAGCGTCATTGCCCGCCAGGGACTCAAAGAAATGCGCCTCATGCTTTATGAACTGCGCTCTGGCGCTCTGATGGAAGAAGGGTTGGTTAAGGCCCTTCATTATCGGTTGGAAACAGTTGAAACACGCTCCGGCATGGAAGCCAGCATCGAAGCGCCTCCAGACCTGGAGATTCCCCCGGAACTAGGCCATCCTCTCTATCGTGTAGCCCAAGAGGCGCTCAACAATATCCTCAAACACGCCAAAGCAACGGCCGTTTTCATTCGCCTCAGCAAAGAAAACAACACCATTCTCATGTCCATTCAAGACAATGGTCACGGCTTTACCCCGCCAAATTCTGGGCAGGACAGCGGCCTGGGGCTGAAAAACATGAAAAATCGGATAGAGGAAGTAGGCGGCGCTTTCTATATTTCCTTTCCACCCGGATCAGGTACCAGAATTGAAGTAGCCATTCCTCTCGAACCTTCAGAAACGTAAGGGCTTGACAAAAAATTCATCATTCACCATTCATCATTCTAAGGACCGTTCAATGGAAGACCCAATAAAAATTCTCATCGTCGATGATCACAACCTGGTACGGAAGGGATTAATAGCCCTGTTAGGCGTCAAGCCGGGCGTCGAAGTGATTGGAGAGGCCTGCGATGGGGAGGAAGCTGTCGCCATGGCCAAAAAATTAAATCCGGACGTGATTTTGCTCGATCTGGCTATGCCCAACAAAGATGGGATCAGCGCCCTCAAAGAAATTATCCATGATAATAAAGAGGCCAAAGTGTTAATCCTGACCAGCTTCTCTGAAGATGACAAAATCAGAGCAGCCCTGGATGCCGGCGCCCACGGTTTTCAGTTAAAAGATTCTACACCCGCTGAACTGCTCACCGCCATTCAGGCCGTCCACCAGGGCCAATATCTTTTCCATGCCAAAATCAGCCGACATCTGGTTCATGGCTTCAACGAGCCTGCGCCGGACTACGAAGAGCTGACGGAGCGCGAACTAACAGTCTTGGAACTATTGGCAAAAGGCTGCACTAATCAGGAAATTGCAGACCTGCTTTCCATCAGCGGCCGCACTGTTTCCACCCATGTTACGCATATTTTGGCTAAACTGCGCGTGGAAAATCGGACCCAGGCGGCGCTGCTGGCAGTCCGCATCGGTCTGGTGACGGGGATTGAGGAGTAGCTCAGGGAGAGCTGGGCAGTCCCAATAAGCGCATGTTCGTGGGCAGCGCCTGCCGGGTGCGCCAGCCCAGGTAAACAATCTCACCAACGGCGGCTAAATTAAACGCCAGGGCTGCCGTGGGGATGCCCGACCAGCGCAAAAAGAGACCGACGCCCAGCACAACGGCCGTTATACCCAAATTAATCACCATGCCCATATTGACAAACCGGGTGCGCCGTTGGTTAATCAACAGCCCGCGCAGCCAGGAAATAATCGTCGCCAGCGCCGGGAACAGCAGGAAGTAGATCAAACTGGTGCGCGCCAACTGGCCCACCACCGGCGTCATGTCTTGCACCACAAAAATGTAAAAACTGGCGGCAGGCGTGAATACAAACAAGAGCATGGCCAGAGTAATAACGGCCGTTAAATTGAAAGAAAAACGGCGCACCGGCATAAAAGAATCAGGTTTGTCGCTTAACGCGATCACCACTTCCGGCAGCGCCAGCGCCGCTGCCCGCGCCATCAGCATAATTTGGAAAACCACAGGCCAGGCCGCCAGAGAAATGAGGGGATCGTCCAACCGGGCCAGGCTGGACGTGACCATGGGCTGCGTGATGAGTATCAGCAGGGAAGTACCCGCCAGGGGCAGGTGGAACCAGAATAACGCTCGATAAGTAAGCGGTTCGCCAGCCGCCGCCGGTTGATCGGGATGCAGTTCGTTTTGCAAAATGGGGCGCACGGCTATTGTGGCGTAAACGGCTTCGGCTATCACCCCTGCCATCAGTGAGACTGCCCCGATGATCACGCCTGACCAATCGCTGAATAATGCCAGGATAACGGCCGTTCCCCCCGAAGCCACCAACCGAACCCCAGTGCCCCAGGCTACCTTGCTCGTTTGCCCAAAATGAATGATAACCCCTTGCAAAAAGCGCCGCCAGGCAATGGCTGCACTCCAAAAAATCATAATTTGCAATCCAGGCTTCACCCACTGCGCCACTTCCAGCGGCGTGTCCAACAAGTCGATGACGACCCATTTGAACAAGGGCGTAAACGCCAGCAGCACTGAAATAATCGTCAACAAGATGGCCCAGTGAATCGTAAACCGGCGTACCAGCATGTAAGAAGCCCTGTCTTTCACCAGCGCCGTCGAAGTCGCCAGCATATTGATGATGGGGCTTTCAATCATCACCGACAGGCTGACCACAATGCCATAAGCAGCCAGCATCGTCACTTCATTGGGCAGACGGTTAATCGCCGCACTGATGATAGGCCCTTCCGCCGTCATCAGCAGCCAACTGGCAAACAGGGGGAGCCAAAACCAGAAAATGTATCGTTGACGCATAAGCGGGCGAGTATAACATGCCGCCTTGGTTTCTGTTACAATTCACAAAATGATTTCCCAATTCATCCTTCATCATTCATCTTTCAACATTTTGTAGGAGACCCCATGCGCAAAAAAGTCATTTTAATTACCGGCGCCGCTGGCGAAATTGGTCAGGCGCTGATTCAGAGCCTGTCTCAGGACAATGCCTATCACCTGTTGGCGCTTGATCTACATCCCCTGCCGGCAGAATTCCAAGGATCAGTTACCGCTATTCAAGGGGATATTCTCGACACCCATTTATTTAAAAGATTGGTGACAGAATATGATTTCGACGCCATTTTTCACCTGGCGGCGCTGCTTTCCACCCGCTCGGAATTTGCGCCGGAACTGGC
>JAWOGU010000118.1:0-7093 GCA_046496595.1 Chloroflexota bacterium
GGCCGTTGGTTCGGCTAAGGCCGTTGGTTCGGCTAAGGCCGTTGGTTCGGCTAAGGCCGTTGGTTCGGCTAAGGCCGTTGGTTCGGCTAAGGCCGTTGGTTCGGCTAAGGCCGTTGGTTCGGCTAAGGCCGTTGGTTTCGACAGGCTCAACCAACTCCGCCGCGATTTATCGAGAAGATACGTAATAGGCAATAAAAAAGCCCCCTCTAAAGTTTAGAGGGGGCTTTGATTTGATAATCTTTACCAGACCGTTAATTGAGATATTGGCGTAAATGACCGGCAAAATTGGGGTGGCGTAATTTTCGTAGGGCCTCTTTTTCAAGCTGCCGAATACGCTCCCGCGACAGGCCAAACATTTCGCCGACTTCTTTCAGGGTACGCGATTCGCCATCCTGCAAGCCATAACGCAGGCGCAAAATACGGGCTTCACGCGGGGTCAGTTGGTCGAGAATGTCACCCAGTTCTTCGGTAAGCATGTTGCTGGCTACCATTTCGGCCGGCGGCGGCGCTTCAATGTCCTCGATGAAGTCACCCAGTTCGGCGTCAGACTCGTCCCCAACTGGTCGTTCTAAATGAACCGGCTGGCGGCTGGTGCGCAGCATCCACCGCACTCGTTCTGCGGGCAGCTCCATCGTGTGGGCGATTTCTTCGGCGGTTGGTTGACGCCCGTATTCCTGTTCCAGCTCTTGAGCCACCTGATACAGTTTGCTAATACGACCGCCCAAATGCGCCGGAATACGAATCGTGCGGCCATGGTTGGCCAGGGCGCGGGTAACGGCCTGCCGAATCCACCAGGTGGCATAGGTGCTAAACCGGTTGCCCCGACGGTAGTCGTATTTTTCGACAGCTTTCATCAGGCCAACGTTACCTTCCTGAATGAGATCCAGGAATTGCAGCCCACGTCCACGATATTTTTTGGCGATGCTGACAACTAAGCGGGTATTGGCGCGAATCAGATGCGCCCGCGCCGCGTCGCCTATTTCCCGGATGTTGATTAATTCGTCGATGTCATCTTCTGTCAGGTTTTCTGCTGTGTCGAGGGTTTCTGCCGCAGCGCGGCCGGCTTCGATCTCCTTGGCAAGCTGTACTTCTTCGTCGGCGGTCAGCAAAGATTGCTGGCCCATTTCGCGAAAGTATAAGCCGACAGAATCATCAATAGGTACGTTGCTCAGATCAAACAAGGGGGCGGTGTGAGAGTTGAGAGAGCCATCTTCGAAAAGCGCCTCTACGTCTAAATCATCATCACTGAGGCTGACGTCTTCTTCCGCGCCTATGGCATTGCTGGCTTCTTCTTCGTTCTCGAAAATAGTGACGCCCATTGATTGGGCTTCTTCTAAAACTGTCTCCAGTAATACCAGGTTGTTCTCAACATTTGGCAGGGCTTTTAATATCTGGTCGTAAGTAATATACCCCTGCTCCATTCCTTCATTAAGCAATGCGTTAACCACTTCCATTTCGTCAAATGGACTACCTAAGTCACTCAAGGTTCCTTATTCTCCTATTTATGAATTTGTGCTCAGGTTGTGTGATATGACTCGCACCCAACTCTGCCTCTTCCTGCACCGAGGCAGTCTAGCATAATCGAAGCGCAAAAGTCAAGAGGTGGAGGCAGCCATATGCGCGTTAGATCTGCTGTTGGTTAGTGGGCAAAGCGCCGTAGATTTTGGGAAATGTCGGCTGCTCATCGGCCAAGGTGACACACACCTGTCAACGCTCGGTAGCGTCATGATTTAGGATATGCTTTCCAGTTAAGCAGGGGATGATTGGCAGGTGAACGTTATGTTAGCTGGCGGGGTGCGACACGGCCGTTTTCAATACTTCATCCACGCCAGGTAAGGGAGTGCGCAGAACGGCCGTTGCCCGGCTGATGTCAAACGTTAAATCCAAAGGCCAGTTGGTCCCGGTTGACGGTCCGATAATGAGCGTTTCTCGCTGGGAGACATTCCACCAATCGAGCATCTTTAAACTGAATGCGGCGCGGGTCATCACCTGGCTGCCAGCCACATGCAAAACGCCGGTGTAGAAGTGAGCCGCCAGTTCCAGGCAGGCGCGGCTGAGGCTTTCAGCCCATACGGGATTGCGTATCTGGTTGTCGAACAAGGTCACAGGTTCCCCTTTTTGCAGGGCGGCTGCCATCCACTGCGTGCCATGATCCATTTTTTCCAGGCTGTATATCAAGGAGGTGCGCACAATGACGTGGTGGGGATGCTGTTGGATGATGGCTTCGGCTTCTGTTTTGGCGCGGCCATAGGCATTGACGGGGGTGGGAACGGCCGTTTCGTGATAAGGCGGCTCCAGCCCGCTAAAAACGCAGTCGGTGGAGAGGTGGATGAGGCGGGCGTTCACCTGGCGGGCGGCCTGGGTAACGTAGGCGGCGCCTTGCACAATCACATCGGCCATATCCGCGCCGCGATTAGAACCCGCTAAATGGATGATAACGTCTGGCTGGAAAGTGGTGACGAGCTGGGAAACGGCCGTTTCATCCTGCACATTCAGGCAGCGGCCCCCAGGTAAACCCAACGGATCATGCTGAAAAAACGTGTAGAGAACCTCAAAATCCGGCAGCGCCAGCGGTACCAGATGTCGCCCCAAATAGCTGCTGCCGCCCGTCACCAAAAGCCTCATCATACGCCGTCACCCACACCCAAACCCATATCTTCCACCTCTTCGGCGCGCACCATAGCCTGCCTGGCAGCCGCCTGCGCCGCCGTTTGTTTACTGGGCCCTTCTCCGGTTCCCCACGCCTCATTCCCCACAAACACACCCACCGTAAACATCTTGGCGTGATCCGGTCCGGTGGTCGTCATCACTTCATAACGAGGCGTAACACCATACTGCGCCTGCGCCCAAACCTGGAATTCGCTTTTGGCGTCCTTATGCAGTTGGTCCGCCACAATCGCCTTGAGCGCCGGCTCAATCAGCGGCAGCAGCAGCTCCTTCACCTTTTCCAGTCCCTGGTCCAGATAAATCGCGCCGATTACCGCCTCAAACGTGGCGCATAAAATCGGCGTGCGCTCCCGGCCGCCGCTTTCCGCCTCGCCATAACCCAACAACAGCGCTTCACCCAACGACCACACCCTGGCGAAATCTGCCAGCGTATTGGCCCGCACCAACGCCGCCCGCAAACTGGTCAAATCGCCCTCGTCCATCTCCGGGAAACGGTGATAGAGATACGCGCCCACCCAAAAATCGAGCACCGCATCCCCTAAAAACTCAAGGCGCTCGTTATCTTCCAGGCCGGCATCCGCATTCTCATTTAGATAAGAACGATGTGTCAAAGCGCGTATCAACACTGAACGGTCCCGAAATTGGAAACCCATTACTTCTTGCAGCGTGTCTATGTTTTCCATACCTAAGTAGTAAATTCCTGAATAACAAGTACCGAATTGTGCCCGCCAAAGCCAAACGCATTGTTTAAGCAGACCTTTACCCTGGCGGCGCGCGCTTCATTAGGCACGTAATCCAAATCGCAAACCGGGTCCGGCGTGACATAGTTGATGGTGGGCGGCAGCATTTGATCCCGGATAGCCAGTGCGCAAAAAACGGTTTCAATCGCGCCGGTGGCGCCCATAATGTGGCCTGTCATCGATTTGGTGGAACTCACAGCCACCTTATAGGCATCTTCGCCAAAGACTGATTTGATGGCGGCCGTTTCGGCGGCGTCGTTGAGCTGGGTGGCTGTGCCATGCGCGCTGATATAGTCCACATCGGCAGGATTTAACCCGGCATCGGCGAGAGCCAGACGAATGGCGCGCGCCGCACCCGCGCCGCCTTCGGCCGGGGCGGTAATGTGGTGTGCGTCGGTTGTCTGCCCATAGCCGGTCAGTTCCGCCAGGATGACAGCGCCGCGCGCCTGCGCCTGTTCCAGGCTTTCCAGCATTAACACCCCCGCCCCTTCACCCACAATCAAACCATCCCGATTTTTGTCGAAGGGCTGCGGCGTTTCGGCGCTTTTGTTGGAAGTAGCGCCCGCCTGCTCAAAACCGGCCAACGCCACGTTGGTGATGATCGATTCGGAGCCGCCAGTGAGCGCAGCGTCGAGCAGCCCCCAGCGAATCAGGTGGTAGGCGTTGCCAATGGCGTCGTTACCGGAGGCGCAGGCCGTGACAATGGTATGAGATGGTCCCTGTATGCCGTGATCGATGGCGATCATGCCGGAGGCGCCGTTGGGCATGATCATGGTAATGGCAAATGGGCTGACACGTCGCGCGCCTTTTTGAAACAGGACATGGTCTTGTTCGACGAGGGTGGCAACACCACCTACGCCTGTGCCCAGGACGACGCCAATGCGCTGGCGGTTATCATCGGTAATTGGCAGGCGGGATTGGGCGACGGCTTCGTTGGCGGCTATGGCCGCGAACTGCTGGAAGCGATCCCGCCGCCTTGCTTCTTTGCGGCCTAAATAGAGGACGGCGTCGAATTCCTTAACTTCACACAAAGTGTTGACGTCGTGATCCCGTTTGTCTATCAAGGTGAAGGGACCAATGCCCGACTTGCCTGCCAGGATAGCGGTCCAGGTGTCGGGGGCAGAATGCCCCAATGGTGTTACCAGACCGGCGCCGGTGATGACAACCCGGCGTCTTTGCAAGTTTCCATCTTCCATATTATCTCCAACTTATTTAGGAATAGGAACAGAACAACTTGTGAAAGATTGAAGATAGGTCGAGCGCTAATCTTCAATCTTTAATTTTAGTTCCATTATTAATTCCCATTCTTTAGATTGAGACTTGATTGTCTGCTGAACTGCCGATCTGGCCTGTGGTTTGCCAGCGCTGCTCATATTTGTCTAGAGATGCAGTGAAGGCGGTTTCTAGATCTACATTCGCGGATGCGGCTAGAAGACAAAGGCTGTAGAGGACATCCCCTAATTCACTTGTGAAATCGGGTGTGGTCTGAAACGGCCGTTCACCGTAATTTGTCCCTACAAGCACTGCCTTGGCTGCTTCACCGGGTTCGCTCATCAAGTCTAAAGCATAAACACTCGGTGGGCGGGAATAGTTGTGTTTTTGGGCAAATTCCAGCGCCCGCTGCTGCCAGTTTTGCATGGTTTAGTTATCCGTTTCAGTGGGTTGATAGTGCCCTTCCACCCACACGCTTTGGTCCCTGCCGACCTCTTTTTTCCAGACCGGCACGATTTCTTTGAGGCGGTCAATGCCATAGCGGGCGGCTTCAAACACGCCCTGGTCGCGGTGACCGGCAGCGCAGGCCACGTAGGTAGTCACTTCGCCGATTTCCAGTTTGCCCAGGCGCTGTACGATGGCGATGCCTTTGACCTGCGGCCATTTGTACCAGATTTCGCGGGCGATTTGGGCCATTTTTAGCGCCGCCATTTCGGAGTAGGATTCATATTCCAGGTACTGTGTGGCCGCCGGTAAACCGTCGCGCCGGGTTTCGCCGCGCACAAAGCCGGTGAAGCTGACAACGGCGCCGACATCGGGCTGGGCCAGAGCGCGGTGGATGGCGTTTTGATCGATGTGGTCTGTGGTAGTTGCGAAGTAGGTGGGATGGGGAAAGGCGCTGCTGCCGCCGCTAACCGGTGGAAAGAGGGCGATTTCGGCGCCTTCTTCGATTTCTGTTTCGGGGAAGGCGAAGGCTTTGTTGACGGCGACCAGCGTGGTGGGCAGCGACGGCTTGAGAGCGGGATAAGCTGTTTCAATAGCGGTCAGGAGGGTCTGCACGGTGATCGGAGGGTCTAGCTGAAGGTGAATGGTGTCTTGCCCGGCTCGATCTTTGAGGGTGGCAAATAATTTGATTTGTAGTTCCATGTTGTTTTAATCTTCCACGTTGTAGACGCCGCTGCGGCCGCCTGATTTGTGGGCGAGGTGGATGTTGGTGAGGTGCATGGTGCGGTCTACGGCTTTGGCCATATCGTAAATGGTGAGGGCGGCGGTGGCAACGGCCGTTAACGCTTCCATTTCCACGCCGGTTTTGCCGGTGACGCGGGCCGTCGCTTCAATGTCCACCCGGCTTTCAGCCAGGTTGGGCGCGCAGACGACGTCAATATGGGTCAGCATCAAGGGATGGCACAGGGGAATCAGATCGCTGGTGCGTTTGGCCGCCATGACGCCGGCCAACTGCGCTACCATGAAAACATCCCCTTTTTTGATGTTTCCTTCTATAATGAGCTGCAATGTCTGTGGCTGCATCACCACGCTGCCTCGCGCCACAGCCACGCGCTCCGTATCCGGTTTCAGACCAACGTCTACCATTTTGGCCTGACCTTGTTCATCAAGATGGGTGAGTTTTTTGGACATGCTTGGCTATTATAAAGGTCAACAGGTTTATGCGCACACATTATGACGCCGTCTATCTGGCGCCGCACCTGGATGACGCGGCGCTTTCTTGTGGTGGACAGATTCAGCAGGAAACGGCCGTTGGCCGTCACATCCTCATCGTCACCATCATGGCGGGGGATCCACCGGCGGCTGTCGTTCGCTCCGATTTTGTGCGGGAACTCCATGCCCGCTGGCAGTTACCAGCCAACGCCGAAGCCTTGCGCCGCCAGGAAGACGCCGCCGCCTGCCGCCTTTTGGGAGCAGACTACCAGCACTGGCCTGTGCCGGACTGCATTTACCGCACCCATCCTGAGACGGGCGACCTGTTGTATCCTGACTGGGAATCAGTAATCACGGCCGTTCATCCGGCAGAAACGGCGTTGATCGAGGCGCTGGCGGCGCAGATGGCGGCGCTGCCCACAGCCGACCGTGTCGTCGCGCCGCTGGGCGTGGGCCGCCATGCAGACCACCTTATCACCCGGCGGGCGGCGGAACTCTGTTTTGGCGCAGCCTTGTGGTATTATGAGGACTTCCCATATGTGCGGGAGGCTGGGGGGATAACGGCCGTTATCCCCCCCCACACCAACCAATGGCAGGCGCAGGTTATTCCCCTGTCAGCCGCCATTGGTTGGTGTGCAGGGGGATAACGGCCGTTAATGCCCCTGCCTCACGCACATACGGGAAGTCCTCATAATACCACAAGGCTGCGCCAAAACAGAGTTCCGCCGCCCGCCGGGTGATAAGATGGTCTGCATGGCGGCCCACGCCCAGCGGCGCGACGACGCGGCCGGCTGTGGGCAGCGCCGCCATCTGCGCCG
>JAWOGU010000158.1:0-10216 GCA_046496595.1 Chloroflexota bacterium
GGAGGGTTTTCTCGTTACCGGAGAGCAAGGACCGCTAAAAGATGGCGAATTGGAGCGGGCTGCGGCCTGGGGCGAGCAAATCGTTCTTCACGAATAGCGGCACGATATCTTCTCTTGCAAAGCAATGCTCAAACATTATCTGTTTGGTATCCCATTGGTGATGAGTCTGATTAGTTTTGTGACCGGCGCGCTTTTCGGGCGCGGGGTCCGGTAAGTTGAAAAAGGAGGTGTTTTATGAAGGAAAAATTTACAACCGCCGGTAGGAATGAGTTGGAAAACACAGCCAACGAAAAAGGCGAAATTGCCGGGTTTTGGCGCGGGCTGTGGCACGGCCTGATCGCGCCGGTTGCCTTTGTGATGTCGTTGTTTAAGGACAACGTGGGCGTGTATGAAGCCCATAACAACGGGAAGTGGTACAACTTTGGCTTTATCCTAGGCCTGATGATCACGCTGGGCGGCAATAAAGGCGTTAACATGCAGGCCAATATGCACAAAGAGTGAGTTGACGACCAGCGCGGCGTAGCGGTTTTGATCATAAATGCTGGAATTCTGAAACGTTTAGGTGGTACGCGCGTAGGGATGTGGGCTATCAAGCATTTGGTGGCGCCGCTCGTTGTATCGTTGGACGAACGGCCGTTTCCTCACCTCTGGTCGCCCCTCTGGCCCCCTGCTGATGACCACCACCGGGCGTAAAAGGAGCCAGCGAATAATTAAGACTTCGATGCTTTTCGGAACTGTTTTCTTTATCTTCTGGAGATCAAGTACCGCGGCCGATATTCTGTGAAGGCAATTGCTTTCATAAACCACCTTTGAGGAGGGCAGGTTGAACAGTCAGGTCATCTTGTTGTTGGATGTTTATGCCTTTGACCAAAATCCATAAACCGATAACAAATTCAAAAGGAACATAAGGAACGTAAAAAATAAACGGTATTTCATAGCCCAGAATTGCCAGCAGTGTGCCAAACAAAATGGGTAAAACCGTGATGAGTCCCCACAGCGACAGGGCGCGTGGTACCAATCGGGATTGGTCGAGAAGATAGTAAAACAAGGTGGCTCCCAGGCAAAAAGCCAGCGAGTGCAGCGTACCGCCCACGAAATTCATGGATTCAAAGGAAATTTGCGCCATTAGCAACAAGTTGTCGGGCTGTCCGGCGGCGGTATATTCCTGGCTAATACGCAGGAGCGCAAAGGTATCCAGTTTGCTGGCGCCCAACAGCGCTGCTTCGAGAATATAAAATCCCAGGGCGGTAAGGGCTATTTTTTCGTTCTCTTTTCTAAGGGTCAGGAAAAGCATGGCTCCCAAAAAGACGACGCCCAGGGCCGTGAACATATCCAGCAAAATTGTAATTCGCAACAGCCAGATATTATCCGCAATGTGAACCAGGTTCTCCGCGAAATTGCCGGGGGCGCTCATGGCCGATGAGCCTGTCACCTGCGGCAGGATGAAGACGTTGTTGACAAATGAGGTGACAAACTGAAGCAGGAAGGCAACGCCTAAAATTCTTGATGTTTTGGTAACGGAATTCATTTTTTATTTCCTTATGGTTAGTTGTTTTGCGCCATTGTGATGACGACTTTTCCTTTGGGGTGTACTTCTTCAAAATAGCGGAAGGCTTCAGCCGCCTCACGCAACGGATAACAGCCATCAATCACAGGCACAACCTTTTTGGTTTCAAGCAGTTCTTTCATGAAAAGCAAATCCGTTTTGCTTCGTTTCACCGACACGACATAGGTTTTCCGCCCCGCAGTCTTTTTATTCCGTCTGCTCTGAACCATAGCCCTGAAGAGCTGCCGCATAGAACCGCCGGCGACAACGTAGCTTCCCTCAGGCGTCAACGCTTGAAAATAATGTGACAGCGGATGATAACCGTTTACGGCCAGAATCAGGTCATACTGCTGCCTGTTGCGGGTGAAATCTTCTTTCTTGTAATCGATGACGTGGTCGGCCCCCAGCGAACGCACCATGTCCAGGTTGTTTGTACTGCAAACGGCCGTTACCTCCGCCCCAAATACTTTTTTGGCAAGCTGTACCGCAAACGTGCCCACGCCACCTGATGCGCCCTGAATCAATACCTTATCCTCCGGCTTGATGTTTCCCATGTCGCGCAGACCAATTAGAGCGGTAAGCGCGGCCACAGGCACAGCCGCCGCCTGTTCAAACGACAAATTGGCCGGTTTTAGCGCAATTTCATCTTCGGTGGCACAGGCATATTCCGCAAACGTCCTGCCACCATATCTGGATAAGTAACCAAACACTTCGTCTCCCGGCCGGAACTGTGTAACATGACTGCCTACCAGCTCAACCCGACCAGCGACATCCGTCCCCAGAATGGAATTTTTGGGTTTGAGAAGCCCTCCGACCATCAAGCGGACAAAAAACGGGTTCGCCCGCATGAGCCGCCAGTCACGCGAGTTCACCGAGGCCGCTTGCACGTCTATCAGGACTTCATCATCCTTGGAAACAGGTTTTTCCATCTCTTTAAGTTGGAGTACGGTTGGCGAGCCATATTTTTCATAAACAATCGCTTTCATGAGAATGCTTCCTTCCTTTGGCAGACCAAATTAATCACCACTTATTGCCAGTTTGGCCGATGGGGCAGCAACGGCCGCCACATTAAACCCTTTAACAATGAACCACACTGCCATCACCATTTCCTGCAAGAAAATTGGAAAATTAATGACAAACGAAATACCTGACCCCGAAGTGGAAGCGTCCATGAGGCCAAACATGTCTAAAAAGCTGGTGGACAAATGAAGCAAGATGGCAACCAGACCCCACACGGACAGCCAGCGAGGGATGAGTTTCGATGTGTACAACACAGAATAAAACATCAGCGCGCCCAGGCTGAAAAGGATAATCAACAGAAGACCAATCGCATCCTGGACTTGGAGCAATAAAGCGCCCAGGTTTTGAAACGCGGCAGCGCCTGGGTTTTCAGCATATACCGGCGCTAATGACGCCAGCAACAACCAACAGGAGGCCATTGCCATATAGGTAACGGTCTCGAGTGTGCCACGAAAAACCACATAACCAAGAGCCAGGACCTCGTTGAACTGTTTTAAGAGCGGAAACAGCACAACTGGGACCATCGCCAGGGATAGCCCCATGGTTAGTATAAAAAGCGCTCCAAAGATAACCTGAGTTTTGTTTGTCATCACGGCCGTTAGATATTCCGGAGCATTTGAAACAGGCTGCGTAAAAACAACGCTGAGGATGCCAGCAACCGTTCCAATTATGAATAATATACCCACCACAACGGCTGTCTTTCTGTTTGAGTTCATTTTACTCTCCTTGGTTTTGGTAACTACTAAGGCTATCGAACGCTCAGGCAACGGGCTTAGTAGTTATTGATATTGATAATTTTTATCATTTGATACCGGGCACATCTGTCTGGTCGGTTTCAACGCGATTTATTGAGAGCAGGGTCGCTCCTAAATCACGCATTTTTTTGAGTAAACCATACAGAGCAGGCTGGTCAATGATCTGGCCGGTCAAAATTGTATTGCCATTATCATCCGCAGTGATGGTCAGGCCCTCAAACCAGTCTGTCCATTGACAGCCCAGATATCCTTTGATCCGGATCTGATAAATGGCCGGTCGATCGGGGTCAGTATGGGAATCGAGTTTGTTTAACATTTACCTGGCCTCAATGCGCCGTCATCATAATTTGTGAAGATTTCTGCATGTACACGTAGCATAACCAGTGGAGGGTATGCTTGTCATACCTCTTTGGAGTTATTCGGAGGATTATTCAATTTAGGAGTAAGGGGACTTGTTTATACAGAAAGGATGCCCAGTGATCTTCCCTTTGCCACTGCTTGGGTGCGATTACTGACATCTAATTTGGCGTAAAGGTTGCGGGCGTGGACTTTGACCGTGTGCAGCGATAGATACAACCTGTTGGCAATTTCCTGATTGGTCAGGCCATCGGCGATAAGGTGGAGGACTTCCAATTCACGCTGGCTAAGAGGTTCTACTAAATCGATTCCGATAACTTTTGCCAGTGGTGGAACAGATTGCTCCGACTCACCGGGTGAAAAAGCTGCCAGCAACCGCTGAATATATCCGGGGGCAACTCCTTGAGAGAGGGCTTCTTGGAGCAAACGAGCCATCGGTGGTCCTTCGTCTACAAAGAGGCGGATGAAGCCGCCTGGCTCGGCCAGGGCCAGTGCCTTCTTTAGCATTTGGACAGCCTCGGGCTTGTGACCATGCAGAAAAAGTGCGCTTGCCTGCAAAACCATCACTCTAAGCTTTTCATCTTGCCAGCCTTTGGCGTCCATTTGTTGATGTAACGGTACCAACACTGCCAATGCTGCCGCTGTGTCGCCTTGGGCCAAGAATACCCGTGCCTGGCTGATGGGAAGGTCAAAGGTATGTGCCAGATGAACGGCCGTTGTCAGATTGCCCTGACGCAGTTGAACCAACACCTGAACGGCCGTTACTTCTGGCATACGCTGTAAAAAATTGTGACGATGTACAGACTCTTCGGTTTGCGCCAGCATCTCGGCTGCGCCGACTACGTCACCTTGAGCCAGTTTCAGGCGAGCCAGAAACACCTCGCTGATAACAAAACGGTCAATCACACGATCATATTGTTTAACGAGCTGTAGACTCTTTTGTCCGTGCCGCTCGGCCGCTTCTAAATCATTCCATTCGTAATAGATTCGCGCCAGCCCAAGATGCGTTTCACCAGCGTTCGGATGTGGATAATCCCCAGTCAGGTCGAGCACACGCCTGTAAGATTCGGCGGCGGAATACAACTGGTTTTCCAATTCTTGAACCTCACCCAGGCTGTCCGTAGCTAATAAAGTAGAGAAGGTATCCCCAGAGGTCTGGCTGATGGCGACGGCTTCTGAATAAGCCTGGATAGCTGCGGTGCGATCACCCTGGAGGCGGTAGGCAAACGCCAGCGTCCAAGCGGCCGTAAAGCGGAATGGCAGGTTATCGGGGTGCAAATACGCCAGCGCGCGTTGGGCCTGGATAAAGATAGTCTCTGCTTCGTATCGCGTGAGGGCTAGAGTAGCCCTGGCGGCTGCAATGACGCCGATAAGATTGCGGATAGCATCATTCAGGTCGAGATATTGTATGGCGTTTTCGGCCGCTTGCAGCCGCTCTTCGACGCCGACGGTCTGCCCTGCCATTAACGCCAGCGTGGCAGACTTCACCCATAACGAAGGTCTGGCATCTTTAACTGTCTCCGGCAGTGAGATAAGCCAATTGAGGATCGTGGTCAATGTCCCGCTGAAGTGTAAAGACATCTCTTTCCTTTCAATCAGTCGCTCGGCGCGTGCCACATTGTTGGCAGCAGCCGCATGGTGAAAGGCTTCCAATAATAGACCCTGGTCTTCAAACCATTGACTGGCGCGAAGATGTAATTCGTTTATTTCGTCCGCAGTTCGGCTTTGCCTTAGCCGATTGTGCAGCAAATCCTCAAAGAGGCGATGATAACGATACCAGCGCCGTTCATTGTCCATAGGCAAAATAAACAAATTGGCGCGTTCCAGGAATTCTAATGTTTCCTGCCCGGAGATTTCCGGATCGCGCAAGACGGCCTCACACAATGGTGCGCACAGGCGATTGAGAATGGACGTGCGCAGTAAAAAATCCTGCACCCTTTCGGACTGCTGCTGTAAGACTTCCGCCAGCAAATAATCCAGTACAAAATGATGGCTGCCGGTAAACGATTGGATGAAGTTGGCGGTGTCCGGGTGTCCTTGCATAGAGATGGCCGCCAACTGCAAGCCGGCAATCCAGCCTTCGGTGCGTGCTTCCAGAGCGGCAATATCTCCCGCCGATAGATCCAGGCTCATCACCCGGTTGAGAAAATCGGCGACTTCGGTGGGGGTAAAGCGCAAGTCGGCGGTGCGCAGTTCAGTCATTTGGTCACGGGCACGCAGCCGGGCGAGGGGCAGTGGTGGATCTTCCCGGGTGGTAATGACCAGGTGCATATGCGGCGGTTGATGCTGGAGCAGGAAGGCAAGAGCCTGGTCAACTGGTGGGGAATCTAAGATATGGTAATCATCCAAGACGAGGATGAAATGTTGTGGGACAGCGGCGATTTCATTGAGCAGTGTCGTCAACAACGCCGTGATGGGTGGGGGCTGTGGTGATTGGAGTGCTGCCAACACACCGGCGCCCATACCCGGCATAATCGTTTGCAAAGCAGCGATAAGATAGATGTGAAATCGTATCGGGTCGCTGTCCCCTTCATCTAACGACAGCCAGGCTATACTGGCAGGAAGCAAAGCCTTTTGTTTTGCACTGGCAGAGGTGTGAAGCGTTCCTGTAAATTCATCCTTCACGCCGCTGCCTTCAGCTATTTGATGAAGCCATTCGCTAATCAGCGTGGTTTTTCCAAAACCGGCAGGGGCAGAGATGAGGGTGAGTTTGTGCCGCAAACCATCATTTAGCCGTTCGATCAGGTACGGACGCGGAACTGACCTGGATCGCAAGGGAGGGATATATAGTTTTGCCGCCAAAATGGGTGCAACCATAAGATTATTATGACACGGCAGCCCCCAAATCTAAAAACGTCAGACAGTTTCAGTCTCCCAGTTGCCGTATTCGGGTGGATGGGCGGCCTTATTCCTGGGACTGCTGCGCCAAATGCGCCTGATAGGCTTTCCAACCGGGGCACCAGGTGGTGTGCCAGCGCCACAACCGCGCCTGGAACGATTTAGGTTTAGCTTCGGCTTTTTGGCGTAAGGCGCAGGTTTCGCAAGAAAATTCTTTTTTTGCTGTGGGTTGTTGTTCGGTATTCATTTCAATCTCCTGTTTTTGCATCTGTCACAATTTTTAAGTGAGCGGTTTTAATGATTGATCTGTTGAGTTAATCTATCTGCGGCAAACGTCGCTTATACGTGGTGTTTGGCGAGCGGCAGTTCGTTTGTTCTTTGATGAAGCTGAACGGCCGTTCTCCAAAAATTAGTACGCTCTGATTCGTGATAAGTTTCACGAATTCCTTGAATCTGGAACATCTTCCTTCATATTCGATTAGCCACAATTTCCTATGCGCCAGGTCATTATTTCTCTGTGAAATAGTAGAATATAAACCCCATTTCCTTTATAATGCTCTGCGGGAAAACGCTCCACAAGGCGAGAAAAAGAAGAATGAACTCAGTCTGAGGAATAACGGCAGCGCGCAATCAAGTGGATTGCCCATGCCGGTATATTCATATCTGCCAAACTTGAGCGAATTTTGCTCCTGTTTGGTAAACCAGACTGGAGATTCATAGGTGCAAGCAAACAACGCTCCCTTATTCACTGCCATTCTGCCGCAGGAGCAAGCCATACCTTTTTTCCCTGAAACCACTCAGCGAATTCTCCTCTCAGAAACCACCACAATTGAGCAGCTGCCCGCCTGTCATTACCAGGTTCCAGATGATGTTCTCGTCCAGCAGGTAGAAAAAACGCTGCGCGCGTCTCCCGGTTTACCAGGCGTTATGTTAATGCGAGGCAACGCCATCATTGGCGTTATTTCCAGAAGGCGTTTTTTCGAGATTCTGGGAACGCGGTATGGGGTAGCCGTTTTTTTGAAAAGGCCGATCGGGGTTATGGCGGCGCATGTCACGGAACCTCTAATTTTGCCCGGATCTTGCCGGATTGACGAAGCTGTCCGAAAAGCTCTGGAACGGGAAAATGTGCTGGTATACGAACCCGTTTTAGTTAACTGTAAAACAAATGGGTTTCAACTGCTCGATATTTATGCCCTGCTTCTGGCGCAGTCGCAGCTTTTTGCTTCTCTACAGAAAGAACTGCAAGTTGTAAACGCGGACCTGGAAAACCGGGTAGCGCTGCGCACGGAACAGTTAACGGCCGTTAATGCCCAATTAAACCAGGAAGTAACCGAAAGAAAACAGGCGCAGGCCTATTTGCAGGTGCGTGTCCGCTATGAACAGGCGGTGGCTCGGGCGGCCGATTCCTTGTTGGCCGCGGTGGATGATCCGGAAATCATTCCGGAAACGCTGCGGCGTATGTTAAAGGCAACCCGCGTCAGCCGGGTCTATCTGCACGAGTATGTGGTAGAGGATGGGCAGCCCGGTTTGCGCTTGCTGCATGAGGTGCGCGCACTCGGAGCGCCGCCTGTTCCGGAAAGTTGTCAATTTTTCCCTTACGCCGACTATCGAGATTGGATAGAAATGCTCTGGACCGGCAAGGTTCTGATCAGTGACGCACAAGCGACGGCCGGACCCGCCCGCCGTTTACTGGAGCAATTAGGCGTACAGTCATTTTTGATTTTGCCTGTGGGCAAGGTGGGGGACTGGTATGGAATCATTGGGCTGGACGAAACGGCCGTTGTCCGCGAATGGAACAGGGATGACATTCAACTGCTGCAAACCATCGCCCGTATGTTGTTTGCCTACATCGAACGGCAGCGCAGTCGTGAAGCCATCACCCGGGCAAAAGATGAAGCTGTCAAAGCCAACCAGTTCAAAACAGAACTGATGGCTAAAGTGAACCATGAATTGCGCACGCCTATGGGCGCCATTCTGGGATACACCCAACTGCTGCAATACGGTCATTACGGCCCACTGGCGGCCGAACAGCAGGATCCGCTGCGTTTGATCATTAGCAGTACCAACTACTTAAGCACGTTGGTCGGCAGCCTGCTGGACCAGGCGCAGCTCGAAAAAGGCGCCTTAATCCTGGAATACCAGCCTTTTCCCTTAAACGAAATGATCCTGGAAGTAGATGCCAGGATTCGTATTCTGGCGGAAAAAACTGGCCTGGAGTTTCATATAGATATTGAACCTGATTTTCCCCAAGAATTGGTGGGCGACCGTACCCGTCTCCAACAGATATGGACTAATTTATTGAGCAATGCCATCAAATTTACAGAAGAGGGGCATGTGAAGACCTGGATCCGGCGCCACGGCTCAGATCAGTGGGTGATCGAAGTGACCGACACGGGCAGCGGTATTCCCAAGGAAGCGCAGCCGCATATCTTTGAAGCCTTTGTCCAGGTGGATGGTTCACCTACCCGGCGGCGTTCCGGCGCAGGGCTGGGTTTATCCGTGGCGGCTTCTATTGTGGAACTGATGGGGGGCCAAATTCTTTTGCAAAGCGAAGTAGGCCAGGGGACCACTTTGACTGTTTACCTGCCGTTGCATATGAATAACAAAGTGGACGGGCGCTAAGGACCCGCA
Organism: Chloroflexota bacterium; assembly: GCA_046496595.1. GTDB lineage: Bacteria > Chloroflexota > Anaerolineae > Promineifilales > Promineifilaceae. Next base: position 9,148 of record JAWOGU010000158.1, read on the forward strand.
GGGTAAGATAACATGTTAAGACCATTTGCTTTAATTGTTGAAGATGATCGAATGCTGGCGGATATATTTTCGAGCGCCTTGAAAAATATTGAGTACGAGACAGAGATAATGCGAAACGGCCGTTCTGCCTCCCTCTGGCTGCAAACCAATGTGCCGGATCTGCTGGTACTGGACCTGCATTTACCCTACCTCTCCGGCGAAGATATTCTAAAACAGGTGAATGCCGACGCCCGGTTTGACAAGACCAAAATCATGATCGTAACGGCCGACGCCGCCATGGCAAAATACCTGGAAGGCAATATAACACTCACTCTGATTAAACCGGTTGATGTGGGTCAACTGCAAAAACTGGCTTACCGCCTCAAACCTGAGCAGCCGCAGGCGCAGTAAATGATGTGAAAAAGAGGGAAAAAAGTAACCGAAAAATGCGGCGCGCACCTCGCGGAACCGGTTGTAATTCCGGTTTTCAATGGCTGCTACCCGGCTTACGGAACGGCCGTTATCGGGCGGCGCAGCTTTTTCAGGGAACTTTGTTCGCTTTCATACCCGCGTTTTATGCCGTCGCCCAAAGCGGCTTCGATGTGGCCTGGGCGATGAGCAGGTTGTGAGGATTGAGTTGGACAACGGCCGTTTCAATTTCATCCCAGCGTGACATACACACCCCGGCCGAAAATCAACTCACCGGGCGGGTGGAAACCATTGCTTTCCTGTGGGATATTCAAATTCTTCCAGCGAGAAATAGATTATACTGGTGTTAGAAAACAGGAATTCATGTGTTAACGGATGATGCATTAACAAAATATTGCACGATAGGGCATGGTTCATTTTGAGCGAAATGTCCTTTACAAATTTTACAGTAGAAATGTCATGCTGAGGTCCTCCGAAGCATCTCGCTGCTCTGGTGGGAATGGGATGCTTCACTCCGAAGACTCCGTTCAGCATGACAATTCAGCGTAAATTTGTAAAGAAGGTGTTTCGCTTGATGAACCATGCCAAATTAACCGTATCTCCCTTTTGGGTTAAATATCGAGGACAGTACCCTGTCGTCTGGCACGGTCTACCCCTTCCA
>JAWOGU010000172.1:0-10858 GCA_046496595.1 Chloroflexota bacterium
GCAGCATGGGCAGCAAATGGCGGTAGCCGATGTTGAGGCCGCTGTTCAGATTGAAAAGGAAATAGAGCAGAGGAGGGATGAGCAGGAAAACGGCCGTTCCCCTCTTCTCCTTGCTCCCCAACAAAACCACCAACGCCAGCGCCAGCAGCAGCAAAATCACCAGCGGCGTTTTCACGGCAAACGCCACCGGAAAATACGCCAAAAAACCGTCGGTGGAAAACTGACCCATTAAAAAGGAAGCGCGCCCGCCGCTGCCCAGGTCGGCGATCTGGGCAATGCCCGCCCAAAATGTAGGCATTGGCCCGCTGAACTGGTTCAAAAAAGCCAGCGGTCCCGCCTGAAACCAGAATGGCCCCCATTCAAAGCCAAAAATCGCCCACACCACCAGGATAGACAGCAGCCCCGCCGTCAAAAACTGGAGCAGCCGCCGCGCCCAGCCCCGCCAAGCGGAACCGTACAGAGGTAAAACGGCCGTTCCCGCCAAAATCGGCACAAAAATCAAGGTGGAGAGCTTGCTGCCAAACGCCAACCCCAGCCCCAGCGCCGCCCACCCCCAGCGCCGCCACGACCAGCCATCCACCCGCCACAAGCGCCACAGCAGATAGACCGCCAAAAAGAGAAAGAGGGTTCCGCCGAGATCCGTGGTGATATAACGGCCGTTTGCCAGCAAATTCGGCTCAAACAACAGCAGCGCCAAAGCCGACAGCGCCGCCGGTCGGCCCCAGGCTTCGCGGGCGAAGTGGAAACCCGTCAGCGCCAGCCCCAGCGTCATAAACACCACCGGCAGCCGCGCCAGGAAAATCATGCGCTCCACGTAATGGGGTATGGCCTGATTCGTCTGCCACAGCAGCTGGTCGGCAAAAATATACCAGTACACGTCCGGCGGCTGCCGCTGCCAGCTTGGATCGTCCAGCGGCAGCGCCACCTCCGGCATGGTCAGCAGGGGCAGGGCGCTGAGGCTGTTCACCAGCGGCGGATGCTCCAGACTGAGGCGTGGGTCGCCGGTACGCAAAAAAGCCAACCCCCGCGCCAGATGGTTCTGCTCATCCATCGTGGGGCTGTCCCACACCAGGCTGTTGAGCGCCAGCCAGTAGAACAGCAGCATAAAAGCCACTGCCGACCATACCAGCGGAAGTTGTTTTAACCTTGCCATAAGGGATGGATTATAGCCATGCCCCACTCCCCCGGCGACAATGGCTGTGGCGTCGTTGGCGAAACGTAGCTGATACGTGATACGTGATGCGTGAAAATCCTTACGCATCACGCAGTGGCGTGTTCCCAATATTAAACTAGAATTCTTCTCCGATGAGCAATAAAACACGTAAACATCTGATCAACCTGCTCAAAATCGGCGTCACGCTTGGCGGACTGGCGCTGGTCTTGCGCGAGGTGAAACCGGCGTTGATCCTCAACACCCTGGCTCAGGCGCAGTTTGGCTGGGTCCTGGTCAGCTTTCTGTTGATAAACGCCAGCCTGGCGCTGCGCGCCTATCGCTGGTCTATTCTACTGCGCGGCGTGGGGGCCGTCATTCGCCTGGGGCGGCTGGTGGAACTGTACTTCGTGGGCAGTTTTTTCAACATGTTCCTGCTGTCCGGCTTTGGCGGTGACGTGGTGCGCATTTTGGAAGCGGCGCGCAGCGTGCCCGGCAGCGTCGCCGCCGGCACCGTACTGCTGGATCGCTTCACCGGCCTGATCATGTTGTTTGTCATGGCGTTGTTTGCCTTACCATTTCGCCCGGATGGCTTCCCTGATTATGTGGTCTGGTTTGTGGTGGCGGGGGCCGTAGGCGGCCTTCTTTTCCTGACGCTGCTCATGCAGAAACGGTTTTTGCATTGGCTGGGTCATTGGCTCCCCGGTCCATTAAAAACAGAAGGGAACACGCCCATCGCCCGCCTGTTGGCCGCCGTGGAAGGCTGCGGTTGGCGGGCGGTAGGCAGCGCCCTGTTCATTTCCCTGCTGTTTAATTTGCTGCTGGCGCTCTGGTGGAAAACGTCGAGTCTGGCTCTGGGGCTAACCATCCCTTATGCCTACTTTGTTTTGGTCGTGCCTGTGTTGTCGGTGCTGTTGATGATTCCTTCGGTCAGCGGTTTGGGGCCGCCAGAGGCAATGTCGCCGCTTTTGTTTGCCGCCGCCGGACTGAATGCGGAAACGGCCGTTTCCCTTTCCTTCCTCGTCTTCCTCACCGTGCGCTTCTCCGGTCTCCTGGGCGCGCCTGTCTACCTATGGACCACCATCCGCGACGGCCGTAAAAGCAGCCAACCTGCTGAAAATAAATAGCGAGCTGTAAGCTGTAAGCTGTAAGCTGTAAGCTGTAAGCCGTGAGCCGTGTACGGAACACGGACTACGAACTACGGAACACGGAATACGGAACACGGACTACGGACTACGGACTTCTGATGCCAGGGTCGCCGCCTTAAAACAGCCGTACTTCCACCCACTCCCCTGCCAGCAGACCCGCCTTATTCAACGGCGCCTTCAGCAGTCCATCCGCGTTCACCAGCGTATAGATGAGATTGCTTTTGCCAAAAACCGGAATCGCTTCCAGCCCATCAGGACCAGCCACCAGCCGCGCCGGCACATAATCCTCACGGCCGCTTTCACTGGCGATATTTTGCGTCAGCCGCGCCCATACCAGGCCGCGACGAGGCGGCGTATGCAAACCCTGCAAGCGGTAAATGGCCGGCACGCCAAACATGTCAAACTGCACCATCGCCGAAACCGGGTTGCCGGGCAGCCCCAGCACCGGCTTGCCTCCGACTACAGCCACAATCGTCGGTTTGCCGGGACGGGTGGCCACGCCATGGAGCAAAACGCCCGGTTTGCCCAACTGGTCAATCACCCTCACCGTCATGTCGCGCACGCTCACGGAGGAACCGGCCGACATGACGAGCATGTCATTGTCGGCCAGCGCCTGGGCGGCGGCACGTTTTAAGGCGTCAAAATTATCCGGGATGATGCCGCCCAATATTGGCGCGCCGCCAGCCTGCCGCGTGAGGCCCGCCACCGTGTAGCTGTTGATGTCGCGTATCTGACCGGGCAGCGCCGTTTCGCCCGGCGCAATCACTTCATCCCCCGTCGCCAGAATCGCCACCCGCGGCTGCCGCGCCACGGCGACCTGTGTCAGTCCCAGCGCCAACAGTCCGCCCAAATCTTGCGGACGCAGGCGGTGGCCTGCGGGCAAAATCTCAGCGCCCTGGCCCACGTCTTCACCCACTTGCAGCACGTTCTGCCCCACCGCCGCCGCCCGAAACACCTCAATCTCAAATGGGGGCTGGAGACTGGGGGCTGGAGACTGGGGGTTGGAGACTGTAGACTGTTCACTGTTTACTGTAAACTTTTCACTGACCACCTGCGTTTGCTCCACCTGCACTACCGCGTCGGCTGAATCTGGAATCATGCCGCCGGTGTGAACCAGCGCGGCTTCTCCGACGCCGATGACGGCGTCAGCGGGCCGGCCCATGTGTACTTCCACCACGACGCGCAAAAAGGCGGGCAGGCTTTCGCTGGCGCCGTAGGTGTCGGCGGCGCGCACGGCATACCCATCCATGGTGGAACGGCGGAAGAGGGGTAGCGGATGGGGGGCAGTGATGGCAACGGCCGTTATCCGCCCTAAGGCCTCTTCGGTGGCAATCGTTTCAGAGGGCAGAACGGCCGTTAAATGGGAAAACAATAATTCGCGGGCTTCATCAGGAGGGAGGACGTTAAAAAATTCAGGCATGAACTTATTTTCGGCAGTTCAGCCAGATTTGTCAAAACATTAGGGGCACGGACCCAGGGTTGCACCCTGAGCCAGAAACGCCTGCACAGCGGCAGGGGCCACTTCAATGGTGCGCCCATTATGGCAAATCGTCACTTTTGCCGATTCCGCGGTTGCCGTGGGTGGTGGTTCTAGCGTGGCCGTGGGGGGTGGTTGTGGCGTGGCCGTGGGTGGTGGTTGTGGCGTCGCCGTTAGCGGCGGCGCGGTTGTGGCTGTAGCTTGTGGCACAGGTGTTGCCGTTAGCGGTGGGGGGTTGGTAGGCAGGATGCGCGTGGCGGCGGGCGAGGCGCCAGCCGTGGCGGCGGGCGAGGCGCCAGCCGTAGCAGCGGGCGAGGCGCCAGCCGTAGCAGCGATACTGGTGGCAGCAGGCGAAACAGGGGTTCTGGTTGGCTGCACCGCAGGTTCTGAGGCGTCTGATCCGCTCGATACAGGAGAAGAGGAAGGCGCCATGGGAGAAACGGCCGTTCCTCCATCATCTTTCTGATCTGTAGACTCACCCGGTTCTGTTTCCGCAGAAGCGGTATTCTGGCTGTCAGCCGCGCCGTTGGCAGCAGTTTGCGGGTTTGAGACAGCCGCCGGTTCTCCAACGACAGGGTCAGCGGATGACGTGGAGGGTTGTGTTTGCCCGGATTGCGGCTGAATGATAAGCGGTTGTCCGGTAACGGCCGTTACCTCATACCCCGCCGTCACCAACACTTCCTGCCCATCCATATTGACCGCCACGGTTCCTTCAGCCACGCTCACCAGAGTCGAATCGGCGGCAAGGACGTGAACGGCAAACAGCGTGCCCCGCACGGAAGCAGTGGAGGATGGCGTGCGTACTTCATAGGCGTCATCCGCGCCTGACAAACGTTCCACCCGGCTCAACATCCGTCCCGTCATCAGCATAAAACGCACCCGGAAGGCTGACTGCGTAGACACAAGTTCAGACAGTTCCACGGTGGTATCCGCCGTCAGTTCGGCGCTGCTGCCATCCGGCATGGTCAAAACGGCCGTGGACGCCGCCGCCACTTCAATGCGGTCACCCTGGCGCACTGTTAAGACTTCTCCCGCCATCAGTAACCGTTGGGTGTTTTGATTGAACGGCGCTAATAAGCTGCTCTGAAAAACGACAGCCTCGCCCTGCGCCACCAGCAGAGTTGCTCCGGCGCCGGTTGGTTGGGCAAAAACATATGCGCCTGCCATCAACAGGCTGCCCACCAAAACCAAAACAATGAAGAAGGGACGTTTCATGAATGAACTCGTTTGATGCTGTGTGGCTCCGGCCACGGTAAACTAAAAAAACCATTCGTAACTATTCAGGTAGCCGTAGCCTGAGCTTGTCGAAGGCGGAGGCGGGTCGCTCGCACCGCTCTGGCTTCGACAAGCTCAGCCGCCGCTACTCCGAGATTTTGGCAACCACCTATATAGTTACAACCATTCTTACTATAACTCATTTTTAAGTATAGCGTACACATTCTTAAAGTAAGTGTTACTAATCTACTACTCGCCAGCTTCCAGTTCAAAATTTTGGGAAACCGGGCGCAGGTCTGCGCTCAGGGCAGGAGGAAAGCCAATACCCAAAGCGGTGCCAAAGGTGATGACGGCGCTGTGGGGCTGCCCGGCGTACGGCAGCGCCGCCGCCTGCCCATCATGCAGCAAGTTGATCTGCACAGGCTGGCCGATGTGCGGTTCTAGCTGCGCCGCCAGGTAAGAGGAGAGGTAGGGCGCAAACTGCTGTAAACGGCCGTAGCAGCCCCAATCTTCCGGCCGTGGCTGACCGTGCAAAAGGTAACAGGCCAATACCAGCGTCAGCGTGTCACAAAGCCGGACGCCGTGCGCTTCTACTTCCATCCAGGTTTCGCCCACCACATGCAGGATGCGGTCTCGCGTCTGTGCGGCCAAAGACCTATCCTGGCTCCAGTCCAGATGAGGGCAGTCGGCAGGTAGGCTGCGCAGCACGGTTAGCTTAACCAGGACGCCGTACCGGTAGTGGGCGACGGCGCGTTTAATAGCGGTCTGGCCGAAATCGAACACGAGCATGGCTGGCGCTGCCGGCGGCGCGGCGCGGGCAGCGCCAAGCAGGGGCAGGCTGGCCGCATGGGGCGAAACGGCCAGGGTGTAGCCGGGGAAGCCATGCCGCCGGATGAAGGTTTGCGCTTCGGCGGCGGCGACTGCGCCGCAGTGACCCGCCATCAAACCCCCGCCCAGCCAGACCTGCCGGATTTGCGACCAATAATTCCAATGCGCCGCCTGCCAGTCTGGACGAACAACGCGGTTGACGGCGTCAGCACGTTTGAGGACAAGTTGATGATAGGCCAGTTTGCGGCCGTACTCGCGGGCAATGGAAACGGCCGTTTCCCGCACTCCGTCATCAGGGGATTCAAAACAGGCGTCGAACTGGTGGAGAAGGTCAGGGGCGTGAGGGTTTAGCTGGAGAACGGCCGTTTCCCGCCTAATCTGCCGCACCAAAGCCTGCTGTCCCAAAAGCTGATACCCCTGCTTGTTCTGCCAGGCGAGCGGCACGGCCAGACCGGGCAGGTCAACCAGCCGCACCCGATTCATGGAGGGCAGCACAAAATGGGGACCCTCTGTAAAAGGATTCATGGGTATCCTCTCAATATTCAGTGGAGACGAGGACTGAGCTTGTCGAAGGCCGTTGGTTCGGCCAAGACCGTTGGTTTCGACAGGCTCAACCAACTCCGGCGCGATTTATTGAAATGGTACATTCATGGTAACTTTGGCGAGGCTGAGATGTGTCAGGTTAAAATGTCTGTGATCAGGCTCAACGCTTTGATCTTCTGAAAATCTTGATCGGCCGTGACAAGAGGCACACCGACAACCAGGGCTGAAGCCGCAATAATGGCATCGGGAATTCTTTGTTTGTAGTCACGCCGGATGTGGACAGCCTGTGCGACCACTTCAGGAGACAAATCAATTCGATCACACAACGAGAGAAACGACTTTATCTGACGGATTTCCGCCTGAGACAATTGTGACGCAGATAGCAGCTCGATTTCAGAAATCGGCGAATAGTAGACAAGGGGGGCCTGGGCAAGCAAACGGGCAATAGATTGGCGGCCTTCAAAAAAATAAATGAAGGCATTGGTGTCCAATAAAAGGTCACTGCCACTCATGGCGAATTACCTTTTGGTAAGCTAATCCATCGGTATCCCAGGTCAAAATACCACTATATTGCATTCTTTCTTGTTGGCGGACGTAGCTGCGAATCAGTTCGCCCAGCATTTTATCAGGATTATTTTCAAAATCCTGCGCCAATAATTTGCTTATTTGCCCGGCCAACGTCTGATCGTGAATCTCTAAAGTCAACATAGAAACACCTCCAATGATTGATTTCATTATAACATTTCTCTATGCATCACCGATCATTTGTCGTAATGCCGCTTCATCCAGGATGGGTACGCCCAGTTTTTCCGCTTTTGCCAGCTTGCTGCCGGCTTTTTCGCCGGTCAGCAGGTAGCTGGTTTGGCTGCTGACGGCGCTGGTCACTTTGCCGCCGCGGGCTTCGATGAAGGCTTTGGCCTCGTCGCGGCTGAGGCTGGGCAGCGTGCCGGTGATGACGAAGGTCAGTCCGGCGAGCGGCTGGGGCTGGTCCGCGCTGATTTCGGGTTTTTCCAGGGCGAATGGCAGCCCGGCGGCGCGCAGTTTAGCCAGCAGGCGTTGATTTTGCTCGGCGGCGAACCATTCCGTGACGGCAACGGCCGTTTGCGGACCAATGCCCTCAATTTCTTCCAACCGTTCTTGCGACGCGGCGGCGATGGCGTCGATGCCGCCCAGTGCGGCCAGCAGCAGCCCGGCTACCACACTGCCCACAAAACGAATGCCCAGCGCCGTCAACAGGCGGGTGGGCGGCTGCGTTTTGCTGGCCGCCACCCCTGCCAGCAGATTTTCTACCTTTTTGTCCTTGAAGCCTTCCAGCGCCAGCAGGTCTTCCCGCCGCAGGGTGTAGATGTCGGCCACGTCGTGGATCAACCCCTTCTCAAACAGCAGCACGCCGGTCTGGGAGCCAAAATTGTCAATGTCCATCGCGCCCCGGCTGACAAAATACTCCACGCGGCGCACCAACTGTTCCGGGCAGGCCGGGTTGTCGCAGTAAATGGCGACTTCGCCGGGAAGGCGCACCACCGGCTCCGCGCAGAACGGGCAGCGCTCCGGCGCCGTTACCACCTGCTCTGAACCGTCGCGCAGGTCTGCCACCGGTCCCACGACGTAGGGAATCACCTCTCCGGCGCGTTTGACGATGACGGTGTCGCCGATGCGGATGTCTTTGCGGGCGATTTCGTCGTAGTTGTGCAGGGTGGCGTTGCGCACGATGACGCCGCCGATTTCCACCGGCTCCAGGACGGCGGCGGGGGCCAGGACGCCGGTGCGCCCCACACTCACCTGCACGCCCAGCAGTTTGGTGGTTTTTTCCTGCGCCGGGTATTTCATGGCGATGGCGCCGCGCGGGTCTTTGCCGACAAAACCCAGGCTGTGGGCCAGGGGGCGGTCGTCGATTTTGACGACGATGCCGTCTACCTCATAGTTGAGCTGGCTGCGTCTGGCGGTCCAGGTTTCGTAGGCGGCGGCGACTTCATCGAGGTTTTGGCAAAACTGGATGTCGGGCGAGACGGGGAAGCCCATCTGGCGCAGGAACGCCAGCCGCGCCCACTGGCTGGCGGGCGGTTCCCACCCGCTCCAGGCGACGAGATCATAGACGAACAGGGTTAACGGCCGTTCGGCCGTAATCGCTGAGTCCAACTGGCGCAGGGAACCGGCGGCGGCGTTGCGCGGATTCATGTAGGCCGCTTCGCCCGCTTCCATGCGGCTCAGGTTAAAGGCTTCAAACTTATCCAGCGGGAAAAAGGCTTCGCCGCGCACGACCAGTTCCGGCGGCGGCGTCAGGCCGCCGGCGGCGTCGACGGGAATGCGCTGGGGCAGGCTGCGGATGGTGCGCAAATTGGGGGTGATGTTTTCGCCGATTTCGCCGTTGCCGCGGGTGGCGCCTTGAGTGAAACGGCCGTTGCGATAAGTCAGCACCACCGACAGGCCGTCGATTTTGGGTTCTACCACGTACGCCAGCGGCATATCAGGATCCGTCAGGAGGCGGCCGATGCGGGTGCGCCAGGCAAACAAATCGGCCGGGTCGAAAGCGTTGGCCAGACTGAGGATGGGGGCGGGATGGGTCACTTTCTCGAAGGCGCCCAACGGCTCCGCGCCGGCCCGCTGTGTCGGCGAATCGGCCGTTAACAGTTCAGGGTGAGCCGCTTCCAGCACGATAAGTTCGCGATAGAGGGCGTCGTATTCAGCGTCGCTAATCAGCGGCGCGTCCAGGACGTGGTAGCGGTAAAGGTGATAATTGATTTGATCGCGCAGGCTGGCAATGGTTTCTTGTGGGTCCATACATCTTTCTTCCTCCGGTTTGTGACATCATTTTACCGACGTTTAGCATGTGGTCCAAATGGGCTTGAGCATGTGTGTATGATTTGTATAATGCTCATATAAGTAACCAGGGAGTGGATATGTGTTACTCTCTGGTTACTATGGGTCAATCATTATGTTGAGGTAGGAGCGTTATGCCGACTGTACTTAGGGTGAGAGGGTATCGTTTTTGGTTCTATCAGGCCGATTTGATGGAGCCACCCTACGTACACGTTGGGAAAGCTGGTAACGAAGCAAAGTATTGGTTGAACCCTCTCAATCTGGCAAATGTTCGTGGTTTTAGGGCGCATGAGTTAAACGAAATTGAGCGCATTTTTACGCAACATCGAGAATATATTTTGCGCGTGTGACAAGAGGAGGAAGCGAGACGTGATAGCAACTAAAATCAAAATAACGACAGCGGTAGATGATATGGTTACTCTCCCTGTTTTAATCCCTGATTTAAACGAGGTACGGGAGTTGGCACGCCAACTGCACAAGGCGGGCATGGCCTGGCAGGGTGAGTTTTTTGGCTGGCAAGCTGAATACAATCCGGAGCGGGCAAAGCGGCCTTTAGATTCCAATATGACCTATACACCAGCTGATTTTTGTATTGGCGAAAGCGGTATCTGGTTCTTTTCGCTAATGTGGGAGAAGGGAAAGGAAGAAAGGCCGGTTGAGTTTCTGGATGATTTGGGAGTCGTGAATGGTAACCGTTCACTCCCCTCCGTAGGTTGAGCCTATCGAAACCGATTCCCCTTCGACAAGCTCAGGGGACGGGGTGAATGAATACCGTGAATGGTTAATTGTGAAATTGGTCAAGCGGGCTGCGCACACCCAGCGGCCCTTTATTCATGACGTGCGTATAAACAATTGTCGTCTTCACGTCCATATAGCCTAACAATTCTTGCACGGTGCGAATGTCGTAGCCAGCTTCCAACAAATGGGTAGCAAAGGAATGGCGAAAGGTATGGGGACCGACAGGCTTGTTGACGCCAGCCTTGCGGCGGCGCGGCGCACTGCTTTTTGCAGGCCGCTTTCGTCCTGATGGTGGCGGCGCTGGACGACCTACTCTTTTAGTTCTTTTTTAGAGCTATTCTCTGCGCCAGAAAATGGGGGCTACCATTTTCTGGCACAGCAAAACCGGCGGCAACACGCCAGGAGAGAAATACAATGCAAAAACCAATTGTGAAATGGGTGTGTAATCCATATTTAGCGATTATGCCACCAGAGGCAAAGAATCATATTCTCTGGCAGAGTTGATATGGAAAGGCACACTAGACCAGGGCGCAACATTAGAAACTGTGCCCTTGTGGCTTTCAGGCACTAACTGCTCTTTAACAATCGATACAGGTTTACAAAACTCAGCTTCGATTAACCGCCATGCCTGCTGCCAGCGTCCACTTTGTACCAAAGCACGCAGGGTCAGAACAGCCTGTCCACCTGGGCTGCTCCAGCGCATCCCCGAACATTTCATCCGTTGCGTGACTAAAGTTTTGCAAGTAGCCTCAATAACGCCACTGGCAATAGGCAGCCCTTGCTGAATGTAGGTGGCGTAATCCATCCGGTGACGTTGATTATCAAAATAGGTCAGTTCAGTTTGTAAGGCTTTTTTGTCTTTACTTGGGAGAGAAGCCAGTTGGGTCTTGAAGGTGTCACGTACTTTATCGACGCCACCGGCTTCTTCCTTCAAGGCCAGCC
>JAWOGU010000183.1:0-5162 GCA_046496595.1 Chloroflexota bacterium
ACATTGTCCACATCGGCGATGAAGAACTGGAGTGGACGGAGTAAATGTTCTCTTAATGCAGAGCGGCAAAGCGGCAGGGTGGCAAGGAAAACTTTTTTTGCCTTGGCGTTAAATCGTTTTTGTAACTGTCCAGGTCGTTGCCTGAGCCTGTCGAAGGCAACGACCTGGACAGTTACTCGTTTTTTTAATAAATGGTGAGCAGGATTGGTTTATTGGGGGGGACGTTTGACCCGCCGCACATGGGGCATTTGTGGCTGGCGGAGGCTGCCAGAGATCAACTCATGCTGGATCAGGTGTTGTTTATGCCGGTTGGGGAGCCGCCGCACAAACAAGAACGAGAGATAACGGCCGTTTCCCACCGCCTCACCATGCTGCAAAAAGCGATCAACGGAGCCGATAAGTTTGCCATCGACGCCACTGACATTGACCGCCCACCGCCACACACCACCTGCACCCTGCTGCCCATCATGCAGCAGGCTTTGCCGGAGGCGGCTTTATGGTTAATTATTGGTTCCGATTCGCTGGTGGATTTCCCTAACTGGGTACAGCCGGAATGTATCATTCAGGAGTGCCGGTTGGCGGTTCTGCCCCGCCCTGGGGTGGAGATTAACTGGCTTATGCTGGAAACGGCCGTTCCCGGCGTCACCCGCGTCGTCGATATGCTGGAAGGCCCTACGCTCAATATTTCTTCTACCAACCTGCGCCACTGGGCAGAACGGGGGCGCTCCCTCACTTATCTCACGCCAACGGCCGTTATCGCCTACATGCAGCAGGCCGCACTCTACAACCTGCCCCGCTAAACATTCTCTGAACCGTTACTCTCCTTGCTCTGTATCAGCCGGTTTGGGCACAAAACGCCGCATTTGCGCCACCGAAACCTTGATCGTCTTGCGACACTTGGGGCACTCCAACGTGTGATACTTCTGGCGTTTCTCATCCGCTTCCGCCACCGCTTCCGCCATATAATCTCGGTTCAAGTTGAATGCATTGCGGCAATATTGACAGTGAACATTCATCGTTTTCGCTCCTTTCGCAGCGGATCTTCCCGCTAACAGGTGTTCAATTAACCCATTCTATCTGTCCTTCATGCATTACGTCAACTTAAGCAACCGGTTGGGTGCGCGCAACTTTGGTTGATAGAGACGAGGACTGAGCTTGTCGAAGTCCGGACTTCGACAAGCTCAGTCCTCGTCGAGCAATGATACTACGTCAACAAAAACGCTGCCCACCCAACCGGGAACAGCGTCCAGACAATTAAACCTCCATAAGAACCTGCCTCTTTTACAGGCAATTTTAATCTGGCTCCTCTAGAATCCTGACAAATGGTAAACGTCGATCCATCAAGCCTGCACGCCATCTTATGCGAGAGTCTGGCAAAAGGGCTTCAAGCCCGCCTGACCGTTACCAGCAACAGCATGGCCCCTTTGATTCAGGCGGGCGACGAGATCATTTTAGAAGCAGTGCAACCTGAACAGTTGAATCTCGGCGACATTGTCACCATCGCGACCCGGCAAGATTTGCTGACGCACCGTGTCTGGGCTTTGGACCTGTCTCAACCGGAACAAGCCATTCTGACGCGGGGAGATCGTCCCCTGACTTTTGACCCGCCGTGGCCTTCAGCCGCAGTGGTGGGCCGGGTTTGTGGGCGTACACGCCAGCAGAACACTCTTTTTTGGCGGCAGGGCGCCGGGTATTGGCTTAATCAACACTTGGCCGGGTTGGCGCGGCGTGAGGTCCGCTGGTTTACTGGCTCGCAGGAGGCTCCTTTATGGAGAAACGAGCCGGTCAGCCTGACATCGCGGATAAGGCTGGTTCACCGTTTAGGCTACGCTTGGGCAATCCTCATCACAAGCGCAATCAATGTGGCGACTCGTATTAAATCAGGAAAAGACAAAATCTAAGCAGCAGGGCTGATGAATGGAGCGTGTTCAATAAACAGGCGTGCTGGCTGTTGATTGGCACACGAGCAAATTTGTAGTTCATTCAGGACATTCTTTATGCGTGATTATCGTTGGGCTATTTTGACATCACTTGCCGGGTTGACGGTTCTTTTGCTTGGAACGGCCGTTTATGCCCTGCAAATGTCGCCGGCGCCCACCACTGAAACCATCACTTATAACGAACTGTACAAACAAACACAGCGGGAAGCGCCTTTGCGCGCCCCAAAACGCGGCGCCGATTATCTGGTCATCGTGGCGGATGAGGCCGGATTTATGACAGCCCTGACGCCCTTGTTAGACTACCGCCGCGCTCAAGGTTTGGAGACAACGGCCGTTTCCCTGGCCCAAATTGCCGCTGAGTTTGGTGAGGGGGATGCTACGCCGCAAGCCATCCGCCGTTTCCTGCGCTACACCACAGAAAACTGGCAGCCGGCGCCGCGCTTCCTGCTCCTGGCGGGCGACGCCGCTCTGGAAGAAAGTCCCACGCCCCAGGCTGCGCCTAACCGCAACCTGCTGCCCAGTTACAGTGTCGATGGGCGGAACGCTGACGACAGTTGGTTTGTCACATTCGACGAAAATGGCCCAGGCATGGCTGTGGGGCGTTTTCCGGTGCAGACGGCTGAGGCGTTAACGGCCGTTGTCAACAAAACGATCGCCTACGAAACGGCCGTCAGCCACTCGCCAAACGCCGCCTGGCTGAACCGCGCCCTGCTCATTGCCGGCGATGCCCCTTATTTCGACATGGCTTCCAAGCATCTGGAAAACAACCTGGATGAGAGCGGTTATCACATCCACGACCTGCACATGTCACAAAACCAGGACATTTACACAAATATTGTCTCTGTCTTAAACCGGGGAGTGGGCATTCTCAACTACACGGGGCACGGCGGCGAAACTGGTTTTGAAGATGGCGCGGCTTTTACTGCCGATGATGCCCATCTCCTGGAGAATAAAGACCGCCTGCCTGTCTTCGTCGCGTTTTCTTGCCAAAATGGCGCCTTTAGCGATCCGTATCAAGACAGCATAGCAGAACAACTGCTGCTGGCGGAAAACGGCGGCATCGTCGCCGCTGTTGGCGCCTCCGGTCCCACAATCACTCAGCACAGCCTGTCTTTAGCCAATACGTTTTATCACACGCTGCTTAATGGAAACGCGACAACGTGGGGCGAGGTGTTGGCGCAAACAAAAACGGCCGTTATCGGTGACGAGGATTTGGAAACGGCCGTTCATACATACAACTTGCTCGGCGACCCCGCTTTACCCGTTCACCAACCCCCTTCAGGCCAAATCGTCAGGCCGCCGCTGCCCATATCCGGGCCAACCCTTTTCGTTAACGATCAGTAATTTCTCCTTCGCCAAAGGTGGGTGCAAGCTGGCGAGCTTCCGCCACCCAGGCTTCCGGATCGACGCGGGAAGTGGCTTTCAGGTCAAGAATTTCCCGCAGGCGCTCAGGAGTCTGGTTGGCAAGATCAGGCACAGTGATAATGCCGGCTGCTTTGAGCTTACGCTCCGTGACCGGACCGATTCCCTTGATGATTTGCAATTGGCTTTTGCCGGTGTGCTTGATTTGTGATTTGGCCCGTCCCAAGGCCGACTGTGCATTGTTAAGTTGGGAGTGGGTGGTTTGCAGTTTGGCCTCTGTTTTCTGGAGCGAAGTGCGCAATCTTTCTGTTTCTGCGATCTGATTGAGCAGCTCTTCGACTTTCGTCTTGCGCTCGCCGAGTTCTTTTTCCACAAATTCCAGTTTGACAGACAACCGCTGGTTTTCGGCTTCCAACTGCTCCAGAGACGACAATTCCTGCTGATGTTCTGTCAGGTCTTCTGCCAGGTGTTTCATTTCGATCTGGGTGACGGTTAACTGGCGCGCCAGTTCGACTTTTTCATCACGGAGGGTATCCATTTCATCGTCGAATTGTTTGATTTCCGCTTTGAGGGCGTCGATTTCGGTAACGGCCGTTTCCAGTCTGTTCTCCAATACCACCCGGCCTGCATCCAGTCGTTCTACTTCTTTTTGCTCTTCGGCCAATTCGCGCCGGTAGGCCTGAAGCTGCCGGGTTGCGTTGGCATAGTTGGTTTCAGCACGCCCTAACTGGCTGGTACGCTGGCGCAGTTTATCATCAAGCCCGGTCTTATCTGCTTGCATGGCTTCATGCCAGCGGCGCAGGTAAAAGGTGTCAACCAGTACAGCCAGCAAGACGCCGATCAACATACTGCTCAATAACGCCAAAATGATTACGCCTGTGCTCATGACACCACTCCTGTTAAAGCAAAGGCCCTGGCCTACCCTGCTGTCCCTTATTGCAATCGTTGCGCTTCCGCCAGGATGTCTTCCGCCCGACTATCTGAAATGTTTAGGATGTCGGCGAGCGTGGTGGGGGAAACGGCCGTTAACGCCGCCACACCGCCAATACCAGCCGCTTGCAATCTGCCAGCAAACACCGGACCAATACCCTTCACGCGCTGCAAATCCTCAGCGTCAGCCATTTCCAGGAAAGGGGGCAAACTGTTGGTAACCGGTTCCAGGGTTATATAATTTTCCACAGGCTCACGCTGCGTCATCGTTTCCAACTTCCTGTTACGGGCGTCCACCAATGCCATCTCATCCAACAAATTCAGAGCGCCTTCTTCAGCCGACGTGGATTTATACCAATACCAGGCGATCAATCCGACCAGTGCGCCAAAAACGAGACCAAAAACAAATGTTGAGGGCTTTTGTAATCGCTTCATCATGCTGCTGTCTCCACATCCTCATTCATAACCCGATTTCAAACCATTATTCCACATTTGTACCGCTCACCCAAATTGTGTTTTATACGGTCTTGCAAGACCTGATAGTTTTCTGAAAATCAGCAATTCTCAATTTAGCGTAGAACAGCAGATAAATCTGCACCAATTACACTGAGTGTCAAGTAAATCCCAAAATGGGAACCGGAATTAGCTCATTTTGCGCTAATTCCGGCCAGTCAACGGCCAAAATGCCTTCAATATGGGCAACGGCCGTTTCAAATTGCTCTTTAACAGTGCTTTCATACCCTGGCTCACCCGGTAGAGGTCCACCCCCGCGGTCAGTTTGTTGCCGTGGTCGAACAGGTCGCCCTGCCAAATGTAGCGCGGCGTGAAGCCCAGCGTTTCGGTGGTGAACTCGTTTTTGAAGGGAAACGAGGCATCCGGAAACCTGGAGTCGCCGGAGCGGTCCCGGTAGGAGAGATCGGCCACCAGCTG
>JAWOGU010000188.1:0-20247 GCA_046496595.1 Chloroflexota bacterium
AAAGCCAGGATGAGGCGTTTATCGCCAAACAAATCGAGTTCAACCACTGGTTCAGAGAGTCGTCAGGGAAAACAGAGCCAAAAATTACTTTGCTCGATACGACGGAAGCGCCTATCAACCACATAGTTGAGCAAGTAGTAACTTGGATCAGGGAAAAGATATAACAGTCACGTGTCTAAAAGAAATTGGCATACTGTCGGGATACGTGTAAATAATACCCACTTTCGCTAAGATTTTCGGGCAAATTCGCAAAGAAACGGCCTCAAATACATTAGCAGACATGGATTTTGATTCTTGTAACCTGTATTAGCAGATATATTGGCCTATTTTGATCCCTTTTATATCTGCTAGGATCGTTTAGAAGTCATTTTGGTCTCAAAAGCGAGCAAAAAATAGGCCAAAGTGGGTATTATTTACACGTATCCCGAAAGTAAGCCCGGTAGGGTTAGGAGCTGTTTTTCATTTCTGCTGACCCTAAACCTTTTGTACCAAGATATGGTAGTACCAAATCTCTCCATTCCCCTCTTTGCGAATCTCAAACCCTGCTTGTTTAACCCATTCCCTAACCTGTTGATTCGTCGGATGATAGTGGTAGACACCTTCGTCATCCGGACACTCTCCATAAACAACCGGTAAACCAGCACCTTGCGCCTTTGTGAAGGCTTGTTTAATTTCGTTCTCATCAGCATTTTCAATGGTTTCAGCGGTGAAATAGAGATAACCAGATGGTTTTAACGCCCGGTGGAAGTTGTTGAGTACAAGAGGCCAATCTTCTGGTGATACATTTTCCATGGCATCCATGCAAATCACACCATCGAAATTCCCTCGATAACCTAATTCTTGTAAGCCAACTTTCTCAAATTGCACATCGGGAAATTTTGCCTTGGCTTTCGCCAACATCCCTGCTGACTGATCAATCCCAATGATGCCATGCCCCTTCTCCAAAAGAAATGGCAAATACCTGCCCGCGCCACAGGCAGCATCAAGGATAGTGCTGCTATGGGGGAGATAGCGTAAGAATTCTTTGATGAATTCCTGGTGTGTCACGTTGCTGTACAAGCCCCATTTTTCGCCATAGAATGGCGCCCAGCGGGTATCATATTGCTCTTCACAATCGCATCTCATTTCTTTTAGCCATGTCACCCGATCCATTTTTTGCCTTTCCTTTTTTCTGTACTGGACCTAACTATTTGTTGTGCGGCTGCGGGGCAGCCTCTGCTCTGACCTTAAGCGCTTTATCCATTTCTTCAAAACCCTGTTTTGAGTTCGTATCGATGTCTTTGGCTTGCGTTGTAACAAGCAACCCATTGAATATTTCTCGGTCAATGAAGCGAACCTTGTTACTCTCGACTTGCTCAATAATAAAACTATGTTCGCCTTGAAACAGGCTGGGATGGATAACGTGATATTTCCAGCGTAATTCTTTATTTGGCTCTACTTTGACGACGGTGCAATGCAACGTTTTTTCTTTTGACCCAGACTGAAAAGTGATATCCACTTTTTCACCCACCTTTGCTGTGCCAATTGCCTGGTGGATAAATGGGTTCCAGTCTGGATACTTGTCTAGACTCGTTAAAACTTGCCACACCTTGTCTGGGGAAGCCTGAATCTCGATTTCTGTACGAAGTTCCTTATTCATCTTTTGCTCCTTTCATAAGATTTCTTAAGACATCTTCTATGTTATCAACTGACTATTTTCCTAGGCGTTCAACAATCAACCACGATGTCGAGGAACACTTCAAGTTGGTTCACACCCAGTGTATGTCCCTCATTGGGAAAGAACCTGGCACGGGCATTCGGTATCGCTAATGCCTGGATGCGCCCTTGTTCGACAGGAACAATCATGTCTGCTTCTCCGTGCCAAACATGGATAGGTATGTCAATCTCTGGCAGCGAAAACCCCCACGGACGTGCTTCAAGCATCAAGTCATGCGCCACACCACGGACACCCTGCCGAAATGCTTCAACTACCATTTTTTCAAACATCTGCTTCACGTCCGGTTGGGAAACTGTCGCTTTATCAAGTTCACATTCATTGAATAACGAGAGGATAATGGAAGGATTCTTGCGTACATCGCGTGCGTTTTTCCAGAGCATTAACCGCAATAACCAGGGGGTTTTATCGGCAAGTGTATACATCTGCTTATCTTCTTTACTCAAAGTCTCTTTGGCGTCAGGCAAATCATACGGACAATTACCGCTGATGATACCCGCAACGGTCAAACGCTCCGGAATCTTCCAGGCGCAAGCCGCTGCATATTTGCCGCCACTGGAACTGCCCAGCACGGCAAAACGACTGATCCCGAATTTGTCGGCAAACTCAGTCACAATGTCGGGCCAACTGTCGATGGTGTATGGCTTGAAATCAGAAAGCCCAATACCGGGGCGATCAGGGATGATGATGTGAATGTTAAGCCGCGTGGCCGCTTCGTCGACAGCCGGGAGGTTCCCTTCCAACCGTGAACTAGGGCAGCCGTGAAAGTACAGGAGCGGTTTACCGTTAGGGTCGCCGTATTCAGCAAATCCCAGAAAACGGCCGTTACTCAGCTTGATTTGGTTATCGGCGAGAACAGTCATGTCTGTGTCCTTTCGGTCTAACGGTCGGTATGGTGAATAGCACTTCGCTGATGGTTTTTATAAGCCACCCAACGCCTACGTTGCGGTTCAGCGACTTGATTACCAGAGACACGGTGCAACTGCGAATTGGTAACGGCCGTTACTCTACCAAAATATCAATTATCAAACTTGTTGGTGGGGTGAAGACAGCAGTGGCTTCCCGATTACTAATTTGCTGCACTTGCACTACGCAGTATACCAAAATTCAGAAGAGCTTGGGAAGGGGGAAACGGCCGTTGTCGTGTTGCCAAACATCGAAGCCGTAACCAGAGGCTTTTCTGTGCCGCCGGCCGGCAGTTCTACTTTTACCATGCCGGCAATCGCGCCGGCCGCATTGGCGTAAATAATGCGGCTGATACTGTTGATACCGGCCACGTCCACAATGGACGGAATGAAAGTAATATCCTTGGTCCCGGCGTAGGTGCTGACATCGCCTCCCCCTACCGTGGAAACCATCACCTTGGGCACGCCCACGGGCAAGGTCCGCATGCTGGCGGTAACAATCGAGGTGCCCCCACTGCCACCCGTGCCCAAAATGCCATCTAGTTTGCCTTCATCGTATAACTTGCGCACAATCACAGCCAAGCCATCGGCCATGGTTTGCATGGCTTCATCTTTATGATCGCCGCTGGCAAGATAAGCCAGATCCCCGCCGCCGACTTTAGCCACTTCATCGCGGGTTATATCCGGGGTGAAAGCCGGCGCGCCCATGACGCCAAAATTTGTTTCACGGTCATGGCCCGTTGTTTAGACCTATTTCTTTGCGCAAGGAGCAGCGGCGGCAGGTGGAGCTGTGGTATGCCTATCGCCGGGTGCATGGTGTTTTGTACAAGCGGTATGTAGGTAAGTCGGCCGGGTTGACGCTGGCGCGGTTGGAGGAAACTGCCGTGTGGCTCAATGAGGTATGGTGACTGATGACATCTGGATGTCAGTCTTGAGAATGTCGCTGTTTACAGGCTTGGTTGTCAGCTTAGATGTATGTTTGTACTGAAAAGGGCGCATTGACTCAAAAAGAAATCTTACTTTGCGTATCTCGTAGGATGGGTTTAGTTTCCTACCCTCCCAACACGCTTTTGGCTAGATGCAACAAGGGTATTAACGAAATCCGGATTCATGAAGGTCAGGAAACCACCCAATTCCGTTCCACAATCTTCGGGTCGTCAAAGACCTCAGAACGAGAACAGGGGGGCTGAAAACGGCCGTTTTCAGCCCCCCTCGCTTTCTTGATCCATTCACTGGTATTAAACGGCCGTTCCCCCACCCCTCTTTTCCTATCTGAAACGCCCATACGGCCCCGCCTGGCCGCTCGCCATCATCCGCGCCAGGGTGGTTGGCTGTACGCCCCTTCTGTTTCATCATTGTCGTCTGTCCCAGGCGGGATTAACGGCCGTTTGCCACCTAACCGTAAACACCCCGGCGCACCGCGAAACCTGCTGATAAGCCAGCGACAACCCAACCTCTGCCCCGGCAGCGATAGCCTCGTCGGCCGCCCAGTAGAATTCATCTTCATCCCACCACCTCATCCAGCGTTCAGCAGCGGCGGCGCGCACGGCCGTTGTGGGGAAGGCGATGTCGGCAACCACCTTTATCGTCAGCAACGTCAACGACAACGGCCCCGGTTCGCTGCGGCAGGCGATTTTGCACGCTAACGCTGCGCCAGGCGAGGATCTGATCCAGATAACGGCCGTTGGCGTCCTCATCCTGCTTTCTCCCTTGCCTGAGATCAGCGAAGCCGTCACCATCGAGGGTCCGGGAGCCGGCCTGCTAGCCATTGACGGCGGCAACAACTGGCGGTTGCTGGACGTGGCCGCCGTACCGGTGACTATCACCGCTCTGACTCTGCAAAATGGGCAGCCAGCGACCGACGCCGGCGGTGGGCTGCGCAGCCTGGGCGTGCTCAGCCTGCGCCAGGTACACGTCTTGAGCAACACTTCACCTACCGGTGGGGGTGGCGTCTACGTGGCGGGGCCTGTCTCTATTGAGGGTGGGCTTTTTGCCAGCAACTACAGCGCTGGCGGCGTTGGCGGCGGGCTGTGGGCCACGGGGCCGGCCGTTATCAGCGGCGCCACCTTTGCCAACAACAGAGCCAACGGCCAGGGAGGTGGCGCGCATCTTAGTGGTGGCAGCCAGGTAAGCCACGGCCGTTTTGAACAAAATCGCAGCCTTGCTTCTAACGGGGGTGGGTTGTATGCCACCGGCGGAACGACGCTGACCAACATGCAATTTCACAACAACATCGCTCAGACAGACGGGGGCGGGCGGAGCCGTTTATCATGGCGTGTTTACCGGCTATGTAGAAAACACTCTTTTTGCCGGTAACACAGCCACGCTGGCCGGAGAACATCTCTTTCTTAACGGTTCGGCCACAGTAGCCCTGCGTCACGTTACGGCCGTGGGCCTGGGCAGCGGCACGGCCATTCACGTCGTCAACAGCAGTGTGAGTATCAGTAATACCCTGATTGCCAGTCACACCCTGGGCGTCAACAATCTTAGCGGGTCTGTGGTCCAGGATTACAATCTCTTTTTCGGCAATGACACCGATACCCAAGGGGTTGTCAGCGGTGTCGACCACAATGCCGGCGGCAATCCCCGCTTTATCGCCCCGGCGCAGGACAATTATCACTTAGGAGCGGGGTCGGCGGCCATCGATACGGGCGTGGATGCCGGCATTCTGACCGATTCTGACGGTGAGATACGGCCGTTAGGCGCCGGTTTTGACATTGGTTTTGACGAGGCCAATTACATTGACGGCCTGGACATCACCTTTGCCCCCAGCCCGACAACCAGCGTGGGTCTGGCCACCATTTTTACGGCCACCGTTGCCCATGGTACGGGTATCAGCTACCGGTGGGCGTTTGGCGACGGCACGGCGGTGACTGATGGCAATCCGGTCAGCCATATCTTTTCAATGGCGGGCACGGTTCCGGTGACGGTGACGGCTAACAACAGTTCCGGCAGCATTTGGGCGACAACGGCCGTTTCTGTTACCCTCCCTACCCAACCCCCTACTACACAAATTTATCTACCTGTGGTGATGCATCTTGACAGGTGAAGCGTAAAACGGTGGTGTCTAAGGAAACGGCCGTCATCTTTTTGGCTGGCGATGATGCCGAAGCAAAAACGGCCGTTCCCGCCCCCATCACGTTCCATCCGTACCCATACAGTTGCCGTGCCGATGTCATCTCCATCTGGAGCCGTATTACCACTGCCTGAGCAATCGGGCAGTGTGCTTGAATGCACGACAAAACAAAGAGAGGGCGTGAATGTTCACACGTCCTTTCTGTTTCATCACTCTTCACGCACTACGCCCTACTTAAACACCACTTCCTCCCGCCCCGTCAAGCGATCTTCGATCCGCTGCACCACCACGCTCAAGTCCTTCTTGCGATGCGCAAAGTCCAGATCATCGTTGCGGATGGTCAGCACTGGGCAAAAATTCGCTCACGCAACCATGTGAATTTCGGCGCATCTGGTTTATAATCGGCCCACCTCTGTCTGAAAAGGAGTCTGCCTCATGTTACACGAACCTGCCACACCTGCCGGCAAAGACCCCGCCGGACCATATAAGATGCGTCTGGGTCTCAAGATGTTTCCCGCGTATGTCATTTTTTACGCCGGTTTCGTCGCCATCAACTTGCTTTCCCCGTTGACCATGGCGACGATCGTTTTTGCCGGGCTGAATCTGGCCACCGTTTACGGCTTCACGCTGATCATTGTGGCGCTGGTCCAGGCGCTGATCTACAACGTACTCTGCAACCGCAAAGAAGCTGAATTTGCGCGGGCCGAGCAGCAAAGTGAGGAAATGGAGTAGATCATGGCCATCGTCGTCTTCATCATCTTCGTCACATTTGTCATCGGACTATCCTTCTATCTGGGCCGCAAGGCCAAGACCTCCGCCGGTTATTACGCCGCGGGCGGCAACATTCACTGGGGTGTGAACGGTATCGCCTTCGCCGGCGATTATCTGTCGGCGGCTTCCTTCCTCGGCATCTGCGGTCTCATCGCCACGGCAGGTTACGACGGGTTCCTCTACTCGATCGGGTATCTGGCGGGCTGGGTGGTGGCGCTGTTCGTCGTCGCGGAACCGCTCAAGCGCCTGGGCAAGTACACCTTCACCGATGCGGTCGATGCCAACTACAACTCGCGCGGCATCAAGCTGGCCGCCGCCATCAGCACGCTGGTCGTCTCGCTGTGCTATCTCATCCCGCAGATGGTGGGCGCGGGCGTGCTGGTCGAGCCACTTCTGGGCATCCCGCAGTCCTGGGGCGTGATCATGGTCGGCGCGATCGTCATCACTATCGTCGCCACCGCCGGCATGGCATCGACCACCTTCGTGCAGTTCTTGAAAGGCGCGCTGCTCGTCGTCTTCTCCACCATTCTGGTGGTCGTCGTGCTGGCGCGCGGTCTGTCCACCGCGCCGGATCAGGGCGGCAAAGTACCATTCTACGAATACGCCCAACTCGCCGCCACGCAGTCCGGCGATCAGATTCTGGTGAGCGACCCCGACTGGACCTACGTCGAAACCGCGCAGGACAGCAGCGGAGCCGAATTTGTCGCGCTGGAAAATGCCGGGAAGCTCAGCTGGTGGCACGTCCAACAACGTGAAGGCGCCAACCTCGTGCTCCAGGAGACGCAGTACGTCGTCACCAAATCCGACGGCAAATGGATCAATGGCGCGCCCGCTTCGCCGGAGAATCAACTGCGGCAGGTGGGCAACCTGAACAAGATTCAGGGCAACAGCGACGTCGCCAGCACCGGCGCCGTGTCGCCCATCGAATTTCTGGCGACGATGACGGCCGAAGACACGATCGTGCAAACGTGGAAGTCCGCCACATTTGTGGACAGCCTCCAACAGAAAGTCACCAACTACTATCCCGTCGAAGTGACGGGCGACCGCATCATGCGCCCCGGCTTGAAGTTCAAGGTCGAAGGCACCGGGCTGGAAAGACTCGACTTCCTCTCGCTGATGCTGGCGTTGTTCCTGGGCACGGCCGCGCTGCCGCACATTCTCATCCGCTACTACACAGTGCCCAATCCGGCCAGCGCCCGCAGGTCGACGATCGTGGCGATTGCGGCGATCGGGTTCTTCTACATCCTCACGCTCTTCATGGGGCTGGGCGCGATGACCAATGCGGTTATCAATCCCGCCGATAGCAACATGTCGGCCCCGCTGCTGGCCCGCTCCTTCGGCGAGCTGCTCTTTGCCATCATCTCGGCCATCGCCTTCGCCACGGTACTGGGCACGGTCAGCGGGTTGATTGTGGCCGCGTCGGGCGCGGTGGCGCACGACCTGATGGATCGCTTCTTCCAGATCAAGATGAACGATCGGCAGAAGGTGCGCGCCGGAAAGATCTCGGCCTTCGTGATCGGCGGCATCGCCATCGTGCTGGGCATTCTCTTTCAGGGCGTCAACGTCACCTTCCTTGTGGGTTTAGCCTTCGCGGTGGCGGCGTCGGCCAACCTGCCCGCCATTATGATGCTGCTCTTCTGGAAGGGCACCACCGCCAAAGGCATCACTGCGTCGATCATCGTGGGCATCGTCGTGTCGCTGGCGCTGATCGCCGTCTCGCCGGAACTATACGCGCTCTACGGTCTGAACCCGAAAGATGCGCCCTTCCCGCTGACGAACCCGGGCATCGTCTCAATCCCGGTGAGCTTCATCACGTTGATCGTTGTCTCACTGCTCACCAAGTCGAAAGCGAAGCAGCTGCAGGCTTAAGCAGAACCATCAAGGCTGGATGCGCCGGTCAGGGCATTCAGCCTTGTCTTTAGCATGAATGATTCCCTGCTGGTCAACTTCCACTGCCACTCGCTGTTCAGCGACGGCGAACTGACCCCCGAAACGCTGGCGGCCACGCTCGCCACAGCGGGCGTGCGCTATGCTGCGCTGACGGATCACGACACGCTGGAGGGTCTGCCGCGTTTTCAAGAAGCGTTGAAGAAACGCGGCATCGCGTTTCTGGCAGGCGTGGAATTGACCACGCAGTTCGACGGGCGCGAAGCGCACCTGCTGGCCTACGGCTTCGATCCCGATCACGCCGAGCTGTCCGCCACGCTGCTCTCGCTGCGACAGGCGCGCAGCGTGGAAGTGCACAGCATCGCCGATTCGCTGCGCAAAGCGGGCACCAACACGACTCCGGCCAACAGCGCTGCGCCCCACGGCATCCTCGAAGTGAGTGAAGCGATCGGGTTGGTGCACTGGGCTGGCGGGCGCGTCTTCTGGGCGCACCCGCTTCACTATGAATCCGATCCGCAGAAGCTGGACAGCTACATCGGCAAATTGAAAGCGCTGGGGCTGGACGGCCTGGAAGCGATCTATGCTTCGTTCTCTGAAGCCGAGCAAAACCTGCTGCGCGATCTGGCGCGCCAGCACGAACTGCTGGTGTGCGCCGGGACCGATCTGCACGCCCTCACCAGTTCCGCCGCCATCGAGATGCCGCGCGCCGATTGGATTAAATTCCGCGACGCGGTTTTCTCCAGCCCGATTTTTGCGGCGGACACGACAACGGCCGTTACCGTTGTCAAAACCCCGCCGCCTCATGCTCAGTCTGCAAGCAAGACCTTTCATTTTCGTCCGCGTTTTTTTGCGCTGCGCGTTCTGCTGCCCACGTTCATCGTGCTGGGCCTGTTTCTCGCCGCGCTGTGGGGCGTAATTTTGCCGTCGTTCGAACAGACCCTGCTGGATCGCAAGCGCGAGATGATCCGCGAACTGACCAATTCGGCGTGGAGCATTCTGGCATCGTATCACACCGACGAACAGGCCGGCCTGCTCACACGCGAACAGGCGCAGGTGCAGGCGATGACGCGCATACAAAATCTGCGTTACGGCCCGGAAAGCAAAGACTATTTCTGGATACAAGATGAACAGCCGCGTATGATCATGCATCCCTATCGCCCCGACTTGAACGGGCAGGAATTGATCGGGATCACCGATCCACGCGGAGTGCCCATCTTCGTGGAGTTCGCCAATCTGGTGAAACGATCGGGCGAAGGCACTGTTGATTACGTGTGGCAGTGGAACGATGATCCGCAGCGGCTGGAACTCAAAGAGTCTTACGTGAAAGGCTTCGCGCCGTGGGGGTGGATCATCGGCACGGGGCTGTACACCGACGATGTGCGGCAGGAGATCTTGCGCCTCGAGCAGAGTCTCATCAATACCGCGCTCGTGATCTCCGGCGCGATTATCGCGCTGCTGTTGTTCGTGGTGCAGCAGAGTTACCGCATCGAGAGAGAACGGCAGGAAGTGGTGGATGAACTGCGCGACGCGACCGAGCGCTATCACTCGCTGGTCGAAGCCACCAACGAAGGCACGCTGCTCGTGCTCGACGATCGCTGCCGCTATGCCAATCCCACGCTGTTCAACATGCTAGGTTACACGCCGCGCCAGCTAGACTTTCTGGAACTGGCCGATCTGCTGCCGCGTGAAGCCGACAACCTGGCGCTCTGGGAACGATTGCCCAACGGCGATCCGCTGGCGGTGGGCGTGACGCAGGCCGGTTATCTGAAACACCGCGACGGCCGTTTGATCGAATGTGTACTGACGCTCAACCCTATTCAACTGGCTGGACAGCGCGGGTTTATTTTGCTGGCGAAAGATGTGGCGCGATCGGTGACAACGGCCGTTGACGAGCTGGCTCAGGCGGCCCACGCCTCCCCAATCGGTTTGTTCCGCGCCCGCGCGGCCCGGCGCGGCGTTTTTGTGGACATCAACCCGGTTGGCCGATCGCTGCTGCCCACGTCAACGGCAGAAGGCGCGCAGCCTGCGCTGGCCGATCTCTTCTCTGACCCCGCCGAATACGATCACGTCTTTCAAACGCTGCTCAACGATGGGCAGATCGATCAACATCTGCTGCATCTGGAAACCAGCGATGCAACTGCCCGGTTTATTTCGTTGTCTGCGCGGCTGGTGCGCGATGAGCAAAATCATCCGGCGTACATCGACGGGCTGCTGCAAGATGTCACCATGGCGCGCAAGCAAGAGGCCGGGCGAGAGGCGCAGATCGATCGGCTGCAATCATCGCTGTTGTTCCTGCACGAACCTATCGCGCGGCTGGGACGCGAGGCCGTCATCTGCAACCTGGACACCAGTATCGCGCAGTTGGCTCAACAGATGACCGAGGGCCAGCTGACGGCGGCGTTGATCGCCAGCGACGCCGGATCGATCATCGGCATCGTCACCGATCACGATCTGCGCGCGCGCGTGCTGGCCGCCGGCGTCGATCTGCACACCCCCGTGCACACCATTATGAGCGCGCCGCTGATGAAAATACCGGAGTACGCATTGATCTACGAGGCGCTGCTGCGCATGGAAGAAAAGGGTGTGCATCATCTGGCGGTGGAAGACCGGGACGGGCACATCGTCGGCGTGGTCGACAGCAAGTCGCTGATCCAGTTCCAGCGCTACGGTCCCATCGTACTGTCGCGCGAAATCCTGCGCGCCGCCACCGTCGAAGAAGTGGTGCGCAGTTGTGAGCGCACCACGCCGCTGGTGAAGACGCTCATGGACAACAGCGCCCGGCCGCGCCCCGTCACTAACCTGCTGGCCTCCATCTGCGATGCGGCTACTGCCCGGCTCATTCAATTAGCCATTGACGATCTCGGCCCGCCGCCCGCACCGTTTGCCTTCATCGCCATGGGCAGTCAGGGGCGTCAAGAACAAACGCTGCTGACCGACCAGGACAACGGCATTATCTTTGCTCCTCCAAATGATGCCGAAGCAGAGCAAGTGGCCGCTTACTTCTTGCAGTTGGGCGCGCGCGTCTGCGCCGATCTGCACCGCGCCGGTTATACGCTGTGCCGTGGTCAGGTGATGGCGAGCAATCCGCGCTGGTGCCGTTCCCTGACCGATTGGATCTCAGGCTTCAACGCGTGGGTGCAGAAATCGGAGCCCCAGGAAGTGATCGACCTCGGCATCTTCTTCGACTTCCGCGCGGTGTACGGTACGTCGGAGCTGGCGCAGGAATTGCGTCGCCACATTCACGCGGCCCTGCAAGACAAACCGGCCTTTTATCATCACTTCGCGCAGAATGCTTTGACGTTCAAGCCGCCCTTCCGGCTGCCGGGCAACATCTATCTGGGCGGCGGCGCTACTGAACACGCCGGTGAGATCAATCTTAAAGACGCCATGATGCCCATGGTCAGCTTTGCGCGATTGTATGCGCTGCGCCATCAAGTGAACCGGACGCACACGCTGGAGCGCATCGAAGCGCTGGCCGAACGCGGCGTCATCGTGCCGTCCAGCCGCGACGAGATCAGCGCGGCGTATGACTTCCTGATGCAGCTGCGGCTCGGCGCGCAGCAGGCAGCCATCCAGTCCGGGCGGCCGCCGACCAACATCATCCACCCCGGCAAGCTGGGCTACATCCAACAGGAACTGCTGAAGCAAGCCTTCGCGCAGATCGCGGCAGTCCAGAAGAAAATCAGTTACGACTTTCTGGGGGGGACGCAATAGGGAATTTGGTGTAAAACCACACAGCATGATTATCCCACTCTGGAAACACCGCTTGAAAGCAAAAGCGATCGGCAAGGTGATAGACTTTGGGGCAAACCGTCCTCTGGCAAAAGAGCCGTTGACCGAGCAGGTCAAGCTGTTTTGACAGAGGTGTCGCTCCGGATCGTAACACCTATTGAGAGAACCACATGATTCAAACAAAACTTGGACATATTCAGTTTAATGTCTATCCGCATCATTTGCCATTCTACAAAAACATGTTCGCTTTTATGGGCTGGCCTACTCTAGAAGATGATCCAGTTATGCTGGGAGTTGGGACCGATGTGTTTAACAGCCTATGGTTCTTTGGCGGAGCGAAAGAGGTGGACAATGACTACGATGGCCCTGGTATGAATCATGTAGGCTTACTGGTGCAGAGCCAGGGCGAGGTTGATCAAATGGTCGAGTATCTTAGCGAGCGAAATATCGCTCCATTGTTTGAAACACCCCGCCACCGCCCTGAGTTTAGTATGAATTCTGAACATACCTATTACCAGGTGATGTTTGAATCGCCGGATCGCATCCTCTTCGAAGTTGTTTATATGGGACTGCTTGCAAAATAATGGAAGATCCCTTAAGAGGACAGCAGCCAGGGGACCAGGGCACGGCTTTCTGCCACACGGTCGCCGGTTGGCGCAGAGGCGGGAGACCCTCAGGGATGGTAAGGCGTTGCCGCTGCTCATCTCCCGGCTGCGTTGTACTCAGCAAGCAGTTCCTCAATCATGCGCCGGGCGCTTTTAACGCCGATGGGGTTGGTGTGCCAGTAGTAGGGGATAAAGATGACAGCCTGGGACAGGGCGTGCCCCCGGCCGCGCAACCAGGTGGCTTCATCTACGGCTACCTCCAACCGAAACACCTCCCGACTCGCGCCGGAGAAGAGACTCCAGGCGATCATCAAGTCGCAGGCCGGGTCGCCTACGGCCAGACCGCCAAAGTCAATCACCGCGCTCAGACCACCCTGCTCGACAAGTACATTTCCGGACAGCAGGTCGCCATGAAACCAGACCGGATCGCGCTCCCATTCCGGGGCTTCCAGGGCGGCTTCCCATACGGCTTTAGCGGCCTGGGCATCCATAACGCCGTCCAGCGCCGCAATCGCCTCGCGGGTTGGCCCGTCTCGAAGCGCCAGAGGCGCGCCGCGCAAATTGTGTTCGGCAGCCGGTAGTCCGCCCATAGTGTCAACCTGCCACAGTGCGGTGATGAATTGGGCCAGTTGGGTGGCCGCCCGGCAGGGGTCGGCCAGCCGTTCCAGCGTGGCGCTCTCACCGGGCAGCCAGCGATAGATGGACCACGGCCAGGGGTAGCCTGCTCCCGGCTTGCCCATTGCCAGCTGCTCCGGGACAGCCAGCGGGAGGTGTGGGGCCAGCACGGGCAGCCAGCGCCGCTCTTTGTCCGCCTGCCCGATGGCCCAATCAATACGCGCCAAACGCACCACCATATCGTCGCCAAGCCGGTAGAGGGCTTTGTCGGTACCGGCCGAGGGGACCGGCGTGAGGGGCAAGTTGGCCCATCGGGGAAACTGCGCCGCCAGCAGCCGGCGCACAAGCTGTGCGTCGGTGTGGACTTCGTTGGCGTGCATGTTAACGGCCGTCATCCTGATACACCTTATCCGCCACCGACGGGGCGCGAATCATCAGCGTCTCCACCGGCGGGTGAACGTCTATAATGGCATGGTACCCACCGGCCGGAAAGCAACAGAATTCACGCGGGCCAATGGTCAGGCGACGACTGCTGACTTCCACAACCAAACTGCCCTGCAAGACAATAAAGCATTCGTCGCTGTGTAGATGTTTATGCGGCCGTTCGCCCTCCCCCACCCAACTTTCATCAGTATGGTTGTACCAGATTTGCAGCTGGTCGGATTGAAAACCTACGTCATCCGGCGGCAAACGGCCGCAAAGCAGCGTGGAATAATCGGGTAAAGGGCGGTGGTGAATTTGGGTCATATCGTCAACTTTAGACATATGTAACCTCAGTCAAATGTTGCTGCCGCGTTCAACCGTCAGCCTGCCACAAAATCAAGCGCCCCCGCCAGCGCCGCCCCTGTAATCAATATCCAGGAAAAGGCTGATTTGAACTCATTCCGGGGATGCTTGAGGAACAACAGGTGCAGGCCGAGGTGGACGACAAAAAAGAGGTCCAGCCCCCTCGTTAAAGCGTGATTGAGGCCGTTGGGGGTGAAGAGCGCCCAGAACAGCAGCAGATAGAGAGGGACGTGAACGGCCGTAAAGACCAGAAACCCCCTGTCGTCATCCAGCCTGGATGTGAGCGGGAAGATGCGCCATTCCCGGCATTTGATGGCATCCATCTCATGAGTGAGCATGAAGGCGAGCGCCACAAAAAAGAAGAGAGAATTCATCATGGATATCTTTTTCGCAAACCAGTATCGGAAAATCTCTGCCGCAAAAACGCGGCGACGTTGGCCGCGCCGGGCCACTTTTCCAGTTCGCGGCGCAGTTCGGCCGCTTTTTGGCGGAAGGTGGGTTCGGTGAGCAGGCGGTGTACGGCCGTTAACACCCGCTCCTCCTTGACCGCATACCGGTTCAGGTGCAGGGCGCTGCCAAAATGAACCGCTTGCAGCACGTTGAGGTCCTGCTCCGGCTGCAAACCGATCCCCAAAAACGGCGTACCGGAAGCGCAGGCTGTTTGCACCGTGCCCTGCCCGCCATGAATGACGGACACGTCCGCCAACGGATTGACCAGATGCGCCGGCAGCCAATCAAACACCTGCACATTCTCCGGCGCGGTCACGCTTAGCCCGGCCAGGTGGCGCTTAATCGGCGCGATGACAGTATAAGGCTGCCCGGCAAACATGCGCAACACCCGCACCAGCACGTCCCGGTTGGCCGAGCTGCCCATGGCAAAGTAGATGAGGGGACGGTCACGCGGCAGCGCGGCGATCTGCGGCGGGATCTCCCCCGCCAGCCGGGCGTAAATGGGGCCAACGTACTGCCACGTTTCCGGCAGGTCGGGCACGCCGGTCAGTTGGGGGATGTCGGTGACGAGGGTGTAGTCGCCGCGGAAGATGTCTACGGAGTGGGGGAAGATGGGCGCGCCGAACTGCTTTGCTACCCGGTTCATTGACGCGGTCCAGGCGCGGGTACGCAGCGCCCAACCGTTGATCGCCCGGTTGAGCAGCCCTTCTGGCAGCCAGCCCAACGGCGTGCCGCGCAGCATCTCCCCCCAGATGGCCGGCCGCGCGTGGAAAAAGGGGCGCGTCAGGGCAAACGGGTTGACCGACACCAATGGGATGCCCGCCGCACGCGGGGAGATGAAGGCGCTCATGGTGAAGCCGATGACGACGGCTGCCGGCCGCACCCGTTCATACAGCGCCAGCTCATTTTGCACCCGCGTCGCCAATTCCTCGGCGGTGAAGAATTCGCCGCCCCGCTCCATGCGGTCCGCTTTCCACAGCTCTTCGGCGCGCTGGGGCGTCAGGCGGGGTTCCAGGGTGTGGCAGGTGAAGCCCGCCTCGGCAATCAAATGTTCATACTCGCCGCCATAGCCGAAAAATTCGCAGTGGAAGGCGTCGCCGCAAGCGCGGGCGATCTCGATCATGCGCGTGGTCTCGGCAATGTTGATGGTTTCGGGGGCAAAGAGCAGGGTTGGCATTGGGTTGTCATCCTTTTTGACCGTCAGGTAACTATAGATGTTCAGACAGCCTGCACCGGCTGTCCATTCCCGAAGGCGCCGACAAAAAAGCGCGTGATGCTGGCCGGGTCCAGCGAAGCCTTCACAACCTTTTGGAAAGCCTGCGCCTTACGTTGCGCTTCTCCATCCGCCAGCAGCGTTTCGATAGCCAGAGACAACTTCTCGGAAGTCAGACGGTTTTTGCGAATGCGAATGGCAAATCCCTGGCGTACCAGGCAATCGATGTTGGCCTCCTGCTCAAACATCATCGAGACACCTACCACCGGCTTCCCGGCCAGACAGGCAGTCATCACCGTGCCAATGCCGCCATGAATAACCGAAATATCGGCCATCGGGTTGACTTTGTGCGCCGGAAGCCAGTCCGTTATCAACACATTCTCCGGGATCGGTACAGTCAGACCTTTCAACAACCGGGCAACCGGGGCAATCACCCGGTAAGGACGATTCTTGAACCCGGCGATGATTTTGGCGATCACCTGCGGCTGACCGGAGCTGCCCATCGCAAAATAGACCAAAGGTTTATCGCGGGGCAACTGCAAAATCTCCTCCGGGATGGGCAGGTCCAGACGGCCAATGAGGGGCGAGATATAGTGATAACTGGGCGGCAAGGCCAGTTCGCAAAATTCGGCCGGTTCAGCCAGCAGATTGTAGTCGCCCGTCCAGATTTGCTCCACGTTGGTAAAAGGAGCCTGCTCGTATTTGGCAGCCACCTGGCTGTAGGGACGCAGAATCAAGGTGGTGAGCGCAAACGCGCTTTTCGTGAGCCGCAGCAGCGCCGCGTCGGGCAGCCAGTTGAGGGGTGGGAAATCGAGCATGTCGGGCCAGGTTCCCAGGCGGGCCTCGATCAATGAGTGCAGCATCCAGGTGGAATGGGTCAGCCAGACCAGCGGAACCTGGGCCACCCGGCAGGAGATGCTGTTGCTCAAGTTGAATCCGGTCACGACGGCAGCGGGTTTGATCCGCTCGAACAGGGCCAATTCGTTGCGCACTTGCGTTTCCACCTCGTCTACCGAGAACATATAGCCAATCTTTTTGCCTTGATCCACTTTGTAGATGTGGTCCGCTTTGGCCGGTGTTATCCGCGGTTCCAGGCGCTCCAACGCAAAGCCGGCCTGGGTGATCAGCGGCTCGAATTCGCCGCCATAGCTCATAAACAAGATTTTGAAATCGTGGCGACATGCTTTGGCGACTTCAATACAGCGAGTTGTCTCAGCCAGGTTATAGGCTCCGGGGGAAAAGAGTAAGGTTTGCATTCGTTTCTTATCCTTTTTAGTTTGTTATCCTTTGTCAGCCGCCAGACCGGCCAGCAGCAGGGCAACGGCCGTTTCCATCTGTTCGCGCAGGTTAATCTGTTCGGGGAAAAGGTTCCAGAGCAAGATGACCCCTTCCATGGCGCTGATGAGGATGTGGGCGGTGGGGGCAACGGCCGTTGTCAACGGCCAGATCCCTGCCTCTATCCCCTCCTCCAGCAGCCGGCACAGCTTCTCGTGATAGCCAGCGTAAAACTGCGCCAGCCGCGCCCGCAGCGTCTCGTTGTGGGCGGCCAGGGTATAAAACTCCAGCGGAGCAGGAAAGCGAGCGGTGGCGGCCTCCAATTCAGCCCCAGCCAACTCAACCAGCTGGCGCAGCCGGGCCGCCGGGCTGCCTTCGCCGTTCAGCACGCTGGCCAGAATCACCTCTTGCCCGCTAAAAAAGGCGTCAAAGATAGATAGGACTAGCTCATCCTTGCTCTTGAAATGCCAATAAACGCCTCCCTTGCTCACGCCTGACTCGCGCACGATGTCGTTCATGCTGGTATGGGCGAATCCCTGCCGGGCAAACAGGGAGAGGGCGGCTTTGAGAATCTGGTCCCGGGCGTCTTGTTCATTCATCAGTTTCACCTTCCTATCACAAACCGACCAGTTGGTCTGTTAGTATCATAATTAAAATCGTCCTAGATGTCAACTCACTTTACATCCTGACACCTGATATTCTCGTTAGACTTGACAGTCTAGACCTCTAGGTCTATAATTGCCAATATGAGTTTTGACAAACCATTTGAACACAGCGATGCCCTGTTTGAAACGGCCGTATCAGAATTTTGCACCCAGGGCTATCAGCAGGCATCTATCAACACCATCCTGCAAAAAGCAGGCATGAGCAAAGGTCAGTTTTATTACCATTTTGGCAACAAAGAAGGGTTATACCTGGCTTTAATTGAAGTGCTTATTGCCCGCAAAGTGGCTTTTATGCAATCCATCATGCAGCCCGGAGATTTTCAGCAGGACATCTTTGGCATCTTAAAAACACAAACCATGTACGGCATGGCGTTTGCCCGCGAATACCCGGCGATTGATCAATTTGCCAACAGCTTTTTGCAGGAGAAAGGAACGCCCATTTATGACAAGGCGATGGCCATCCACAACTTTGAGGACAACCGGATGCTGAACGTAATGATTGCGCAAGCATATGCCAACGGGGATTTTCGCGTTGATTTGCCACTGGAATTTGTGCAGAAAACCATCGGGTACCTGTTCACCCACGTCACTGATTTGACCGGTTTGAGCAGCACCGTTGATGCTGAAGAAAACTTGAATTACCTAATTGCATTTATGAAGACTGGTCTGGCACGTAACCCAGAGAGTGACTAATCGCAAATCTTCCCGGAAGTTTATTGTTTTTTACAGTGGTGCTTTGGATAACATCCGGAAAGTTGATCAAGGAGTAATAAAATGGAACTTCCAGTAGGATATTTTAATTTTCACAATGATAAATTTATGAACTATCAATTGAATCGGTGGTATTCACTGGGGTACACGAGAAAAGAGGATATTGAACGCGCCGGAGCAAGCATCAAAACCTTTGCCGATTATGTAGCTGTGTTTACCCAGTTAGGTGACGAAGCGGCTGCGCAAAACCGGCTGAAAAATGCCGCCTTTTATTACCGCGCCGCTGAATTTTTGGTTGAGCCGGCCGATGCGAACAAGCTGCCACTTTACAAAAAATTCAGTGACTTGTTCTATGAAGCATTTGCGGATGAGGATATTGAAAGGCAAAAGGTTCCTTATGCAGGCAGCTATTTACCGGCGATGGTTTTGGC
Organism: Chloroflexota bacterium; assembly: GCA_046496595.1. Taxonomy (GTDB): domain Bacteria; phylum Chloroflexota; class Anaerolineae; order Promineifilales; family Promineifilaceae. Next base: position 18,837 of record JAWOGU010000188.1, read on the forward strand.
GCCCCGGTCTGAATACGGCCGTAAAAAAGGCACAATCGTCGCGTTCGGCGGTTTCGATTCATTCATTGAAGAGTTTTACTGCATGTGGGTTTCTCTGGCCGAAGCTGGCTACGAAGTGATTGCTTTTGAAGGCCCCGGGCAGGGGGCTGCACTGCGTGAATATGACCTGCCGTTTGACCATGCCTGGGAGAAACCAACGGGTGCGATCCTGGATTATTTTGAGGTATCCGATGCGACGTTGGTGGGCGTTTCGATGGGCGGCTATTGGGCCATCCGTGCGGCTGCATTTGACAAGCGCATCCAGCGGGTGGTTGCCTTCCCGCCGGTGTATGACTGGATGGAACTGGCTGGCGGCATCAGCCATGGGACGGTTGATTTCCTGATGAAATGGCGTGGGATGATGAACTTCATGGTCAAAATGAAGATGGCCAACGGCAAGTTGAAGCACACAGTTAATCAGGCCCTTTTTATCACGCAAAAGGAGCAGCCGATTGATGTTGTGGACTGGTTGTTGGGGATGAATAAAGATTTCCTGCATTCGGAGTTGATTGATCAGGATGTGCTGCTGTTGGGTGGCGAACATGATGCTTTCCAACCACCAAAACTGGTAGTTAAGCAGGAAGCGGCATTGGTAAATGCCAAATCGGTGACGACACGCATTTTTACCCAGGCCGAACATGCGGATCAACACTGCCAAATGGGCAATTTAGGTTTGGTTTTGGAAACGATTGCGGCATGGATTGCACATAAGAAACCAGTGGCAGTGGGTGCTTGAAACGGCGCTTTGTGCTACCTCGTTCAAGAAGGCAAACGGCTTTTCTCCCCATCCACGGTACAACCAACCAACTGCAGTTCTGATATTCGTAAGTGTCTTAAGTTTTTCGCCGCCTGCTATTTCGCAGTCGAGTGAAAATTATTAGGGGCGAAAACTTCGTGACACTAACGATAATCCCCAGAAATAGTCATGACCGTTCATCAGAAACGGCCGTTATGCCCGCCTGTCATTCATGTTAATGAGGTAACGCGCCAGTCCCATCGTGACGCCGAAACCGGCGGCTTCAGGTAGGGCTTTGACTAGGATCGGAACAGAAAAAGGACATAGACATAGACTCCCTCAAAATGTGCAACTCCATTCCTACCGACTTTCAGCATGAACTCGTCGTCGCCAGGCACGTAGCTCCGCGTCGGCCGTGGCATCAGACTGCTCCGCGTAACGCAAGGTCGTTTGGATATTCTTGTGCCCTAATCGTTTGCGAATCGTCGCCAGACTAACACCTGCGTTGACCAGTTCTGTGGCATGGGAATGACGTAGTTGGTGCAAGGTGTAGTTAACCCCTGCTTGTTCACAGTAAATTTGCCAGCGTTGTTGCACTGATTGGTACCGCAAAGCGCCACCCCAACTGTTTTTTTG
>JAWOGU010000253.1:0-8062 GCA_046496595.1 Chloroflexota bacterium
GCTTCGACAGGCTCAGCAACCGGCGCTTCGACAGGCTCAGTGAGCTTGTATGCGCGGGTGGACGGGGTGGTGGTGAACGGCCGTTTCGTTTTGATGGAACTGGAACTGATTGAACCGGCGCTGTTTTTAAGTCTGGCGGCGGGCAGCGCGGCGCGGTTTGCACAAAAGATAAAACAAACAATCAACTGGAAACAGTGAACGAAGAACTGATAACATATCACGCATCACGGATCACGCATCACGGAGACATTATGAACATTTGGCTGGCGATTATCGGCATGGGGATCATCACGTATGCCATCCGGCTGACGCCGATTTTGTTGATGGAGCGGGTGGAGATTGGCGGCAGGCTGCGGCAGGCGCTGCGGTTTGTGCCGGCGGCTGTTTTGTCGGCCATTATTTTGCCGGAGCTGCTGCTGCCGGGCGGCGAACTGGACATCTCGCTGGGCAACGAGCGATTATTAGCCGGACTGCTGGCAGGGATAGTCGCCTGGCGCACCAAAAACGTGTTGTGGACGATTGCAGCGGGCATGGCGGCGTTGTGGGCGTTGCAGGCGATCAGATAGAGTGTAGAGTGTAGAGTGCAGAGTGTAGAGTGTAGAGTGTAGAGTGTCTGGATTCTCTATCTCTATCTCTACACTCTATCTCTATCTCGATCTCTACACTCTATCTTTCCAGGAAAAAACATGAGCGACAAACTAGAAGAAGTGGGCGTGGTGAAGGCGTTGTACCGTTATCCGGTGAAGTCGATGCGCGGGGAGGCGCTGGCGGCGGCGCAGGTGTACTGGCATGGGCTGGATGGGGACCGGCGCTACGCCTTCGTGCGCGGCGACGTCCGGTCGTCGTTTCCCTGGCTGAGCGGGCGGCAGATTCCGCAGATGTTGACGTATACGCCGCAGTTTGCGGACCCGGACGACGTGGTGAATTCGGCGGTGACGGTGCTGACGCCAAACGGCCGTTCTCTGTCCATTACCTCGCCTGAACTGCTGGCAGAACTGGCGGCGCTCTATGGCGGGCCAGTGAGCCTGATCCACATCGGCCGCGGGGTATTTGACAGTATGCCCTTGTCGGTGATGAGTACGGCGACGGCGGCAGCCCTGGACGCCGATTTCCGCCGCTTCCGGCAGAACATCGTCATTGAAACCGGCAGCGGCCGGCCGTTTGCCGAGGAGGGCTGGCTGGATAAAACGCTGACGTTTGGCGGCAAAACGCGCATCCGGCTTAACCGGCGCATTCAACGCTGCGTGATGGTGAACGTGGACCCGGAAACGGCCGTTAAGGACCCAGCCATCCTCAAAACCATCGCCGAAACGCGGGACAACTGCGTGGGCGTTCATGCCTCCACGGAAGCGCCGGGGCGCATTGCTGTAGGGGACGTGGTGTGGCTGGGGCGTGAGGCTGGTCGCTAAAAAGTTTCCGATATTCGTATAAAAGACATGTTACAATAGCAGTAATCTTTGATTCGTAGAAAAGGTGGTTAAGATGGCGCATACCCTTACAATTGACCAAAAAGGACGCATTGAGCTTCCCTGGCAAATTCTGGAAACCTGGGGATTGAAAGCCGATGCCGAACTCATCATAGAGATGACAGAGTTTGGCATACTGATAAAGCCGAAAACATCGCCAACCCCGCTTACCGACCAACTGGCGGCAATGAACCTGCCGGCAGCCGATTGGGATGAGATGGAAGATGAAATTGACGCCGGACGACTTGCTTCATGACAGCGCCAATCTTTTTAGACGCCAACATCTTCATGTATGCTGCCGGTAAGCCGCATGAATATAAACAACCGTGCCGGGAAATTCTACAGGCCGTTGAAGCCAAACAATTGACGGCTGCCACAAATACCGAAGTGTTGCAAGAAATATTGTACCGTTATCATCATGTCCAACTCCCAGATAAGGGAATTCAATTATGCCGGTATATTCTGGAATATCCTTTGACGATTTTGCCTGTTACCCCGGCAGATATAACAAACGCCCTTGAATTGCTTTCGCAGAATCAAAACAGCGGTTTGAAACCTCGTGACGCGCTGCACGCAGCTACCATGCAAAACAATAACGTTACGCAAATATTGAGCGCCGATAAGCATTTTGATCGTATAACAGGGATTCAACGTCTGGACCCGCTGACTTTTGACCTCTAGCTGAGGTGCCTTTTTGCCAAATTTCATTGCCAGGATTGTTGTACTGGAAGGAGCATAAAAAGATAATGATGGGGAGGAAACGGCCGTTCTTATTCATCATGGTGTGCTGTTTATTGTGGCTGGCAGGGTGTGAGCAAGCTGCGCCAGAGAGTTTGCCGACGGCAACGGCCGTTCTGCCCCAACCATCCGCCACTCCAACCACGCCCCCAACTGCTTTGCCTTCTGCGACGATGGGGGTGGAAACGGCCGTTGCGACCTTAACAAACACACCTGCCCCAACACCAACGACTAAACCAGTTATTCCTACAATAACTTCTTTGCCGCCAGAAGCCACGCAAAGCTCTTATCCCATAAATCCGTTCCCCGGTATCGTTTATAAAACGGGCGAAGGATTATGGCGCATAAATGCTCAGGGCCATTCAGAGTTATTGTTCGAGAAACAAGGGGCATTAGAATCGGATGGTCGCCGCTTATTATATGCACAAGATGATGATATTTGGCTAATTGATCTTGTGACGGGTGACCAGAAAAATGTGACGAATACACCAGATACCATCGAATGTTGTCCACAGTGGTGGCCTAGTACGCCTGATACATTTTTAATAGCTACATATCATGAGGAAGATATCTTTGAATTCGTAGTCGGTAAGTTGGCTAGAGTGACATTGGATGGGAGTTATGAGACTTTTGTAGAAGAAGCTGTACCTCCGTACCCTGCTATATCTCCAAACGGACAGATGATTGTTACTGAAATTGCTGATATTCCAGCTCTTTATTATTACGAAACTGGCAAGATTGAATGGTTAACGTTGCAGCCTGTTGACATGCCAACAGTTTGGAAGGCTGGCAATCCTGTGTGGTCTCCTGATGGACAGAAGTTAGCTTGGGTAACTTATTTCCGCGATGATGAAGAGCGAATTTTGATAGCACTTCTCATTTACCATCTGGGAAACTCTGAAATAAAGGTTCTTCATCCTTATTATCCAAGTGGACATGGTAGTTGGGGACCTAAACCGGTCTGGCATCCTGATGGCAATTTTATTACCTTATTCGCCATTGATCAGGATAGCTCAAAACGCGGTTTATGGATGATAAGTATAGACGGTGATGAAGAATGGAATTTGGGTGAAGTGAGTAATCTGCTATGGAGTCCTGACGGCAGTTCCCTCATATATCAATCTGAAGATGACTTTTATTTAACCTTTCCGCCAGAATTTGCAGACAAAATTCAAGTCAATATGCCCACAGGTGCAAGGATGATTGAATGGCAAGTAGACCCTTAAGAAATGTTTATCAGAAACGCCTTATCCACCTATCTCGATCTCATCAAGCAAGCGCCCAGTTCCCCCTGGTCCTGGCTGGCCTGGGCGCGGTTGGAACCGGTGGCGTAATACGCAGATTGGACCAATCTCAAAGATTGGTCCAATCTTGGGTGTAGGCACAACGGCCGTTACTTCCCAGTAACAAAAGTGGCAAGGTGGCAGAGTGGCAAATTCACCCCATCACCTCCACACCCCATCACCTCTACAGGAGATTTCCCATGACCAAAGACTACACCACCCTCCCCCACACCCACGTCCGGCGGCAGGACCGCGCCGTAACCGACGACGCCTGGATTCAGGCGCTGCTCCACCGCGCCCCGCTGGGCTATCTGGCCACCGTCCACGATGGTCAGCCCTTCATCAACAGCAATATCTTCGCCTACGACGAAGTGAAGAACGTTATCTACCTGCATACTGCCAAAGTAGGGCGCACCCAGGGCAATGTCGAAAAGGGCGGCCCCGTCTGTTTCACCGTTACGGAGATGGGCCGCCTGCTGCCGGCCGAGGTAGCGCTGGAGTTCAGCGTGGAATATGCGGGCGTGATGGTGTTTGGAACGGCCGTTATCGTCCACGACGAAACAGAAGCCACCCATGCCCTGCAACTGCTGCTGGACAAATACGCGCCCCATCTCCAACCGGGTCAGGATTACCGCCCGCCCGTGCCCGAGGAGTTGAAGAGAACGGCCGTTTTCCGCATCAGCATCGATCAATGGAGCGGCAAGAAGAAAGAAGTCCCCCCCGACTTCCCCGGCGCGTACTTTTATGATCAGGTGATAGGATAAAGAGATGCGGTAGGGGCGGTTCGCGAACCGCCCTTGCTCGAATCCCCATTACCCGCGAGTACCCAAAGAACCAGGAAAAATCAGTGTTCCTCTAAATCAGTGTCCCAAGAACTTTGAGAGATCATCATGACTGCAACCATTTCCACCGCTTTTGCGCCCGTAACCTACACCAACAACCCCTTCACCATCAGCACCGATCCCGCTCTGCTGGACGAGGCCGTCATCTTCAACTACCTGGCAAACGAAACCTACTGGTGGACCGATTTAACCCCTGAAAAACTGCGCCGTTATCTGCAATTCTCCCTCTGCTATGGCGTCTACGAAGGTGCGCGGCAGGTGGGCTTCGCCCGCGTCGTCACCGACTACACCACCTTCGCCTACCTCGCCGACGTCTTCATCCTGCCCTCGCACCAGGGACAGGGCCTGGGCAAATGGCTCATCGAGTGCATTTTGCAGCACCCCGAACTACAATCCCTGCGCAAATGGACGCTAAACACCCGCGACGCCCACACCCTGTACCAGCGCTTCGGCTTCCAAACCGACCCGAAGCCGGAGAATTACCTGGTTTACCGGCCGGAGAATCAGTAAACAGTGAACAGTGAACAGTGTACAGTTATTGACCCCACTGTTCACTGTTCACTGTAAACTGTACACTGCAAACTGATGACTAACTTCTACGTCCGCCAATGCACCAACCTTGACTGCCGTTTTCGCTTTCCGGTGACGGATGAGCGGGTGGTGGGGGAATACTGCCCGGTGTGCCGCATGCCAACGGCGCTGGCGGCTGAGTATGCCGTAAGTTACAAACCGGCGCCCCTACCCATGCCCGCCGGGCCGCCGTTTGAGGCGCTGCTGGACAACATTCGCAGCATCTACAACGTCGGCTCCATCCTGCGCACGGCCGACGGCGCAGGGCTAACCCATCTCCACTGCTGCGGCATCACGCCGCCGCCCGACCATCCCAAGATTGCCAAGACGGCGCTGGGCGCGGAAAAGTCGGTGGGCTGGACGCAGAACAGGAATGGATTGGAAACGGCCGTTTCTCTCAAACAGCGTGGTTATCAACTACTCGCCCTGGAATGCACCCCCGATGCCATCCTCCTCTCAAACGTGCGCCTTGATGACAGCCGGCCCGCCGTGCTCATCGTTGGCAACGAAATCGCCGGCGTCGATCCCGGCATCCTGGCAATCTGCGACCAGACCATCATGCTGCCCATGCAGGGCGTCAAGAACTCGCTCAACGTGGCCTCCGCCTTTGCCGTGGCCGCTTATGCCTTACGGTTTGATCTTTAATGCAAAGGTGCAAAGAGGCCAAGGTGCAAAGAAAAGCCAAATCTTTTTGCCTTTCATCCTTTGCGTCTTTCCATTAAAAAATATAGAAGGTTTATTACTCTGTTAACAAAATAATCTGAACTTTTGAGTGTCATTCCGAGGAGTCTTCGACGAGGAATCCCTCCATTTGTACAGGGGGAGGATTCCTCGCTCCGAAGACTTCGCTCGGAATGACAGGATAATTTGAGAAGTTAAGAACACTTATTTAACGATGTATTTATTATGGCGGCAAAAGTGAAGAAACAAACCTGGATGGGTGTACGAGAAGTGCCATATTTTGGGCAAATATGGACGGCCGTTTCCGCCGAAGGCGTGGTCGCGGTTAGTTTGTGGTCTGAACGGGAACGTATTGAAGCCGATGTAATTAGGCTGACTGGACTGCCGCCGCTGTATGAACCTGAACGGGTAACGGCCACTTCGGCCACGCTCAGTGCAAACGTTCTCGATCAGCTCGACGAATATTTCCACCAGCAGCGCCATGTTTTTGACCTGCCCCTCGACTGGTCTGTGATGACCCCGTTCCAGCAATCCGCCCTCCGCGCCGTCTGCGCCATTCCTTACGGCAAAACCCTCACCTATGCGGACGTCGCCGCCCAAATCGGCCGGCCAAAAGCGGTGCGCGCCGTGGGCCGCGCCAACGCCACGAACCCCATGCCCATCCTCATCCCCTGCCACCGCGTCCTGGGCCGCGACGGCAAGCTCCACGGCTACGGCGGTCCCGGCGGCCTGGAAACCAAGGCCTGGCTTTTAAGATTAGAAAGCGCCTGGCTGCTGTGATTTTTACAAGATCGAGTGTGCTGTACTATTGAAATGATCCTTTTATGAGGTGAGTGATGCGTATTGATGAGATGTTAAGTGCAGTGCAATACGTTGTAGATAATGGGGGTCGGCAAACGGCCGTTTTACTGGATCTGGATACCTGGAAATCTCTGCGACGCCTGTTGGCAGAGATTGCCGAAGATGAACGACTGGGTCGGCTGATGGCTGAAGTGGAAGATGAGGAATCTTTTGCCGCTGAAGATGCCTTAAAAGCGTATCGTACATACTTGGCTCAAGCAGCCGTATGATCTGGCGAGTTCAATACAAACCAACGTTTTTGAAAGAATTGTCGCGTCTCCCCAACTCCACTCACCTATTACCGGTCAGTGTTTACCGGCGCCGCGCAGCGAAAGCCCACGTCCGGGATGTTTTGATAGACGAGGGGATCTCCGCTGGCGCGATAACTGGCGCGTAGTTCTGCCTCGCTGCTGGTGAAGCCGCCGCCGCGCAGCACCCGGTCCGTCACGCGGAACTGCGACAGATTGGCCGGATTCTCCGCCGGGCTGTCGGCGTAAAACGTCTCGCTGTACTCGTCGGCCACCCATTCCCACATGCTTCCCGCTAACCCATACACCTCGAAAGCGCTCATGCCAGCGGGCAGGGCGTCTACCGGCTGCAAATCGTTGAAGGCGGCATTGAACAGGGCGCGGGTCTCGTCTGGCGGGTCATCGCCCCAGGGATAGAGACGACCATCCGCGCCGCGAGCGGCTAGTTCCCACTCCGCTTCCGTAGGCAAACGTCCGCCGACCCAGGCGCAGTAGGCGTCTGCGCCATGCCAGCTTACGTTGTTGATGGGATGGTTGGCGTAACCAGGCCGGGCGATGTAGTCGCCGCTGTTGGTATCGTTGATGAGGTGGCTGCTGGTGGTCTCGAAGCCGGTGGAGAGGCAGGTGAAACCGTTGCACAGCCCCACGTAACCGCCGATGTCGTTGAGGAAGGCGGCGTACTGCGCCACAGTCACTTCAAACTGGTCAATTTGAAAGCTGGAGAGGATGACTGTGTGTAACGGCCGTTCCCCATCCCCCGCCATCTCATCTTCCGCCGCCGCCCCCATCAGGAAAGTACTCGCCGGAATCAGCACCATGGCCGCCCCGTCCTTCTCCCGCGTTTCAATAATCAGCGGCGTGGCGGAAGGCGTAGGCGTGAAAGTTGGCGTTTCGGTGGCAGGACTGGTGGGAGTGATTGTTGGCGTGTTGGCGGTTTGAACGATGGGTTCCACCGTGGGTTCTGTGGTAGCGGTGGGTTCTGTGGTGGCAGTGGGTTCTGCGGTGGCAGTGGGTTCTGCGGTGGCAATGGGAACGGCCGTTTCCGTCGGCGCAATCGTGGGCGTATTCGTCGCAGTTGGTTCGTCAGTCGGCTGCCGCGTAACAGTCGGCGTCGCCCTCCACTGTCCACTGTACACTGCTAACTGTTCACTGACTTCCCCTTCCCCGCCCAAAAAGAAATACCAGCCTCCCAACCCCAATAAAATCAGCAGCAAAACAGCCACCAGCCACAGGCAGCCGCGTCCCTTACGGCGCGGTTTGGCTGGAGTAACGGCTGGCGGTTCCGGCGCTTCTTCTTCCGCGATGATCACGGCGGCGGGGATGGGGGGTAACGGCCGTTTTGCTTCATCAAACGCTTGTAGGGCTGGGGGAGGCGACAGCAGAGGAGAAATCGG
>JAWOGU010000256.1:0-14319 GCA_046496595.1 Chloroflexota bacterium
ATGATCTTGATGTGATGAATTATGCGGGTTTTCCGGTTGCGGTGGCGGATGCATATCCTGAAGTCCGATCCGTCGCCGTCTATTGCACGGCCAGGCCGGGGGGTTATGGCGCGGTTCGGGGCGCCCTGGCTGCCTTTGGGCAGGCGTGGGCAGCCGAATGGGGTGAGGGGCGTTTTGTGGATGAGGCGGAAATGAAAACGGCCGTGACCAACGCCATCACCAACCACAATCCTGCCGTTACCCTGCGCCTGTACCACCAGCCTAGTCAGCACCTCGTCCAATCCGGCGAAACGCTGTCCGGCATTGGCCGCCGCTACGGCATTCCTTATCCCTGGATTCAGCAGGCCAACCCCGGCCTGGAAACGCTGTCCGTCGGACAGACCATCACCATTCCCTCGCCGGACGTCATGATCCCGCTGCCGGTGGCGGCAAACAAACGCATCGTGGTCAACATGGCGCAGCAGCGTGCCTGGGTGTATGAAAACGGCGCGCTCAAGTGGGAATGGCCGGTCAGCACCGGCATATCCAGCAGTCCCACCGCCCCCGGCGTTTTCCAGATTCAGAGCCATGAGCCAAACGCCTACGCCGGGAACTGGGATTTATGGATGCCGTCGTTTTTGGGCATCTACCGGCCTGTGCCCACCTCCGGCTTTATGAACGGCTTCCACGGTTTCCCCACGCGCGGCGGCAGCAACCTGCTCTGGACCGGCGATCTGGGCCGCCCGGTGACGTATGGCTGTATTTTGCTCAGTTCAGACAATGCGCAACTGCTCTATGATTGGGCCGAAGACGGCGTCATCGTGGAAATACAATAGCCAAAGATGTAGGAAAAATGAGTTTAGGTTTTAGTTTGACATCCATGTTTTTGTTGGTAGGCTGCGGGGTGCTGGTGGCGGTAGTCGCGGCCCTGGTCTATGTCTTGTTAACGCAGCGCGAGAAATAATTGGGGAGGGGAAGGATTGCTGCTTGACGCTTTGCCGCTCTCGTTGAATACTTCTTAGCCATGCGTATTGACATCTTAACCCTCTTTCCGGGCATGTTTCCCGGCTATCTCAACGAAAGTATTCTGCAAAAGGCTCAAGATTTGGGTCAGTTGGAGATCCATCTGCATAACATCCGTGATTACGCCGAGGGCAAACACCGCGTCACCGATGAACCGCCGTTTGGCGGCGGCGGCGGCATGGTGCTGAAGCCGGAGCCGATTTTTAAGGCGGTTGAATCTTTAATTTTTAATCTTCAAGCTTCTGAGACTGAAGATCAAAGATTAAAGATTGAAGACGCGCCGGTTATTTTGCTGACGCCGCAAGGACGGCCGTTTTCCCAAACCATCGCGCAGGAATTGGCGCAGCATGAACGGCTGGTCTTGTTGTGCGGGCGCTATGAAGGGGTGGACGAACGGGTGCGCCAGCATCTGGTGACGGACGAGATTTCCATTGGCGATTATGTGCTGACGGGCGGCGAACTGGCCGCGATGGTGGTGGTGGACGCCGTGACGCGGCTGCTGCCGGGCGTGTTGGGCGCGGAGGGCGCGGCGGAAACGGACAGTTTTGCCACCGGTTTATTGGAAGGACCGCATTACACCAAACCGGCGCAGTTTCGGGAATGGGCTGTGCCTGAGGTGCTGCGCTCAGGCCATGCGGCCAATATTGCCCGCTGGCGGCGGGAAGAAGCGCTGCGCCGTACCTGGCAGCGGCGGCCTGATTTGCTGTTAACGGCCGTTTTATCTGAAGAGGATCGCTGGTTTTTAGCCACTTTGGCGGCAGAATAAAAATAGATCCGCAGAGGGCGCAGATTTTTAAATGCTTTGCGACGCTGCGTGAGGAAAACAAATAATGCGAGGATGTTTACAAGTTTTAGCGGGATTTGTGGGACTGATGTTTGTGGCAACGGCCGTTTTTGCCCTGCTGCTGGTGAATGCTGTCAACGTGTTCACCAATCGAGAAGCGGTGAAAGAGGCGCTGGGGTTGGCCGAGATTTTAGAAGAAACATTGCCAACACTGGTCAATTCGGCCATTGCCCAGCAGGTGGCCGTGACCGGGTTGCCACTGCCCAACTTTGATACCTCAACCGTGACGCAAACGGTGCTGGATGCCTTGCCGGCCGATTGGCTGGATGGCGCTACCGAGGCGGCGGTAGATGGCGTGTTTGATTACCTGCTGACGGGGGATGAGGGAACGGCCGTTATCACCCTGGATTTGAATCCCATTCTGGCGCAGCTTCAAGGCGAACCAGGGCGGCAGGTGGTGCGGCGTTATCTGGAATCCTTGCCGGTTTGCACTCAGGCAGAGATGCTTTCTTTACTTGGCGGCGCCATTCCTGCCTGCACGCCGCCTGGGATTTCGCTGGATGTGTTGTCGCAGCAGGTACATGGCATGGTAGCGCCGATGCTGGCGGCGCAGATTACGGTGGGGCAGGGCGGCATGGTGCAGGTACCATTATCGGCGCTGTTTTCGGGCAATCCCGAGATGATGCAGACGATGCAGCGGGTGCGTTTCCTGTATCAGCTTGCGCCGCAGGCGTGGCTGTTGTGGCTGCCGCCGCTGTTTTGCCTGCTATTTTTGCTGGTGTTGGTGGTGCGTTCGTGGCGCGCCTGGGGTATCTGGTGGGGCTGGCCTCTGGCAGCAGCAGGGGGCGTTGGACTGCTGCTGAGTTTATTGATTCCGGGTGTGGCGCTGGGCTGGCTGAGAACGGCCGTTTTCGTCCCGGCGTCGGCTTCTGCCATTGATGCGCTCTGGCAGCCGCTGCTCCAGCAGGGCGTGATCAATTTAAGCGAGCTGTGGGCCAGCCGGCTGGCCTGGCAGGCGGGCGTCTTTTTGCTCCTGGGATTGGCGTTTCTCTTCTTCGCGTTCCTCGCTAAAAAGAACGAGATTTATCAACCTTGACACGTGCATAATTATATGCATAATTTTGTTCATGCGCTTCAGTTGGCATGAACCCAAACGTCAAACAACACTCAACAAGCGGGGCCTGGATTTCGCTCAAGCTGAACAGGTTTTTATGGGTTCTGTTTTTACTTTTGCGGATGAACGTAGGGATTATGGCGAGCAGCGTTGGGTGACACTTGGTCTCCTTCGAGAAAAAGTGGTCGTCATTGTGCATACTGAATCCGAAGAAGAAATTCGTATTATTTCAATGCGTTAGGCAGATAAAGATGAGCAGCTCCTATTCTTCTCCAATTTTAGATGATGAAGACGAATACCCTAACGTGACCCAAAGTGACCTTGATCGGGCAAAATTTCGGGTTGGTTTAAAGCCTTCTCCACGCAAGCGGCGTGTGACTATTTTGTTAGATACCGTTTTGATCGAGTATTTCCGGGCGAAAGCAGGTGAACGGGGTTATCAAACCTTGATTAATGATACTTTGCGGGAAGCGGTAGAGCGTGAAGACCTGGAAGAATCTTTGCGGCGGATTATTCGTGAAGAGCTAAACAATACGCAATCGGCAGTCGTCTGATGTCATTTTCATTTGTAAAGATGATGTGATCGGAAATGAATCATTGCCGTTTTTTTAGTACCTCGGTATCAGGTTGTTTTCAAAGATGGATCCCCTTTTGGTTCCGGCTATCCAGATTCGAGCAGAAAGACAGATTTCATCGATTTTAGGGATGGGGCGATTGCCTGTTTTTCCGCTTGCTTCTTGTTTGCTACTTGGCTAAAATTTTGCCAGTCGATGAGAAAAATCCAGTAGATTCTCTCCAGACTTGTCGGTATTCTTGTTAACGTCGTAAATCGTTTCTAAGTTGTCAGCTTCGTACCCAAAATTTATTTATTGTAATCGCATAGGCGTATTGTCTTTAGGAGGGCTGTATGTTTAAGCGCATGTGTTGGTTATTGGTCATTATTTTGCTGCCGTTGTTGCTGGTAGCAGCAGGTTTTAGCCAGGTGCGGGGGATGATGGGGGAAACGGCCGTTACCGCCGCCCCCTTTGATGTCATCATCAATGAATGGTCACAAGGACATGGGGGCAACAAGGAGTGGGTAGAGTTGCTGGTTGTCAATGGCCCTGTTGACCTGCGCGGTTGGGATTTGGGTGATAGTTCTCCGGGAGATTTAACATTTTCACAGGATATTTTTTGGCAAGCTCTCCCCTCAGGTAGTCTCATCGTCATTTACAATGGAGCTGATGCAGATATTATTCTGCCGGTTGACGATGTGGATTTAAGCGACTGTGCTGCCGTCATTCCACACAATCATGCGCAGTTGTTTAGCGGCAGTTGGCCAGCCCTGTCCAATGACACTACAACTGACAACCCCCATCTTCGCGATCAAAATGACACAACCATGCATGACTTTTCCACAGGGCCGGGCAGCAGTTTGCACCCAGGCAGCGGGGAGAATGCACAGTACAATGGCGAAACGGCCGTTGGCGTAAGCCTTGTTGGCAGTTGGAGTAATAGTACGGCGGCTTTAGCCACACCTGGAAGTGGTAATGGCGGCCTTAACACAGCCTGGATTACTCAATTATGCCAGGGACAGGAGCCAGTCGCCGACGTGGCAGTCACCAAAGACGCCCCTGCTCAGGCAGCACCAGACAGGTCTCTTGTTTACACCATCACCGTGCGCAACTCTGGCAGCCTGACCGCAACGGCCGTTGTCTTGACCGACACCCTCCCCCACAATGTGACCTACATGGCGGATAACAGCGGATTTCCCCTTGATCAGCCGGATGCGCGCACCCTGATCTGGCAGGCGGGGCAGATAGAGCCGGGCGCCTTCCATCAATTTGTGATCACCACCACCGCAGAAGCGGCGGCGTTTGGCGTCCTCGAAAATGTCATCACCGCCACAACGACCACCACCGAAACCAACCTGAGCAACAACTGGGATACCGCCCTGACGACGGTGGGCAATGGCGCGCAAACGGCCGTTATCCTGGACGCCGTTCTCTATGACGGCTGGGCCGCCAACGACGCCGACGAGGCCGTGGCTTTGCGCAACGTGGGCGGCAGTCCGGTTAACTTGGGCGGCTGGCAGTTAAACGGCAAAGCGCTGCCCAATCTGACGCTGGCGGCAGGAGAGGTAGCCTGGCTCACCAGATCCACTGCCGCTTTTACGCAGCAGTTCGGCTTTGCTCCGGCGGCGCAGTTGATCTCCTGGCCTGGTTTCACCAACACTGGCGACGAGGTGCTGCTGGCGAATGATCAGGGGCAGGTGGTAGACGTGCTGGTGTATGAGGCTGGCAATACGGGGCAGTCCGGCTGGTCGGGAACGGCCGTTCAGCCATACGCTGTCTCCGGGCAAGAAGGCCAGATTCTTTATCGGATTCGTGATCCCATCACAGGGTTGCCGGCGCCAGATACCAACACCGCCGCCGATTGGGCGCAGTCCCGTGATGACGTGATCAACGGGCGCAAGGTGCGCTATCCCGGCTGGGATTTGGACGAGTTCTTTTTCACCATGCAGGTCACGGAAACGGCCGTTCTCACCATCGCCATCGCCCCCGACAACGCCTATGAAGCCGTCGTGGCGCAAATCAACAGCGCCCACACCACCATTCAAGGCGAATTCCACACGCTGGAAAACGCCGCCCTCGGGGATGCGTTGTCGGCGGCAGCCGGGCGCGGGGTTTCCGTTACCCTGCTCTTGGAGGGGGGACCAGCCGGCGGCGTTACCGACCAGGAGCATTACCTGTGCCGGCAGCTCATCGAGGCCGGCGGGATGTGCGCCTTCATGATCAACGACGCCGCCGCCAGTCCCAAAATCTTTGACCGTTACGACTACCTGCACGCCAAATTCATGCTCATCGACGGCGAGCGCGTCCTGATCAGCAGCCAAAACCTCAGCCCAAACAGCCTGCCCAACGACGACAAAAGCGACGGCACCTGGGGCTGGGGGCGGCGCGGCGTCGTGCTCATCACCGACGCCCCACAGGTGTTAGCCCACGTTCAGACTGTTTTTGACCGGGATTTTGACGACGCCCATCCGGACATCCGGCATGGGGTTGCTCACCTGGACCCGCTGCCCATCGGATTTGTGCCTATCACCCAAACGGGCGGGACCACCTACACCGTGCGTTATCCTCAGCCAACGGCCGTTTCCGGTGTTTTCCCCTTTGAAATTGTGCAGTCGCCGGAGAACAGCCTGCGTGAGACGGATGGGCTGCTGGGTCTAGTCAACCGGGCCGGGGCGGGGGATGAAGTGTGGGTGCAGCAGTTGTATGAACGGCCGTTTTGGGGTTCATCCGCCAGCAATCCCCTGGAAGATCCCAATCCCCGTTTAGAAGCCTACATCAACGCCGCCCGCCGCGGCGCTTCCGTGCGTATCATGCTCGATGAATTTTTTGACGATGAACGCCAGGCCACCAGCAATACCGCCGCCTGCCAATACGTTCGCGCCATTGCCCGGCTGGAGCATTTGCGCCTGGAATGCGCCTTAGCCAATCCCACTGGTTTGGGTATTCATAACAAAATGGTCCTGGTGCGGCTGGACGGGCAGGGCTACATCCACGTAGGCAGCATCAACGGCTCTGAAACGTCCAACAAAGCAAATCGGGAAGTAGCCTTGCAGGTGCAGTCCAACGAAGCCTACGCTTTACTGGCCGATATGTTTGACCATGATTGGCCCTATCGCGCTTATTTACCAGCCGTGTTGAACAATGTGCGGGGGCCAGCCACTCATGTGCTGATCAGTGAAGTTCAGTACAACCCGCCTGGTCTGGACGATGGCGAATATGTGGAACTGGCGAACCCTACTTCGCTGCCTGTGGATCTCAGTGGGTACAGTTTGGGAGATGCCGTGAGCCCTACGGATTTTGAAGATGTGCGCCGGTTTCCGCCCGGTACTGTAATTGCGGCGCGCTCCCCATTGGTGGTCGCTGTATCCGCCGCCGCCTTCTTTACAACCCATGGTTTCTACCCGGATTTTGAGATACTGGAAACGGTAACGGCCGTTCCCAATCTCATCGACGATCCGGCCTGGGGGGATCCCGCTGCCTTCTTCCAGTTAGGCAACAACGGCGACGAAATTCTGCTGCGTTCACCGTCAAACCAAATCGTGGATGTCGTTACTTATGGCAATGGGTTATTCCCCGGCGTTGTCGCCTGCCCCCTGGTGACGCTGCTCGGGTCAGTTCTGGAGCGCATGCCCTATGATAGGGATACCGATGACTGTACCGTCGATTTTCGAGAGTGGCCTTTCCCCAGCCCAGGCAAACTGCCTGATTGAAATGCAGTGCGATTTTCAAACCTGCGAGGTCTCCAAAACCTCGCAGGTTTGAGAGATCCTTATGGGCCTTGATCCAAAAAGACCTGTATCTTCCCTGATACAGGTCTTTGGAAATATTCAATAAGCTGGTTTAACTGGTAAATTTGATTATTTGATTAATCAGTCATTCCCAAACAAATCAGCCGGATCTACACCATCCGGGGCGCCACCCGTAATAGGACTACCAGCCCGCGTGCTAAGGGTTCCTTCGTAAATAATGGCGGGTGAAGCATACACTTGTTGTTCTTGTTTGTGATCGATGGGCTGGTTTGACGCTTGTTCCAAAGGTTTCATGAATTGGTCTCCTGGTGCATTTCCTCTTTAATTTATTTAAAACTGACTGCTTAGGGATTTTGTTACTGCTAATTATGCAAGAATGATTTCAGGCTGTCAATATTACTCTAAGATTAATGCAAACAGCTTACAAAAATTGTTACTAATGGCTTATAACGAGATTAATAGAGGACTGCGTGTCGAGGAAAAGGCAAGGACGGCGCACAAAAAAGGTGTGCCGTCCTTGTATCTTTTGTAATCATTTACCCCCGTCCCTGAGGGTTCGTCTGAGCTCACGCCGAAGTCTTGTCGAAACTGATTCCCTTCGATAGGCTCAGGGGACGGGTGTGTGAACGGTTAAAGATCGTTCAGATGTCGCAAGAACCAGCGAGACAGGCAATCTCCTGAGAGGCTGTGGTTAAATCTTCTTCTTCGTACCGGTAGATTTTAGAAAAATCGATTTCCGGGAATTTGGCAAGCAGTTGTTCGTATTCTTCTTTGGTGATTTCAACGTAGGGCATTTGATCATATTGGGCGTCAAAAGCCGGCAGGAAGGCCATGCCGCCAATTTTGTCCTGGTGTTCCCAAACCCAGCGGATAATATCCAGCACTTCGTCTGATTGGTAGGTAATGGTTACGCTGGGATTGTGTTCTGTGTAGTGAATTTTGTTTTGCAGCCAAAAATCACATTGTTCCAAGGCCAAACGTTGATTGCGGGTGACTGCACCAGTGGGGGAGGCAACCGGGAAATGAACGACCCAGGTGATGGCATTGTCGCGGGTTTGCCCATTTTCGGGGTCCATGGGCACGCCGGCGTCTTGTAAAACTTTGCAGACAGGGCTGTGGGCGCTGACGCGCACGTTGCGGATGTAGTATGGGGCCCAACGGGCGTGCAGACCGGATGAGGAATTGAGCAGTTGGGAGGAGTTGCCGGAAGGCTTAACGGCCGTTACCGCCGCCGACTGCGCAATACCCAACATCTCAGCATATTGCTTGTTGGTGTCAACGGCCGTTTGCCGCAGTTTTTCCTGAGTTTCCGGATCCTGTGCCGCCGGACTGTCCATCTGACCATTCAAATCTACGCCCAGCAAGCGTTCTTCCATACAATTTTTTTGCCATTCCGGGCGCAGGCCGGGGAAATACGTCGCCATCGATTGAATGGTACCGATAATAGTGGCTAACTCTACCTTTTCGCGCAGGCTCTCGTAATCATCGTCAAAACGCGCCACCGCACTCGTCAGATTGCAGAATTGGAAAGGCCGCAGAATAATCTCGCCGCACGGATTGGTGCCAAAGGCTGCTGCCTGCCGTCGGGTAGTGCGGTTTTCCACCGCCGCTTTCCGGTTAAAAATACCCGGTTCGCCGCGGCCAGATTCCACCATATCCAGCACAAAGCGCGTGATTTCCGCCTGGGTTAGTTCGCGTTCGGGCCACACTGCGGAGTTATTGGCGTTCCAGCGCTGGCTGTTATTGCGCCAGAAATCGCCATCCTTACAGTGGCGCATTTCCAGGTCGTCGTAGTCAAACAAGGAAATCATGGCTGTGCGGCGTACACCACCGGACACGGCTGCATCGCCCACGGCGCACATCATGTCATGCGCATCCAACGGCCGTAAAAAGCTGCCCTGGCGGGAGAGGATACGGGTGCGGGAAAAGTCCAGCATCTTACGCAGAGGTTCTGGACCGGAAGCCCGGCCTCCTTTCACCCGTAAAGGCGCACCAACCGGCCGCACTTCAGAATAGTCAAATACCACATCATCGCCGTTAAACCAGGCCGTTAAACCAGTACGGACCGCCTCCGCCCAGCCTTCGGATGAATCGGCTACGACAACCGTTTGGGGCGGATTCCCTTTTTGGCGGACAATGCGGGGAAATTTTTCCACGTATTGGCGTTCCACGGAGAAGCCGACACCGCAGCCGCTCATGGAAATAATCAGCGCTTCCACAAACGAGTCGACACTGTCAACCGGCATGTAGGAGCAGTTGTACAGCGCAATGTTATTACGCCGGGCTGCCGGACCAGCCATTGCCAGCAGCCGCATAGAAGGCATGACTTTCATCTCCAAAATGCCCTGGCGCAGCCGGTCATACGTTTCAGCCGGCAGGCGGTAATCGGAAAGTTCTTTGAGATAATCGACTGCCCGCGTGACGGTTTCCAGCCAGGTTTCGCGCCGCCCTAATTCGTAGTTGAAGCGAGAATACTTGTCATAAAACTGGAATTTTTGCAACTGTGTGGGGAAATATTGGTCTGATTCAGCAAATGCCTGGCGCACACTTTCCGGCACAGGGCGTTTGGTGCGCATTTTGGCGTGTTCGGCGCGGTAAAGGATGTAATGTTTGGCGCCTTCATATTCACCTGAGGCTTGCAGCGCCATCTCCACGATGTCTTGTACGCCTTCCACGGTGGGGAGGTTATATTTGGCGGCGACGACGTTGACAACTTGCTGCGTGATGGCTTCGACTGATGTTTTAGGCGTGATGTCGAGGGAGGTGAAGCAGCGTTCTAGGGCATTTTGAATACGCTCCGGATCAAAGGGCACGATTCGGCCATCCCGCTTGATAATTTGCTTGGGAATGGAGACTTTGAAGTAGATACTCTCTGAGTTGTGGGTGTGGCTCCCATTGGTCCCGTTTTTGCCATTGGCGCCATTTTTAGGGGTATCTCCTACATGGGTAGTTGAGGTTTCTTTTTGAGTCATATGTTGCTCCTTCCAGCAAAAATATTGGTAACTGCAAACAAAAAACAAGCAAAATAATGCCCTCCCGGCTGGCAACAGCTTGGTGTCGGGAATTATTTGCCCAATAAAAGGCGGTCGATTTCGGTGCGAATGGATTCCAGGTCATCAAGACCCAGATAAACGATGGCGTAACGAATATAGGCGACTTCGTCGAGTTCTTTGAGCTTTTTGATGATTTTGTCGCCGACCAGACGGCTGTTTACTTCAGCGCGGCCCATCTGCTGGAGTTCTGCTTCTACTTCACCGGCGATGCGTTCGATGTCTTCGGCGGCGACGGGGCGTTTGGCGCAGGCGACACGGACGCCAGCCAGCATTTTTTCACGGGAAAATTCTTCACGGGTACCATCCTTTTTGACGACGAGAGGGGTAGCCAGGATGGGGCGTTCGTAGGAACTAAATCGTTGTTGGCAGTTGTCACACACACGTCGCCGGCGGGTACCACCACGAGCATCATGGTTGGTGTCGATGACACGTGTTTTTTCATTATCACAGTAGGGGCAATTCATGCCAACAAATCTCCACAGGGTGTGTTGTCCCAGGTATGCGTTATAAGCGGTGAATAGTCAGATATGGTCCAGATATGGGGGTATCATACTTCATTAACCCTATATCTGGCGCTGAGAGTGGCGAAATTATAGCATACGGCCGTTTTGCTGGCAAGCGCTATGAGGGTGGATAAACCTTAAAAATTAACGGCCGTTTACACTCGGTTAACCATTCGTTTACAAAAGCAAAGTCTTGAAACGGGTCAG
Source organism: Chloroflexota bacterium (assembly GCA_046496595.1). Lineage (GTDB taxonomy): Bacteria > Chloroflexota > Anaerolineae > Promineifilales > Promineifilaceae. Next base: position 10,967 of record JAWOGU010000256.1, read on the forward strand.
AATAAACTACCGTGAACCGTTATGACCTTCAATACAAGGTCTCAACGGCTCACGGTTCACGGTTTATCGTTTCTTACGTAAAAAGGCGGGGATGTCTACGTCGTTGATGCGGTAAGCAGACTCCGTAGAAGAAGGCGAAGACAGGGTTGGGGTGGGGCGGCTGCTCACGCTGGCAGTTTCTTGATGGCTGATGTTCGTTTGGGGCTGGCTGACCGGCCGGCTTAAAGGACGAAGCATGGGCATGGTATGATCAAAACCGGTGGCAATCACCGTGATGCGGATTTCGTCCCCCATGGTCTCGTCGATGACTGCGCCGAAGATGAGGTTGACATCCGGATGGGCTGTCTCGCGCACGATGGCGGCAGCCTGGTTGATTTCAAACAAACTCAGGTTTGAACCGCCGGTGACGTTGAACAGAATACCCTTGGCGCCGTCGATGGTCACGTCCAGCATGGGGCTGGACAGCGCTTGCTGCGCCGCCTTCATGGCCCGGTCATCGCCCGAAGCGCTGCCCACCGCCATCAGGGCTGCGCCGCCCAGCGACATGATGGTTTTGATGTCGGCGAAGTCCAGATTGATGAGGCCGGGCACGGTGATTAGTTCACTGATGCCCTGGATGCCCTGGCGCAGTACCTCGTCGGCCAGCTTGAAGGAATCCAGCAGGGAAATGCGCTTATCGGCCGCTTCCAACAAGCGGTCGTTCGGGATGACGATGAGCGTATCGACGTGCTCTTTTAATTCTTCGATACCGGCTTCGGCGGCGCGGGCGCGATGGGCGCCTTCAAAGGTAAACGGCCGTGTCACCACGCCAATGGTTAAAGCGCCTTCTTTGCGCGCGATTCTGGCGACGGTGGGCGTGGCCCCGGTGCCGGTGCCGCCGCCCATACCGGCGGTGACAAATACCATGTCTGAACCGTGCAGCGCCTGGTGCAGCTCTTCTTCCGATTCCTCGGCGGCTCGTTTGCCAATCTCCGGACTGCCGCCGGAGCCGAGGCCGCGTGTGGTGCGCCCACCCAACTGCAATTTGATGGGCGCAAGATTGTTTTGCAGCGCCTGTTGATCGGTGTTGATGCTGATGAAATCGACGCCGACGATATTTTCTTCAATCATGCGGTTGAGCGCATTACCGCCGCCGCCGCCCACGCCCACCACGCGGATCAAGGCCGTGCCTTCTGTTTCTGGCATTCTTTGTGTTCCCATTGATTTTCCCTTTGTATTCATAATCACATACCCCTCTATTAATCTGTTACTCTAGCTTTTGCTCTAGCTCTCAACCAGGCAGTAAAGCCTTCAAAAAATTGCTCATGCGCCGTCCCCACAGATTGGTGCTGGGACGCGGCCGATAAGAATCATGTTCATCCATAGCCCAGCGGAGGAGGCCGATGCCGGTGGCAAAGGCCGGACTGTTGATATTGTCTACCATGCCGACCACGTTTTTGGGTCGGGCGACGCGGGCCGGCACGTTAAGTACTTGTTCGGCAATGGTGGTGATGCCGCGCAGTTGGGACGAGCCGCCGGTCAGAACGATGCCGGCGGGCAGCAGGCCGTCATACCCGGAGCGCCGGATCTCTTGCAGAATCAGTTGGAAGATTTCTTCCGTGCGCGCCTCGATGACGTAAGCCAGGTCTTGCCGTCCCACTTGAATCTTTTCTCCGCCAAATGGTTCCACGGTAAACACGTAATTGGGATCGATTTCGGCCGGACGACAGTCGCCATATTGTATTTTGACTTGTTCGGCCACGTCGTAAGGCGCACGCAGGCCGATGGCGATGTCGTTGGTGATGTGGTAGCCGCCGATAGGGATGACCTGGGTATGCCAGACGGTTCCTTGCATATACAGGGCCAGGTCGGTGGTGCCGCCGCCGATGTCGGCGATGATGACGCCCATTTCGCGTTCGTTGGGTTCCAGCACAGCTTCGCCGGAGGCCAGGGCGTTGAGGACAAACTCTTCCGGTTTGATGCCGACGTTATCGACGCATTTAGCCAGGTTCATAACGGCCGGGGTGGCGGCGGTGACGATGTGGGCTTCGGCTTCGAGTTTGAAACCGTGCATGCCCAGGGGATTACGGATGCCTTCCTGTTCGTCGATGGCATAACTGCGTGGGATGAGATGAACAATCTGGCGGTTGTGGGGCACGGCAATGGCCTGAGCGGCGTCCAGGGCGCGGCCCATGTCGTCGGCGGTGACGCCGTTGGCGTTGCGACCAATGGCGGCTGCGCCCCGGCTGTTGCTGGAGCTGATGTGTTCACCAGCCATGCTGATGAGGGCTTGCGTCAGGTGGAAGCCGGACGTTTGTTCCGCCTGTTCGACGGCTTTGGCGACGGCGATAGAGGCTTCGCTAACGTCCATGACGACGCCTTTGCGCATCCCACGCGCCGGTTCCAGCCCCATGCCGATGATTTGCAGACGGCCTTGTTTTACTTCACCCACAAGAGCGCAAATTTTGGTGGTGCCGATGTCTAGTGCAAAAATGATTTGTTCCATAAGCTGTACCCTTCCTGGCATGTGTGACCGGTTATTGGGCCAGGTAGTAAGGTTTTTCCTGATTGCTGACGCTGATGTATTGAGGCTGAATGCCCCTTGCTACCAGGTCGGCGACGATGGTTTCATAGACCACCAGTTTTTGATTCATATCAGCGCCTGTGCCAAAGAAGGCGCGCCAGCCGCGGCCATCTTGATAGCCTAAACCGCTTGCAGGGCGGTAGTAGAGCTTGTCGATGTTTGGCCGCAGCTGGCGCAGTTGCAGCGCACCTACCAGGACTTCTTCGGGAATGAATCCCACGTTGGCTTCGATGGAAACGGCCGTTTTTGCCTCAGCAGTCGTCGTTTCTCCGGTTTCAATGGACTCATTGGCTGAAGGTGTTGGCGGCACTTCATACTCAATCGTGAGCAGTCCAATGGCAGGTGTGCGTGCCGGAATAAGCGTGCTTGTTTTGGTCACCCAGAATTGCTGGCTGCCTTCCTGCCAGATAGCAATGGGTGAATCCTCGATAATTTCGATGTATACCTCGTTGGGCCAAGCCAGTTTGACCTTACTGGAGACCACGCCGGGCAGCTCGGCAATGCGGGCCGCGGCTTCGTGCGGGTCGGCGGCAAAAATATGCGCGCCGGCCAGACCGCTGACCGAGACGATTTCCGATGGGGGAATGGTGATAGCGCCATCGACCGGAATAGTAGTCAGGTAGAAGTTTTGTTGGGTGGCGGCGACGTAAATGGCAAAAACGGTGAAGAGCAGCAGTCCTAAACTAACCCAACGGGCGGAGAAGACAAAACCTTTGATGGCGTTGGTGGGAATGGCGGCTTGCCGCCGGTTGCGCTGACGCCGTTTTTTGGCCGTTTTAGGGACTTCCGG
>JAWOGU010000264.1:0-14752 GCA_046496595.1 Chloroflexota bacterium
GGCGTACCCCAACGGCAGCCCCATGATAAAGTCGTGCAAATGCGCCTGCTGGCAGGCGGCTGCCAGTTCTTCATCGCTGGCGTCGGCTTTAGCCAGGCGCAGATTATCGCGAACGGTGCTGTTGAACAGGTGCGTTTGCTGGGAGACAACGGCCGTCCAGCGGCGCACATCGTCAGGGTGATATTCGGTCAGGGAACGGCCGTTCAGCAAAATTTGCCCCGCGTCTACCTCCCAAAAGCGGGCCAGCAGGTTCACCAGGGTCGTCTTGCCCGCCCCACTCTCGCCCACCACCGCCGCCCGTTCTCCCGGCGCGACGGCAAAGCTCACGCCCGCCAGCGCCCAGGGCTGGTCAGGTCCGTAGCGGAAATGCACGTCCTCAAATGCGAGGCCAAAGGCAGCAGGCGGCGGCGCCGGCTGCGCCGGATCGACGACCGCCGGTTCGGCGTCCAGCAGTTCAAAGAGGCGTCCGGCAGCGGTCTGGCTTTCTTCTAGAAGCTGCCACGCCTGGGATAAAGGCTGTACGGCTTCAAAAGCGGCGACGGCCGTTAACGGCAGCAGCGCCAGGTACACCCCGTCAAGCGTTCCGCCCGTCACCAGGGGCACAGCCAGCCACAAAATCGTCAATCCCGCCAGACCGGTAAACAGCGCCGCCAGCCCGTTACCCAGTCCGCGGATCACCGCCTGCCGCTCCTGTACCCGGTTCAACGCCTGCGTCAGATTGAGGATGCGCGCCTGGAAAGCCGCCGCCTGCCCGAAGGACAGCACGTCGGCGATGCCCTGGATTTCGTCCACCATGGCGGTGTTGAGTGCGGCGCGGTGGGCGATGAGCGCCGCGCCCGGCTCCCGGCTCAAGCGGCGCGTGATCAGGGGCAGGACTACCCCCGTTAAGAGCATAAATAACAAAAGCACCACAGCCAGACGCCGGTCAAACGCGCCTAAAATGAGGCAGGCAACGGCCGTTACCAGCACGGCTGCCAGCGGCGGCACCACCACGCGGATGTAGAAATTTTCCAACGTTTCAATGTCGCCCACGATGCGCGTCAGCAGGTCGCCGCTGTGGTGGCGGGCCAGCCGGGCCGGGGCCAGCGGTTCGATGGCGTCGTAGAACCAGGTGCGCAAATAGGCCAGAATGCGGAAGGTGGTGCGATGGGTGACGAAGCGTTCACTGTAACGCAGTACGGCGCGGCTGATGGCAAAAAAGCGAACGGCCGTTATCGTCACCGACAGATCCACCACCTGTGTCGAAATCGCCGCTTTAGAGATGAGGTAGGCCGACATCGCCATCAGCCCTACGCTGGCCCCAATCGTGCCAAAACTGAGCAGCACCGCCAGCGCCACCCACCAACGAAAAGGCAGCAGCAGTTTCAATAGGCGCGCCAGCGGATTCATGCGCCGCTCCCGTAAACTTGAACCAGATGGGGATAATGCACGCCTTCGCGCAGCAGGGTTTGGTGGCTGCCCTGCTCAGCCACACGGCCGTTTTGCAGCACCACAATCTCGTCGGCCGCCACCACCATTTGCAGCCGGTGGGCGATGATGAGTACGGAACGGCCGTTTGCCAGACGGGTAAGCGCTTCCCGCACCAGCTCTTCACTGGCGCTATCCAGATTGGCCGTGGCTTCATCCAAAATGAGGAAGGGCGCGTCCTTCAGGTAGGCGCGGGCGATGGCTAAACGCTGGCGCTGTCCGCCGCTAAGCCGTGCGCCCTGTTCGCCGAGGGGTGTGTCGTAGCCCTGCGGCAAAGCGCAGATGAAGTCGTGGGCGTGGGCGGCTAACGCCGCTGCTTCCAGTTCCGCATGACTGGCTCCGGGCCGAGCCAGGCGCAAATTGTCGGCGACCGTGCCCTGGAAGAGGTGCGGGCGCTGCGGCACCCAGGCCACCTGCGCCCGCCAGGCGTCAGGGTCAAGCGTGTGCAGCGGTCTGCCGCCCACCGTAATCAGGCCGCTGTCCGGCTCCACAAAGCGCAGCAGCAGCGCGATCACACTGCTCTTCCCTGCCCCGGTGGGACCGACCAGCGCCACCGTTTTGCCTGGCGGCAGGGTCAGCGAGAGGCCGTTGAGCGCCGGACGCTGCCCGTCACTATAGGCCAGGGTGATGTTTTGCAGCCGGATTTCTCCCGGCGTGGTGTGGGTGTCTAGGTTCGTCAAGACATCTGTGCTATACGAAGCACCCTTCCCTGCCGGCGTGTCGAGTACCGCAAAAATGCGCTCGGCGGCCGTTTTGCCGGCGGTTCCGGCGTGATATTTCAGGGCCATCTGGCGCAGCGGCAGGAAGAACTCCGGGGTGAGCAGCAGCGCCGCCAATCCCGCCTGGAAGGGCAGGCTGCCGTTCATGATGCGCAGGCTCACCTCCAGGGCGACCATGGCGGTGGCGGCGACGGCCGCCCACTCCATCACCAGCGAGGATTGGAAGGCGGTGGTGAGCAGTTCCATGGTGGTTTTGCCGAACTGCTGGCTGATGGCGCGGATGTTGGCGGTTTGTTCCCGGCTGCGGCTGAACAGTTTGAGAGTGGGCAGTCCTTGCAGGATGTCGAGGAAAAAGGCGCTCATCCAGCTCAGTTCAACGAAACGCCGTTCAGCGATGGCTTTGGTGCGCCCGCCGATGAGGGTCATGATGAGGATGAGCATGGGTCCGGCGAAAAGCAGGACCAGGGTGGTCCAAGGGTCAATGACCAGGACGATGAGAAAGATGAGCAGGGGCACGATGACCGCCAGGGTGCGGGCAGGCATGAATTGGGTGACGTATTCATCGAGGGCTTCTACGCCGGAAACGGCCGTGTTTACCAGTTCGCCGCTTCGTTCCTGCGTGGTATAAGCCGGGCCGAGGCGCAGCAGGTGGCCGGTGAGGCGCTGGCGCAGGTCTTGTTTGAGGTGGCTGGCGGCGCGCTGGTTGACCACGTCGGCCAGCCACAGGCTGCCAGACCGGGCCAGGATACAGAGGAGCATGAAGAGAAAGAGGGGGGAAACGGCCGTTATCCCCTGCCCTCCTAAAAAGACCGAATCCACGATATGCGTGAGCAGTATCGCCTGCGCCGCAAACAATAGGGCCGCGATGGTGCCCAGGCCAACCGCCGCCCAGGTCAGGCGCTGGCTTTGCCTATTCAACTGCCGGATTCGTTTTTGTATAGCCACAGGGTTTCAAGAAAAAAAGGGAACTACCAAGTCCGCTGCCTTCGGCAAGCTCAGGCAGCAGACTTGGTAGTTTCGGGAAAAGGCAGATTTCAATAATAGAGATTGAGAGATTCCTCTCTATCTCTACACGCTATCTCTGACTGTTATAGGGCAGGTTAATAACTTTCCGGCGTCAATTTTACTTTGCCCCGAAAGAAGTAGTAAACGCCGGCCGTATACAGCAGCACCACCGGCATCCCAATCAGAGCAATCACCAGCATCACCGTCAGCGTATTGGCTTCAGAAGCGCCGTTGAATATCGTCAGATTGTAAGCCGGGTCGATGGTGGACAGCAGCAGATTGGGATATAACCCGGCCGCCGCCGACATCAGCAGCAGGGCAATCATCGCGCCGGAAGCCACAAAAGCCGCAAAGTCTTTGCCACGGCGCAGCATCACAGCCGCTACAATCAACGCTCCCAAAGCCAGTGTGGGAAAAATGACCGGCCATATTTCTGCGCGATACCGGTCAACAATCGTCTGGTGCATGAGTACCGTACTCAACACGACCAGCGTATTCAGAACAAAAAACACAACCATCATGCGTGGAATCCACGAGCGCACGCGGGCTTGCAGTTCGCCGTCCGTCTTCATCGTCAGGTAGATGCCGCCATGCATCGCCAGCATGAAGATGGTAGTGACGCCCATCAGCAGGGCAAACGGTGAAAGGATACTGAGCAGCGAGACGGACATGTTTTGGTTTTGGTCCAGCGGAACGCCGGCCATCACGTTGCCGAAGGCCACGCCCAACAGCAGGGCAATGCCCAGCGAGGAGGCAAAAAACACCATATCCCAGAACGAGCGCCAGCGCGGATTTTTTTCTTTGCTGCGGAATTCGATGGCGACGGTGCGCAGAATCAAAACCAACAGCACCAGCATCATCGCCACGTAAAAACCGGAGAATAGAGAGGCGTAGACCATGGGGAAGGCGGCAAATAAAGCGCCCCCGCCTAAGACCAGCCACACTTCATTGCCATCCCAAATAGGACCAATGCTGTTGAGCGAGATACGGCGTTCATGATCGTTTTTGGCGACGAAGGGATGCAAAATACCCACGCCCAGGTCGAAGCCATCCAGAATCAGGTAGCCGGCGATGATGACCACAAATAAAATGAACCAGATGATATTGAGCATCATAAACCTCCTGATTAGGCGCGTGGTTCGCGGCTAAAGATCTCTCGGAAAGAATCCGGCAGTGAATGAACGGGCACTTCTTCCATTTCTGAAAGAGGCGCAGGTCCATGCTGGATTTTTTCATTGAGCAAGTAGATGAATAAGACGAAAAGCAAGGCGTAAAGCAGAATGAAGGTGCCCAGAGAAAAGTAGAGCTGCGGATCGGTGAGCAGAGGGGAAACGGCATCGACCGTGAGCAGCAGCTGCCACACAATCCAGGGCTGGCGGCCAAATTCGGCCGACCACCAGCCGGAGAGAGTCGCCAGTTGCGTGAGTACGATGGACAGGACGAATACCCACAGCAGCCAGCGCGTTTCAAAAAGTTTGCGCCGCCAAAAATAAAAGACAGCGCCCAACAAACTGATGAGGACAAAGGCGCCGCCCAGGTTGATCATGAAATGGTAGACCTGAAAGGTGAGGTTGACGGGCGCCCAGAATTCAGGAGGAACCGCATCCAGCCCGGTGACGGTGGCGTTGAAGTCCTGGTAGGCCAAAAAACTGAGTGCACAGGGAATGGAGAGACCGGTGGTGGTCTGTGCGGCTTCATTCACCCAGCCGAAGAGATACATGGGAGCGCATTCCTGAGTTTGCCATAGGCCTTCCATCGCAGCCAGTTTTGCCGGCTGAAAGTTGGTGACGGCAATGGCCTGCTCTGGACCGAACAGCCCTATTTGCAGCAGACTCAACACGGCGAAGATGGGGAAAACCACTTTGAAAGTGGCTTTAGAAATTTCCACATGACGGTTCTTGAGCAGATACCAGGCGCTGACGCTGAGCATGAGGGAAGCGCCGACCATCCAGGAGGCGACCCAGGTATGCAGCAGACGGGGCATAAACGAAGGCGTGAAAACGACATCATAAAAGCTGGTCATCACGGCGATGGTGCCAATGGGGCTGTCTTGCAGGGCGTAGCCGGCCGGGGTGTGCATCCAGGAATTCGCCATGAGAATCCACAAGGCACTGAAGTGCGCGCCGAAGGCTACCAGGAACGTAGCCAGCAGCCACATACGCGGTCCCAGCCGGTTACCGCCAAAGAGCATCAATCCCAGGAACCCACCTTCTAAAAAGAAGGCAAAGATGCCTTCGGCAGCCAGCAGACTACCAAAAATGTTGCCCACATAGCGGGAATAGTTGGCCCAGTTCATGCCAAATTCAAACTCTTGCACCACGCCGGTGGCAATGCCCAGCGCGAAAACCAGGCCATATACTTTTACCCAGAAGAAGGAGATTTGCCGCCACATGGGGTTGCGGGTACGCACATACAAAATACCCACAATGACCAGCAGCAGTCCCAGGCCCATGGAGATGGGTGGGAAGATGAAATGGAAACTGGCCGTCAGCGCAAACTGCAACCGTGAAAGAAAATCCGGGTCCATAGGTTCCCCCTTTTGTCGTTCGGATCTTGTTAGTTTTTATTTTTTGGGCGGATGGCCCACAAAAACAAATTGTAAAAGCGGCATTATAGCCCGAACGAGATTATTAAAAAAGCATTTCTGTTCTTTACTTGGTTTTAGAGAATGTGGGGATTTCCCGGACAGAGATACTCAACTATAATTGGCCGATGTGTTTACATGACGCCTGACATCGAGGTATTGGCTTGTGATTTCTACGAAAAGTAAAGAAGCTCCCTCTTTTGCCGAATTTGTGGTCCTGGTCTCTATGCTGATGTCGCTAACGGCATTGTCCATCGATGCCATGCTGCCAGCCCTTTCCCAAATTGGCAGCGATCTCAATGTACAAAATGTCAACGATAGGCAGTTGGTCATTTCCATGATTTTCTTGGGATTGGCTATCGGCCAGTTGTTTTTTGGGCCATTGTCTGACAAAACGGGGCGCAAACCGGCGATTTATGCCGGATTGATTTGTTACATAGCCGGGGCTTCATTGGCGGCTTTTGCGCCAAGTTTCTCTATGTTGCTGGCAGGGCGTTTTTTGCAAGGAATAGGCGTTTCCGCGCCGCGCGCCGTTACGCTGGCTTTGGTGCGTGATCAATATCAAGGCAGAGCCATGGCGCAGGTGATGTCGTTTGTGATGACTGTGTTTATCCTGGTACCGATGATTGCGCCTATGATGGGTCAGGCAATCATGCTCTTCACGGGTTGGCGCAGCATTTTTGGTAGTTTTGTGTTGTTGGCGCTCATTGTGTTGGTTTGGTTTGCCATCCGTCAGCCGGAGACGTTAGCGCCGGAGAAGCGCGTTCCATTTTCGCTGAAACGTATTGTGAAGACGACGATAGAGATTATCAAAATTCGGCCGGCGTTGGGTTTTACGGTGACGGCCGGTTTGGTGAGTGGCGCTTTTATCGGTTATCTCAATTCGGCCCAGCAAATTTTCCAGGAGCAGTACGCTTTGGGTGACCTGTTTCCCCTCTATTTTTCCGCGATTGCTTTTTCAATCGGACTGGCGTCTTTTTTGAATGCCCGGCTGGTGATACGTTTCGGCATGCGCTTTTTGGTGCGGTGGTCGCTGATTGCGATTACGGGATTGTCTGTTACGATTTTTAGCATGGCTTTGTTTACGGCAGGTCAGCCTCCGTTGTGGCTGTTAACGATGTATTTGATGTTGGCATTCTTTTGCATCGGTGTTTTGTTTGGCAACATGAATGCGCTGGCGATGGAGCCGTTGGGCAATATCGCCGGATTGGGCGCGGCAATTGTCGGCTCGCTTTCGACGTTGATTTCGGTGCTGCTGGGCACGATGATTGGGCAGGCTTACAATGGCACAGTGCTACCGCTGACGGCGGGCATGGGGATTTTGGCGGGATTATCTCTTTTGGTGGCGCGTTGGGCTGAAGGGTGACAGCATTTTACCTGGATTAGCCGCCCGCCGCTGATTATTGCGGATTTTTGGGAACTACTAATCTTGTCTGGATGAACCCGTGAAGAGTGCAGAGATTATTTCAGATCTGGCGCACACCGGCTTTGCTGTAAGACGCCAGTACAGAGTCACTCCGGCGGGAGCAACTCCCCCTGCCGCGGCACACGACCAGACGCCGCCTGCAAAACAGCCGCATCATAGTTCCATCTGCCGCCAGCTACCGCAATATGACGGTCTGTGGCATACGCTGTCGCTAGATACCCGCCTTCAGCCAACTCATCCAGATAGGTTTTGATATCGCCCGTGTAAGCCAAGCCCAGCGCCTGCGCAATTTGCCGGTGACTGGGAGCATTGCCATCATAGTCAGTTTTATATGTCACCACTATGCGCAACACATCGCCAGCGCGTCCGATTGGGAAGGTTTTAGGCTCTGCCCAGGCCCACTGCCCACCAGCCACAGCCAGGTTACGGCTTTTCCCGGGTGTTCTAGTCAGCAAACCGTGTTTGCAAAGACGAGAAATGTGTTTTGACAACCTGGACTTGACCATTGTCACAGCTACCGCCAACTCGTCCAGGCTGGGCGAAACGCCATCATACTCTGTTTTGTAGGCAATAATGGCTTGCAAGGTGTCGTAGGTTTGAGCGGGAAGTGGTTCGTTCATGGGATCAGGTTACGGGTGGCGGGTGGCGGGTAGTGGGTCACTCGCCACCTGCCACTCGCCGCCTTTTTAATTGGCGACGGGTAGGGAGACTTTGGGTATGGGGCTGAGCAGGAAACCGCTGGCGACCCAACCCACACCCCCATCTGGCAGGCGAATTTGAATCCAGGCGGCGGCGGCATCGCGGGCAAGCATGGTCACTTCGTCATTGTGGGAGAGATGGGTGAACGGTTCATATCCCATGCCCGGTCCCGAACGGACGTTGAGGTGGTTGGCATTGATGACGGTGGCTGTTGGTGTATTGTCCTGGCCGGGCATACTGCCCGAAGGCGCCTGAGCTGCGGGAAGCGCTGCCGGTGCAGGAACCGCGCCGCCATCCAGACGTTCCCAGGTCAACCGGGCTTCAGCCAACCCGATTTCGTCGTAATATTCCAGCTTAACGGATAGTGGACCGGTTACGTCGAGTTCGGCGCTGTGGGCCAGGGAGGTTTGGGAGTGCCACTGGTCGATGCGTAGTTCGTTGTTGAGCCAGAGACGCACGCCGTCATCTGAGGTGGTGGTGAAGCGGTAGCGGCCCGGTTCCAGGTTGAGGGTATTGGTCCAACGCACGGCAAAGCGGTCTCTGACGATGTTGGCGGGCGCCGGCGACTCTAACGCCCAGTCGAAGTTGATTTCGGGATCAGTGCGCACCAGGTTGGGCGGTCCAACGAAGAGGAGGTTGTTGTAATACTCACCGCGCCAACCGCCGGGCGCAGGTGACCAGTTTGGCCCGACAACGGCCGTTTCCGAGCCAGGTACCCGTGTCCAGGAAACATGGACCACAGCCTGGTGCTGATTCTCATAATATTCCACACGAATAGGGACCACGCCGCCCGTGATGTCGAGGTAACTGGTGTAGGTCGTGAATACCTGGTTCAGCCAGGCGTCGATCAGCATCTGGTCGTTTACCCATACACGCACGCCATCATCGGCCGAAGCGGTAAAACGGTAGCGGCCTGGTTCCAGGTATTCGCTGCGGGTCCAGCGCGCCGAGAAATAGTCTTTGTTAACCAGGGGGTCCGGGCTGTTTAGCCCCCAGTTGTTGTGGATACCCGGATTGTGATTGTCGTCGAACTCAGGCCGGATGAGTGCGGGTGAACCGGCGAGATCGGTATTGTTCCAGTAAACTGCCAGCCAGCCAGATTGCGCGGAAACGGCCGTTATGCCTGATAACAATAAAACAAACACACCCCCCACGAGCAGCACAACTCCCCCCCAAACGCGCGCCCTTCTGGCCTGAACATCTCGTTTGTCAACGGTTAACAAGTTATCTTTCATCGTTCAATTTTCCTTTACTCGGTTTCTTAATGCCGTATCTACCCACATTATATACGGTGAATTCATTCAATCCTCTCGAAAAACCAAATAAAAAGGATTTGTCGAGCGAGTTTTCATCTTGTTGCTATAATTCTCATGGGGTACCGGGCTACATCAAACAGGTCGTGTTTGGGGCACAGGATTGCAGGTTTTCTTGACCTCCTCATGGAAATATTCTCTCATTACTACTACGGGCGGATTTCTCCCACTCGGCTTCATTAGGCAACCGTTTACCAGCCCACTCACAATAAGTTTTTGATGGAGGCGCACGCACCAATCAACTTGAAGCAGATTCGCGGGTTGTGGGGGCATTGGCGCGCAGCCGGGGGCGGCACGGCAGGCGTTGGCGGCAATGGAAAGCGTCCTCATCGCCGATGGATACCCGGCGGCAGACAGTCCTATCCTCTGGGACAACGCGCAGGTAGGAGACCTGGTTGGCAGCCCGGAAACCGGGCAGAATCGGGTCATTGCCCGCCGGCTGCGGCCGAAGTGGCGGGCCAAAAGGCTGCTGGCCCCTATACCGGGCGGCAGATCTGGCTGGATGGCGCGTGACACTGGGCGGTGTTAACGTCACTCCGCAGCCTGGTGTGATCTTAACGGCCGTTCCGACTGCAAAAAAGAAGCCGGACCCCCTGTTGGAGATCCGGCTGCCGCGAACTTTTTACCCCTCTGCAAGAGGTTTAGTTCAGTGCCCTGCAAACTTGCTATCCCGCCGGTATGGGCCACGGCGGCTTATTCATAGTATACACCTGATTTACCCAACGAGGGCAAATTCTCTAAGATTTCCAATATTGATTGGTTTACCCAACCAGCGCCAGTTCCGGTTTATTGCCCCTCCTTCAAGGTTTGGGCGTCGGGAAAACTGTGTGCGGATCGGCGGTAAAACGGCCGTTTCCCATCCCGCGCCACACCTGATAGGATGCCACACCGGCCACGAAGATGTCCACCACCCCATCGCCGGTTACGTCGCCGACGGCAATGGCTTCATAACGGCCGTAGGCAAAACCCTGCCCGCGCCTGAAATGACCACTGCCGTCATTCAACCAGACACGGCCGTTTGTTTCCCCGCCCACCACCAGATCTAGATCGCCATCGCCATCCAGATCGGCCAGGTAGGCAGACCAGGTAAGCCCTCTGCCCAGGCGCTGCCTTAAACTAAAGTTACCCTGCCCGTCATTGAGCCATACCTCGTCGGGGCCGTTATTGCCCACCACCGCATCCAGAAAGCCGTCGCCGTTCACGTCACCCAAAGCCACGGCCATGCTTTCCGCCTGCCCCAACTGTTGAGCGCTGTCATGGAACTGCCCTTGCCCATCATTTAACCAGACGGTATTGGGGTTGTTGAAGGTGTAGGTGTTGTCGCCCCACATGCCCCAGGAAAGAGCCTGCCGCTGCCGAGCCAGCCCAGCCAAGAACGAAAGGCTGTCACTGCTGTTTTGGATGGTCCGGCCGTTGGCTAAAAAAGCGTCGATGGCGCCATCGCCATTTAAATCTCCCAAGGCGACGGCGTTGCTGCCAGCCTGCCCAATTTTCTGACCGCTGCGCTGTAAGCCGCCAGCGCCATCGTTCAGCCAGACTTCACTGTAAGCGGGATAGCGCGCGCCCTGGCCAATCCAGCCGCAGCAGCCGGTTGTAAAAGCATCCAGGCTGCCGTCCCCATTCAGGTCGGCCAGAGCCACACTCAGGTGGGATGAGCGATGTACAAAATCGCCAGGCTCGTAGATAGAGGTCGCAAAAGCGCCGCTGCCGTCATTTTGATAAGACATCAGCCCGCTGTAGCTGCCGGAGAGTACGTCCACGTGCCCATCGTGATTCATATCGCCCACAGCCGCGGCAAAACTGCGCCATTCACCTAACTCCTGACCGCTGTCTACGAAACGGCCGTTACCCTCATTCAACAGCACCCGGTCAGCGCGCCAGTAGCCGTCGCCTAGCGAGCCGACAGAGAGAAATGCATCCAAACGGCCGTCGCCGTTCACATCGCCCAGAGCCACGTGACGAACATCATCCGTTCCGTCCAGGGTTACATACCACAGATGGCTGCATGACCTGAACACGAATAAGGAAACCAGCAGCGCCAGCAGCAGATACAGGGCCCATCGCCCTGGCCGCCAACTGCGCCCGAGCAGGGTCATGCCGCCGCCGGTCGAAATCGCCAGCAGTGGACGTGCCTGCCAGGCATATGCCCGTTGGCGCGCGCCGCCCACTAACAGACCAAGCAGTTCATGCAGAAAAAAGGCCAGGAGTGCGAAACGGTCGTTTGCCGCCGCCAGTTCCAGCCGTTCCTTAAACACTTCCTCCATTTCAGCGGCAAATTCCCGCTGAAAACGGGGCGAGAAGAGACGCAGCAGCTGCTGATAAATAACAGTGAATAAATTAAGAAGGGTTGGTTTCATTGGGCATCGGAAAATCACAGAACTCTGGCAGCAGAAAAAGCCAATAAAAGGTATCACCAGCCAACAGGAGACGGTCTCCTATTCAATTTGAAAACCAGTAGTTCTAAAAACAACATGCTGATCGTCAGACTGAGGTATAACCACAGGCCCCACACCCGCAAGGCAGAATGTGGCCTCAATATGGATCCCAGACCGTAAAACAGACTAAAAGCCGCAACCAGACCCAGCGCCGCCAGTTGAAAAATATGCCGTTGCTGCCGGTCTTTCCCCAGGATCAAGAACAAGGTCGTCAAAAAGGGCAGCAGCGGCAGCAACGGCAGGAAGAACGCCGTCAATAAAGTGCCAAGGCTGACCTCTCCCGCAAACAGGCCGGCGCCCACACTTCCAATGATGGGGAAAAGGATGATGGTAAAGTACCCGATGACCGAGATGGGTATCCCGCAAAAGTCGCCGTTTAAGCGGACATTGGGCGGCGAACAGGTATATTGTGACGGCACATGAATCAAGTCAAAGGCCCAGGGGCCGCTGACTGCCAACGTCAGCAAGATCAGAAAAGCGATGCGCCAGCGGCGTTTATTTTTGTGAAACCAGTCCATAGCGCCTCTCCTTTACGGTTGGGGCGCCATAAAAACTGTACGCGGATCGGCGCTAAAACGGCCGTCGCCCATCCCGCGCCATACCTGATACGATTCCACTCCAGCCACGAAGATGTCCACGATACCATCCCCGGTCACGTCGCCTAAGGCAATCGCTTCGTACTGGTTGTAAGAAATTCGCTGACCCTGGCTAAACTGTCCGGCGCCATCATTCAGCCAGACCTGGGCGCTCTCTTCACCGGCAGTGACCAGGTCCAGGTCGCTATCATCGTCCAGGCCGGCCAGGAAGATGGCGCGTGTCAGGCCACGGCCCAATCGCTGCCCACTGTCGCTGAAATTGCCCCGCCCGTCGTTAAACCAGATTTTATCCGAGCCACGATTGCCCACCACCGCATCCAGAAAACCATCGCCGTTTACGTCGCCCAGGTCAACGGCGTAACTTTCTTCATTCCCCAACTGCTGGCCGCTATCGGTGAAGTTCCCCTGCCCGTCGTTAAACCAGATAGTGTTGGGTACGCCGCGCTGAGCATTGCCCGATGCGTCCATCCTGCTGCTGTTAGCCAGAAAAGCGTCGAGGGCGCCATCGCCGTTCAAGTCGGCCAGGGCAACGGCCTGGCTTCCTAGCTGACCGAGAGATTGTCCTGTGGTAGAAAAAGTACCCGCACCATTCCCTAACCAGGCCCGGCTGGTGGGATAGAACACTTGCTGCATTCCTCCTTTACCCGGGATACCTCCTCCACAACAACCGGCTCCAAAAACGTCAAGATGGCCATCGCGGTTGAGATCAGCCAGGACGACATCAAAGCGGTAAATTCCATCTTGCCCATCGCCCACGGAATAGCGGCCTCTAAAAGCACCACTGTCGTAATTCCGGTACACCTTTACGCCGTACCCGCTGACCACGATGTCCAACAAGCCATCCCCGTTCACATCTCCCAACGCCACCGAAAAGCTAGAGGCATCGCCAAAATCCTGCCTGCTGTCTGTGAAACGACCGTTACCCACATTAAACAGCAGGTAGTCAGGATGGACATATGGCTCGCCGTCAGGCGCAATCGCCAGATAAGCATCCAGTTGACCATCTCCATTCAGGTCGCCCAACGCTATTTCCTGAACGCGCGGCGGCCGTTCAAACGAGAAAAAGAAGAACATGTAGATCCAAAACGCCAGGAACAGCAGCATTCCTATCAGGAGAAGCAGCGCGCCCCATTTAAGAGCCTTATTGCCCCAAAGCGACCCGCGATCAGCCACTACCACACTGCTGCCGGTTTGGGCGGCCAGCAAAGGCCGCGCCTGCCAGGCATATGCCCGCTGGCGAATTCCGGCCCCTATCAGACCACTCAGTTCACGAAGAAAGAAGGCAAGGAGGGCGAAACTGCCGTTTGCCGCCGCCAGTTCCAACTGTTCCTTAAATACCTCCTCTATTTCATCAGCAAATTCCTGCTGAAAATGGGGCGAGAAGAGATGTAGGCAGCAGCGGTAGAGCAGAACGAGGACGGAGGACATGATTAACCGCTTGTTTGTCTTGCCAGCCGTTGTTCGGCTGCCAAAACGAGCGTGCGCAGGCGTGCCATCTCTGCCTGCACCACCTGACCGCCTTTGGGCGTCAGCCGGTATGACTTACGCGGGCGGCCGGGATGTGGGTCTTGATGAATTGCGCCGCTGTGCATCTCGTCGACCCGTTCGATAAGCAGTTGATCCAGCAGCCGGGCCAGCGCCTCGTACAGAGTGCCCGTGCTTAAATTGACTTTGCCGCTGCTTAAAGCGGCTACATCTTTGATGATGGCGTAGCCATGCTTCTCCCCATCAGTCAGGCTGAGCAAAATGAAGAAGGTTGGTTCTCTCAGCGGCAGCAACTGTGAAATGTCGTCGTTTTGGTGTGGCATGGATTATGATCCTCTGGTTCTATATGTCGGATACCGACTTAAGTAAGTAATAGAATACCAGACTCGAGATGGTGAGTCAATGCGGGGTCGTTCTGGTTGTCGCGGGCCGATTGCTGGCAAAACGGCCGTTTTGTTTGCTTCTACCGCTTTCCCAAAATGCGCTAAAATCGGGGCATGGATTACCTGGTTCGTTTTGGTCAAGGAAAACTGCATTCCATCGCCCATTTGGTGCATGAAGTGGGCGGCGTCAGCGGCGCCCTCTGCTCACCGCAGCCTAAACCGGCCGCGGGCGAACAAAGCCAGAGCGGCCAATGGGATGTGGTGACCGCCCTGCCGCCAGGCGTCAAGATTTGTCTGGTGTGCCAGAGACGCAAACAAAAACAGGATAATCCGCTGCCGGCGCGTGTTGAGAAAGAACTGGAACTACTGGCCCGCCTGGACCCACGCGCCGCCGCGCGGCAGCGCGAGAAGATGTTGGCCCGCTACGGCTGACAGCAGCCTCGCTACGAGCGGCATAGGGTGAAACGTAATCCAGGAGGCGCACCCCGATGCATCCCCAACTTCCCCTTGTTGTTACCCCCTCAAGAATACCACTCTCAGCAGCAACTCCCCCGGCGGCGCATTTGCGACCTGCCGGCCGAAGAACGGCCGTTATACCACCTATACCAGCCTGGGGGTACCGTTTAGCGAAGCATTGGAT
>JAWOGU010000323.1:0-2686 GCA_046496595.1 Chloroflexota bacterium
CGGTTAGACAGCTCCATTTGATCTTGCGCCAGGATATTGACGGCAAACACAGCGCCTTCCACTTGCAGCATATCTTGCCCGCTGGTGCGATGGTCAATCGCCACCATAATCAGCGGCGGTTTGGGCGAGATAGAGGAAAACGCCGACACCGTCAGGCCATGCGGCTGCGCAAATCCGGGCGCCTTGATCGTAACCACCGTCACCCCCGCCGGAAAATGGCGTAACGCATCTCGAAATTGTTCTGAACCAATTGTCATATGTGTTCCTTGTTAGTCTGTTAGTCTGTTAGTCGCATAGTCGCTTAGCCCGACTATCGGTTTGCGTTAGGCGCTCGGCCGGTTGTGCGAGACTCCCAAGAATTGGGGAGGCGTGGCTGAGTCGCCTGCACGCTTTGTTGGGCGGCTGTGGCGTGGCGAGATTACCTTATCAGCGATAAACCACATCTCATTATTTCATCCGTCGGCTATGCGATGAGCAATTTATCTGCACCAAGGTCTAATATGGCGGCGCACCGTCGAGGAAGTTCAACCTCACGAAATTTGTGATCCGTGGCGTGATAACGATCAAGGTCTTCACCTGGAAAAGGCTCTCGAATGACAAAGACCAAGCGTGCAAAACAATCGAGCATTGTAAGTCGATAATCGTCCATGCATTGCTCAAACGAATATCCTTTAACCCCATTGTCAATCAGAATTTGGTGGTACATCTTTAGCAGCCCCGTCTCGGTTAGGCGGCGCTGTTCAGTGGGTAAGCCACCAATCAGCATCCCTACATCGTAGGTCCCTTTACTTGGTTTGGACAGTTGCCAGTCAATCACTGAAAATGGCGCCCCATCTTCCCCTGCAGCAAAAAAGAGGTTATCACCATTAAAATCACCATGAATGAATGTTCGAGGCGGCTGGTTATGAAGTTGGTCAAGAATAGCAGCCCAGTTATTTACAATTCGTTGCCCAATCTCTACCATTGGCTGAGGCAAAATATCTCCCGCCAGCCCAAGAACGGATGTCCATTTTTCTTGAACCCGATGCTGAAGCATCTCCGCCAATTTCTGACGGGCGGCGGAATATTCTTTTCCTATGAGATTGACAAACTCAGGACGCTCCCACCAAAATGCATGAAATCGGGCAATCTGTTGAATCGCAAGTTCCACCTGTGAAGAATTCAGGGCCCATCCCAGACTGCGCGCTGGCACAAGGTCTTCGAGCAATAAAACCGTCAAGCCGCTCTCATGAAAATCGCCGTAATAACAATGTGATGTTGGCAGAGCCGTGCGTCCAGCGATATGCTGATAGAAGCGAAATTCATTTGCATACATGCCCAGCGAATTGACAGCAGCGCGAGTCTGCAAGTCAGCGGCATGGAATTTTGCGATGAGGGAATGCGGTGCCGCTGGTTCATTAAAGTCATAAACGAGTTTTACCCGTACCACTTGCCCAGTGATGCCTTCGCCCTTTGCCCCTACCGCGTGTGTTTGAAAGGATAAGACATTGGCAGTTGTAATTGTTCCACTCTGACGAAGCGCTTGTGTGAGCCACTCTGGTGTCATGACATCTGGACCATTCGGAATTTCCATTTTTGTCTCCTCCTTTGTTGGTTACTTCATTCTCAGATCAAGTGGTAACTTCCTAAGCCGCCCAACAGACTATTAGACTACCTGACTAAACAAAGTTTGACGAATGATGGCGGCGATGTCGGTGAGGTTGTGGATTTGGGCGGCGAGTGGGGCATGGTTTCGGCCGATGAGGATGGTGGGCACGCGGCTGCGGGTGTGGTTGCGATGGGTTTTGTCTTCGATGTTGCCGTGATCGCTGGTGATGATGAGCAGGCCGTGGGCATCGTCCCAGGCGGACAACAGGCCGCCAATGACAGCGTCGATGGTTTCCAGATGGGCGGCGGCCTCTTCCAGTGGGCCGCGATGACCGTGCGTGTCGGTGGGCCAATGCTCGAAGAAACTGAAATGGTAGTTTCGGGCCAGGCGGGCCAGACGCCGACCGGCCTCGGGCAAAGTCAGCAGGGGAATGTCGGTGTAACCCAGATGCTCGCGCCAGCCCTGCGCCGTAAAATCCGGGCTGAGGGCACGGCCGTTTCGCAAATCATCCGCCGTAAGCAAGGGCAGCCCGGCGCTGGCAGCCGCCAGGGGCACAGAAGAGAGCAGCCGTTTGCCGCTGTCGATGGCGTCAAAAAAGCCCTGCGGATAGGGAGTGAGCAGCGCCGCCTGCCCGCCGGCCTGCACCACTTCGTGAAACAGGCTGCCTTCCCGGATGACAGCGCGTACCGCCTCGTTGGGTTTGGGACCGTAATGTTCGCCCACCAACTGCGGCACATTACGCCCGGTGAGGATGGCGGCCTGACCAGTGGCGCTTTGCGGGCGGCCGGGCACGCCTAAATTGGCGTCAGTGGGTACCAGACTGGCCCGGTCGCTGTGGATGGGGTCCTGACCATCCAGATACCACCGGGGGCCAAAGAGGGCGGTGAGATGGGGGAGAACGGCCGTGACAAACGGATTCACCTCAGGATCAGCAGCGCCCAACCCCACGCCATCCAAAAAAAGCAGGTGGACGTAGGTGGTGGGCGGGTTGGGCAACGTCGGCTTTATGCCGGTAAGATCAATATCCTGAGTCATACTTGCATTTCCGGCTGGCATAGATTACGTTTAGGGCATGGACGACAAGAACGAAATCATCAT
>JAWOGU010000512.1:0-3063 GCA_046496595.1 Chloroflexota bacterium
GAAGCCACCGACAGGTCGATGTTGCCCGTGATGATGATAAAAACCATGGGCAGCATCATCAGTCCCAATTCCATAAAATCAGAGGTGGCCCGCATCAGGTTGCGGGTATCCAGGAAGTAGGGCGTTGCCTGGATATTGGCGAAGGTGACGATGAAGATGAGGGCCACTAAAAGCCATTCCCACCGTTTGAAGAAGTTTGACATGGATTGTTTCGAGTTCATTGCAAACCTCCTACGTGCTGCCGCCCAGGCGTTGTAACCGCCGTAGAATGGCCGAATCGACGAGAACGGCCGTTAAGATCAACAAGCCCTGCGCCGCCAACTGCCAGAACGGGGAAATGCGTACCAGCGTCAGCGCGTTTTCGATGGTGCCCAGCAAAAATGCGCCCAGCACCACGCCCAGCACGCTGCCGCTGCCGCCAAAAATATTCACGCCGCCCACCACCGAAGCGGCCACCGATTGCAGCTCAAAACCCAGCGCCGTATTGGTCTGCGCCGACTCAAAGCGCGAGGCCCACAAAACGGCCGCCAGACCGCACAGCAGCCCGGATATGACATACACCATAAACGTGGTGCGCTTGACGTTGACGCCTGCCACGTTCGCCGCTTCCGGGTTGCTGCCAATGGCATAAATATCCCGCCCCGGCCGCGTAAAATTCAGGAAGAGCAAAACGAGCACCGCCACCACAACGGCAATTAAAATGATATTGGGCGCGCCCAGCGGCGCGCCCTTCGCCAATGCCCGGAACGCCGCCGGCATCTCATAGGAGTTGACCCACTGCCCGCCGCTAAACACAAAAATCAGCCCGCGATAAATGCTCAACGTGCCCAGGGTGGCAATAATGGGCGGCACGCCGCCGACCGTGATCATAAAGCCGTTCAGCCCGCCCAGAAACATGCCCAACATCATGCCCAGGCCCACCGCCACAATGGGCGACATCTCAGGCAAGGACACCACCACAAACGAGACCATCATGGCAACCAGTCCAATCATCGAGCCAACCGACAGATCAATGCCGCGCGTAATGATGACCATCGTCTGCGCCAGGGCCACGATGACCAAAATCGAAATGTTGAGCAAGATGTCGCGGAAATTCTCTATCGTTAAAAAGGCGGGGGTGCGAATGGTGACCAACACCATCAGCAGTAAAATGAAGATGATGATGCTCAACTCGCGGAATCTTACCAGCGTGAGGAAGAGGTCGTTCGATTTTTTGGCGCTGCCTGCTGTCACACTTGTCACGGATTGCTTCTCCTCAATCTTTAAGTACACGAACGCGGTAAGGATACCGAGGCTACTTGAGGCTTCCAGTACACGCCGGCTTGAATAACACGTTGGTTTGTAGTAACGGCTTCAGCCGTTTAACCGCTATTGCAGTTTTAAGAAAATAATCAGGTAATCGGCCTGTCATTCTGAGCGGAGTCTTCGGAGCGAAGAATCCCAGAGGCGTTGGACATTTCAGGAATACGGGATGCTTCGGAGGACCTCAGCATGACAGGTCTCTTGATTACCGGATTAATTTTTTAATCTGCTAAAGCGGTTACTACAAACTGTTAGGTTATTTCCGCCTTGTGTACTAGGAATGGGGCGGGGTAACGGCCGTTTCCACCACACCCGTCGCCGCCATCATCAGCTTTTCCTGGGTGGCCTCACTGCGCGTAAATTCGCCGGTAATACGACCCTCGCGCATCACCAAAATGCGGTCGCTCATGCCCAAAATTTCCGGCAGTTCAGAGGAAATCATTAAAATAGCGATGCCCTGCGCCGCCAGACTGCTCATCAGGCGGTGGACCGCCGCTTTGGTGCCCACGTCAATGCCGCGCGTCGGCTCGTCCAAAATGAGAATGCGCGGATGGGTGTTCAGCCATTTGGCTAACACCACTTTTTGCTGATTGCCACCCGAAAGCTCCTGCGCTTTTTGCTCAATGCCGGTGGCTTTCACTTCCAGCTTTTGGGATGCTTCCGTCGCCGCCGCTTTTTCCCGTTTGGGCCGCAGCCAGCCGTAAGCGGCAAACTGCTTGATGACGGGCAGCGTGATGTTGTCGCCAATCGACATGGGCAGCACCAGCCCATGCTGTTTGCGGTCTTCGGGCACGTAGCTGATGCCCAGGCTCATGGCTTTTTGCGGCGTGGCTATCGTCACCTGCTCGCCGCGCACGATGATGCGGCCGCTTGCCGCCGGTTTGACGCCAAAAATGGAACAGGCCACGTCGGTGCGTCCCGCGCCGACTAGACCGGACATGCCTAAAATTTCACCGGCGTGGAGGGTGAAGGAGACGTCTTGAAAAGCGCCGTTGAGACTCAGGTTTTCTACTTCTAAAACCGCCTCTCCCCGTTCCACTTCTTGTTTGGGGAAAAGGTCGTCGAGTTTGCGGCCGACCATCATCTGGATCAGCTCGTCGGTGGTGACGTTTGTCAGAGGGCGGGTATCCACGTATTCGCCATCGCGCAAAGTCGTCACGCGGTCCGCCAGGGCAAAAAGCTCTTCTAAACGGTGGGAGATAAAGAGAACGGCCGTTCCCTCTTCTCGCAGCTTGCGGGTAATACGAAACAGATCTTCCACCTCATTACTCGTCAAAGAGGAGGTGGGTTCGTCCATAATCAGCACTTTGGCATTCACCGAAAGCGCCCGCGCAATTTCCACCATTTGCTGCTGCGCCACGCTCAAGTTGCGCGCCTTGGTGCGCGGATTTAACTTGACGTGCAGGCGCTCCAACAGTTCGCTGGCAGTGCGGTTCATCTGCCGCCAGGAAATGCGCCCGCCCTGTACCGGCTGCCGTCCTACCAAAATATTTTCGGCAATCGACAGGTCCGGGAACAGGCTTGGTTCCTGGTAAATGGCGGCAATGCCCCGCTGCTGCGCTTCACGCGGATTGTTAAAGTGGACCAGCTCGCCGTCGAATTCAATCTCGCCGCTGTCCGGGCGGTAAACGCCGGTAATCGTCTTGATCAACGTGGATTTACCGGCTCCGTTTTCACCCAGAATGGCATGAACTTCTCCGGAATAGACGGTCAACTGCACCCCCTTCAGCGCCTGAACACCGCCGAAGGCTTTAGAAATGT
>JAWOGU010000567.1:0-13714 GCA_046496595.1 Chloroflexota bacterium
CCCCCTTATCTGATTGATTCCATCACTCTATTTACAGAAGATGAAATTAATTGGCTCCAAAGCACGGGTGCAGATGACCAGGTAGCTGAACCTGCGAATCTTCAATCTTTAATCTTCAATCTTTAATCAACCAAGGATTTCCTATGACTGATTTCACCCTAACAAA
The DNA here is from genome assembly GCA_046496595.1 of Chloroflexota bacterium. GTDB lineage: Bacteria > Chloroflexota > Anaerolineae > Promineifilales > Promineifilaceae. The sequence goes on from JAWOGU010000567.1 coordinate 167, forward strand.
TTTCCGCGAAACGGCCGTTTCCATCGAAGCCGAAGTCGCCAAAGTCATCGTTGGACAGCGGGATGTGGTGCGGCATACGCTCATTGGCATTCTCAGCGGCGGGCATGTGCTGCTGGAAGGCGTGCCCGGTCTGGGCAAAACGATGCTGGTGCGCACTTTTGCTCAGGCCATGAACCTGGAATTCAGCCGCATCCAGTTCACGCCGGACCTGATGCCCGCCGACATCACCGGCACCGACATCATGGAAGAAACGGCCACGGGCCAGCGCCAGTTCCGTTTTCAGCAAGGGCCAATCTTCGCCAGCCTGATTTTGGCGGATGAAATCAACCGGGCCACGCCCAAAACGCAGTCGGCGCTGCTGGAGGCGATGCAGGAACATACCGTTACCGTCGCCACCCATACCTACCCGCTGCCGGCGCCGTTTTTCGTGCTGGCGACGCAGAACCCTATTGAGCAGGAAGGTACCTATCCGCTGCCGGAAGCGCAGTTGGATCGGTTCTTGTTCAAAATCAACGTCGGTTTCCCGTCGCCCGACGAGTTGACGGAGATTTTAACGCGCACCACAGGAGGAGAGATGGCGATGGCGCAAACGGCCGTTTCCGGCCCCACCATCCTCGCCATGCAGCAGTTAGCCCGCCAGATTCCCATGCCCAGCAATGTGACAGATTTCGTCAGCCGCCTGATCGTCGCCACGCATCCGGGCGGCAGCCCTGCGCCGCTGGTCAACAGCTACGTGCGCTACGGCTCCAGCCCGCGCGGGGCGCAGGCGCTGGTGCTGGGCGCGAAGATCACCGCCCTGTTGGCTGGCCGGGTAAACGCGAGCTTTGATGATATAACGGCCGTTGCCCCCGCCGCCCTGCGTCATCGCCTCCTGCTCAACTTTGAAGGCCAGGCAGAGGGTGTTCGCACAGATGATGTGGTCGCAGATTTGTTACAATACGTTTCTCGAGAAAATTAAATGGCTTGTATCAAATAGTGTTGCTCATTCGTCTTGCGCTTAATACAAACCAGTGGGGGTATCTAATGCGTCGCTTTTTCTTTGCACTATTCATCTTTTTGGTAGCATGTCAATTCGAGGAGTCATTGACATCAGAACCATCGGTTATTACGACGCCAGAAGCGAACATAACAGTCGATACCACATTATTCCCTTCTCAAACACCAATAACTGCACCAACACAAACTCCTATTCCTAAACCCACAGTTACGCCAACATCAACACCATCCCCTGTGCCGACAATCGTGCCAACTGGGACACCTGATTTAATCCAAAACAGCCTGACATTGGCTACTTCTGACGACAGTGCTTCGGAAAAATTTGATAGGATAAGCGGTTGGGAATTAGGCTTTCGTTCACCTGGGTATTGTCAGGGTGCTTATCGTTGGCTGGATAATACACATCTGCTGCTATATGCTATTACGAACAAAGATGTTACAGATATGGGGACATATGAATCATCTATTCCCGTTATCGTTGATATTGAAACAGGAAAAAGTTGGAAACCTTTATTTCCATCGACCCTTTATTGCGGCACACCATTGTGGTCAGATGCCAAGCAGATAGTAATCGTATCAGGGGATGGAGGCTTTTCCTTGTTGAATGCGGATGGGGAATTGGTGGAATGGCTGTCAGGAAAGGGTGCACCTTTTTTGTCTCCTAGTGGGCGTAAATTATTTGCTTATAACAGTTGGTATGATCTAGAAACAGGAAACAATGTCACCTTAAAAAGCCCTTCTGAAAGTTCGTATTTTGGAGGCATGGGCGGCCCTCCGGCGTGGTCTCAAGATGAAACACAACTCTTTAGTTGTTGTTTTGTTTTCGCCGATGTTTTGACAGGTGAGATCGAGAAGATAACTAAATTTATTGAATCGGGACGTGGTTCAAGGCCAGGTAAGAATGATGAGGTTAGATTTAGCTATCTGTTAAACGATAATTTGGGCATCGTTGATTATGATCTCTATTTTCTCGAGCAGACTAATCAACAGATTATTCCCTTATTTGATTTACAAACTCGGGATTTTATCAATATTCAAGAGATTCTCGGTTTGGGTGATCATGCTAATTGTAATTATATTCAACACGAGCCTGTACAAAACTTTTTGCAATTAAGGTGCGATAATAAATGGTATGTTCTTAATCCTCAAACAATGCAGCTTGATCCTCGATTTCAGGTAGCAGAAGAAAGCTATAATTTTTCACAAAATGAACGGTATGCTGTTGTAAAATCTTCTGACAATCATTATCTTTTGTGGGAAGATGGACAATCGGGATTTTATGATATTGGTATATTACCTTCCTCGAGTCGTCCACTTTCTCAAGAATATGAAAGATGGAGCCCTGAATCAAATTGGTTTTCGTTTTGGACGAACGAGTTTAAAAATCTTTCGTTTTTGAACCCAGTGACCAAAGAAATACAGGCAATTTCGTTTCCTGAAGCGAACGGTAAAGTGAGACGATATTTTTGGACGACACAAGAGGATAAAGTTGCATTATTTGATGCAGATGGTCACTTGTGGTGGGTTCCTGAGATAAGTAATGATAGAGCCGCGGAGTTGGTGAATCCGCTTAATGTGCAGTTTAAGGGTGCGTTATGGGAAAAAGATGAACAGGAGTTGTTGCTGTATGATGACAACGGCCGTTTCTGGAAATTCTCTCTTGCAGATGCCCAATTAGAACAACTGACAACAACACAATTTGAAGAAATCCACTCTGTGCAATTTTCGCCGGATGGCACACAAGTTGCTTTTGTTGAAGGGGCGGACGTGGTTATTTTTTCTCTGGAAAGTGAAGAATGAACCTCTTCAACGAATCCACCCTCCATAAACTCGAACAACTCACCCTCGTGGCTGAGCGGGTGCGCGTAGGCGTGATGAAGGGCGACCGGCGCAGCCGCAAACGCGGCACCTCCATCGAGTTTGCCGACTATCGCAACTACACCAAGGGCGACGATTTGCGGCGGCTGGATTGGAATGTCTATGCGCGGTTGGAACGGCCGTTTATCAAATTGCTCGAAGAAGAAGAAGACCTCTCCGTCCACTTGCTTGTGGATGCCAGCGCCAGCATGGATTGGCCAGAAGCGGGCGACGAACATAAACTGACCTACGCCCTGCGCCTGGCGGGAGCCCTGGGCCACATCGCCCTCACTTCTGGCGATTTATTGACGGTGACGCTGCTCAACAGCCGCGAAGATCGCAAATGGGGACCGTTTCGTGGGCGGCAAAATACGCTCCGTCTGCTGCAATTCCTGGAAACAGCAGAAGCCGGCGGCATCACCGACCTCAACCAATCCCTGCGCCGCTACGCCCAACGGGCCAGCCGTCCCGGGATGCTCTTTGTCCTCAGCGACTTACTCTCCCCCAACGGCTTCCAGGACGGCCTGAACGCGCTGCAATCACGCGGCTACGAAGTGGGCCTACTCCACGTCCTCAGTCTGGACGAAATCGACCCGCCCCTCTCCGGCGATCTCAAACTGGTTGACCTGGAGACCGGGCAGGACGCCGAAATCACCCTTGACGTTGCCACCCTCGACCAATACCGGCAGCGCGTGCAGGAGTGGCAAACGGAAACGGCCGTTCTCTGCGCCAACCGCGCCAGCCACTACATCCCCCTCACCACCGACACGCCCTGGGAGCAAGTTATCATGCAGACCTTACGCGAGAAAACCGTTATTCGTTAATCGTAATCCGTAATCCGTCCACGGAATACGGATTACGGCTAACGGAATACGGAATACGGATTACCGCGTCTCCGTCACCTTCCGAATCGCCCGCGGATTGTCCACGTCAAAGTCTCGCGCATAAGCCAGATGCATGGCAAAAAGCTGGCCTGGGATAATGGTCAAGAGGGGCGAGATCCATTCCGGCGTTGTCACCGGCAGCTTTAGCGGTGAACGCGCCAGCGCCAGCGTCGCCGCATCGTCGCTGATGACGATGACTTCCGCGCCCCGTTCCTTGAGCGTGCCGATAAACGACTGCATTTCGGGCAGCATTTTGCCGGTCGGCGCCACCACAATCGCCGGGAACGCCTCTTCCACCAGCGCCAACGGACCATGCATAAAGTCGGCGCTGCTGTAGGGTTCCACCATCGTGTAGGTCAGTTCCTTCATTTTTAAGGCGAGTTCAAAAGCGGTGGCGTAGTTATAACCGCGCCCAATTACCACACAAATGCGCATATAACGGTACCGTTCCGCCAGGCGGCTAATTTCCGGACCCAGGGTGAGCGTTTGCGCCACCTGCGTGGGAATTTGCTGTAGGGCGGTTAGCATTGCGGCGTCGCGGGCCAGCACGGCGCTGAGCAGGGCGATGACCGCCAGTTCGCTGGTGTAGGTCTTGGTGGCGGCCACCGATTTTTCTTCGCCGGCGTGCAGCGCAATCACAAAATCGGCCGTCTGCCCCAGATCGGAGCCGGGGATGTTGGTGAAGGCGGCGGTGAGGGCGCCCTGCTTTTTGCCTTCCGCCACCACCGAGACGATATCGGGGCTTTTGCCGCTCTGGCTGATGCCCAGCACCAGGGCGTTGCCCAGTTTAGGCGGCTGCTCGTAGATGGAATAGAGGCTGGGCGTCGCCAGGGCCACCGTCAGGCCGTTAACTGCGCCCAATAAATATTGCGCGTAGCGACCAGCATTATCGCTAGTCCCCCTCGCCGCAATGACAACGTGGCTGATGTCTCGCGCCCGGATGGCCGCTGCCAGCTTTTCGATGGTTTCGCGTTCCGCTTGCAGCAGTTCGGCCAAAACCGATGGCTGCTGGTGGATTTCTTTGTAGAGGTAGGTTTGTTCTAGCATAGTCATTGAGTCCTTAGTTGGTTAGTCGTTTAGTCAAATAGTGGCAGAGGGGCAAAGGGGCAGAGTGGCAAGGCGGCAGGGTTTTGCCTTCATCATTCATCCTTCATCTCTCATCCTTCATCCTTCGATACGTGATGCTGCCGCAGGTGAGGGTGAGGTCCACTGTGAGGTTTTGGTCGAGCAGGACAGCGTCGGCGATGAAGCCGGGGGCGATCTGGCCGCGGTCGGGCAGGCGCAGCAGGCGGGCGGGGGTGGTGGTGACGGTAGCGGTCGCTTCGCTTAAGGTGCAGCCGGTGAACTGCATGAGATTACGAACGGCCGTTTCCATATCCAACACACTGCCCGCCAACGTACCATCCGTCAATCTGGCCTCTGTTTCCGTCACCGTGACATCGAAATCGTTCAGGCGATACACGCCGGGCGGCATGCCCAGCGCCGCCATGGCGTCCGTGACCACGTTCAGGCCGTGCGGCCCTTTCATCTGCCAGGCCAACCTGACCATGGCGGGATGGGCATGGATGCCGTCGGGGATGACGCCGGCGACACTGTGTGGGTTGTCAAGCAGCGCTCCCATCAGCCCGGGTTCGCGGTGGCCGAGCGGCGGCATGGCGTTGTAGAGGTGGGTACCGTAGCGCACCCCGGAGGCGAAACCGGCCTGCGCTTCGGCGTAGCTTGCCATGGAGTGCCCGGCGCTGACGACGATGCCGCGTGAGGCCAGTTCTGCCACCAGCGCCAGGGCGTCTGGCAGTTCAGGGGCCAGCGTCACCAGGGAAACGGCCGTTTCCGGCGCCCAGTTCGCCGTCCAATCCGGATCCGGCAGGCGTAGATATGCCGGATTGTGCGCCCCCTTTTTCTGCGGATTCAAAAACGGCCCCTCCAGGTGCAGTCCCAACGGTTCCGCGCCCTGAAAATCGGCGGGACGGCCGTTTAGCAGCACCTCCTGCGCCTTTTCGCTTTGGGACCGGGGGGCCGTGATAATGGTGGGCAAGAACGCCGTCACGCCCCAGCGCGGAAGCTGCGCCGCGACCTGCCAGATGGTTTCAGGGTTGGCGGTGAAATCGTGCCCAAACGCGCCGTTGAGCTGCAAATCGATGAAACCGGGGACCAGGAAACGGCCGTTACCCTCGATAACTGTGGCATTTTCAGGCGGCTGGCTGGCGGCGGAAGGGGTGATTTGGGTGAAACGGCCGTTTGCCACCTCAACCGAAGCATCCTCTATTTGTTCATCTGGCGTCAGTAGGGTGACGTGGTGGATGACTAGCATAAATTGGCTCGCAAAACTTTGTAAGTTAATTTAACAAACTATACAACAGACCCCATCTCCTGTCAATAAAAACCCGTCAAAGTACGGTATTTGGCGTAAGGGTGGTTCGCAAACCGGCCCTTACATGGGGCGTCAGTCCCATAAAATCCTACGAGCCTGTCGGAGAACCCCATTTCGTAGCCGCGGTATCCTTACCGCGCTTACACGAGCGCGACATGGATGTCGCGGCTACAGTTACTTTTCCGACAGCCTGCTATAGAAACCCCAATAAAAAAGGCTCCTTGAGGGGAAGGAGCCTTTTATTTCAGGTCTTTGCGTACAGCGCCGGAACGGCTTGCTGCCGCATGAGCTTAAAAGAGTGGTGTTAATCGCCTACTGGAGCATCTGAGCGCCAGGGATAATCCGGGGCGAAGGAATTGAGGACGCGCATGTAATTGGCTCGTTCAAAAGCAGCCGGTTCCGCGCAGTTGATCTGGCTGAGGCTGCCTTGCAGTTGGGCCAGTGATTCATACTCGTTTTCGGTGAGCCATTCTTCCATGCCCATGTGCAGCACTTTGAGGCGGTTGATGCCGTTGCGCAGCAGTTCGGAAGCGATCATGGCAACAGAAGCGCCCGCCGCGATACTCTTCAACACATCTGTAACCGTATGTACACCGGTGGTCAGGGCCAGGTCTGCATTGATTTGACCATACAGGATGGCGATCCAGCGCAGCGGCAGCCGCAGTTCTGCTGAGGTGCTGAGTTTCAAATTGGGCACTACTTCCAGATTTTCCAGGTCCAAATCCGGTTGGTAGAAGCGGTTAAACAGAACCAGCCCATCTGCGCCGGCATCTGCCAGACGCCGAGACATGTTGGCTACGGAACTGAAGTAAGGGTTGAGTTTCATGGCAATTGGAATGGAAACGGCCGTTTTCACATCCTTCAGCACATCCATATAAATCTGTTCCACTTCACTGCCCGTCAAATTTGGGTCTGTGGGAATGTAATACACATTCAGTTCCAAAGCATCCGCCCCGGCCTCTTCAATCTGCTGAGCATACTTCACCCAGCCGCCGGTTGAAACGCCATTCAAACTGGCAATCACCGGAATATCCAGCAGCCGTTTGGCTTTTTGGATATGCTCCAGATATTCCACCGGGCTGGTCCTGTATTCCGACGCTTCCGGGAAATAAGAAAGCGCTTCAGGAAAACTTTCCACACCTTGAGTTAGATAATGATTGAGCGTATGGCTCTCATGCGTGATCTGCTCCTCAAATAACGAGTGCAGTACTACAGCCGAAGCCCCCGCATCTTCCATCGCGCGCAAATTGTCCACCGAACGCATCAAAGGCGAAGAAGACGGCACCAGAGGGTTTTTCAAAGTCATGCCAAGATAATTTGTCGTTAAATCCATGACGGTTCTCCTTGAGAAATAGGAAATTAGGGGATTGAAGATAAAAATCTGCCAATCCCCTTATCCTTGCTAATCCTTAATCGTTTTTGCCGTTTTTCTGGGCCAATTTCACATACTGATTCCAACGGTGTTCCACGTCGCCTTGAGCCAGTTCAAGCAGTTTGGCTGCCCGTTCCGGATGGCTTTGCGTCAGCATACGGTAACGCCCTTCACGGTAAATATACTTATCCAAAGAAATCTTCGGTTCTCGTGAATCCAGACTGAACGGATTATTACCCGCTATAGCCACATCGGGATTAAAGCGGAACAGAGGCCAATAACCTGAATCAACGGCCGCCTGCTGCTGCTGCAAACCAAACTTGAGGTCATAACCATGAGCTACACAGTGACTGTAAGCCAGAATGAGTGACGGGCCATCATACGCCTCGGCTTCCATGAAAGCCTTGATGGTATGGGCATCGTTGGCGCCCATCGCCACGCGAGCCACATAAATGCTGCCATAGCTAACAGCCAACATGCCCAAATCCTTCTTGGCAGATGGTTTACCAGCCGCGGCAAACTTGGCGACGGCGCCGCGCGGTGTCGCTTTAGACATCTGACCGCCTGTGTTTGAATAAACTTCCGTGTCCAACACCAGCACATTCACGTTGCGTCCTGAGGCCAACACGTGATCCAAACCACCGTAGCCGATGTCATAGGCCCATCCGTCACCGCCGATAATCCAGACGCTCTTCTTAACAAAGACTTCAACCATATTCAACAAGTTTTGTAGTTTTGGCTGATCTGCGTCTTCTGCCAGAATGGCTTCAATGCGGGTTTTCAGAGCTACCACACGTTTGCGCTGTTCGTTGATACCGGTCTCGTCAATTTGCTCAGCAAAGAGGATAGAATCGGCTAACTCGGTGCCAATCAGTTCCCGCATATCGCGCAGCATGGCCGTGGCGGCTTCAATACGCTGGTCTAGAGCCACCCGCATACCAAAACCGAATTCGGCATTGTCTTCAAACAAGGAGTTTGACCAGGCGGGACCACGACCGTCATTGTTTTGCGCCCACGGGGTGGTGGGCAGGTTGCCGCCGTAGATGGAGGAGCAGCCGGTGGCATTGGCAATGAGTGTACGGTCGCCAAAGAGCTGTGAAAGCAGTTTGAGGTAAGGTGTTTCGCCACAACCAGCGCATGCTCCAGAGAACTCAAACAGTGGTTGAAGAAGTTGTGAATATTTGACTTGATTGAGCGGGATTCGCGTGCGATCCACTTCCGGCAGGGCTTCAAAGAATTCCCAATTGTCCTTTTCTGTGGCCCGCAGCGGAACTTGGTCGGCCATGTTGATGGCTTTGAATTTGGGTTGGGCTTTATCCTTGACCGGGCAAACCTCTACACAAAGTGTACAGCCGGTGCAGTCTTCTGGAGCCACTTGCAAGGTGAACAAGTCATCCTTGAATTCTTTGTACCGCGCCGGTGCGGACTTGAAGGTTTCTGGCGCGTTTTCCAGATGGGCCTTGTCGTAGATCTTCATGCGAATGACGCCATGTGGGCAAACCAGAGCGCATTTACCGCACTGGATGCAAAGGTCGGCATCCCATACCGGGATTTCAGTGGCGATATTGCGCTTTTCCCACTTGGTGGTGCCGGTGGGGTAGGTGCCATCAATGGGCATGGCGCTCACCGGCAGTTCATCACCGAGACCTTCAATAATGCGGGCGGTGACGGACTGGATGAATTCCGGAGCGTAGTCGGGAATGATGGGCGGGCGCTCAAAGGTGCTGGTAGCTTCAGCGGGTACTGTCACTTTGTGCATGTGGGCTAAAGCGGTGTCTACCGCGTTGTAGTTGGCCTGCACAACAGCGTCGCCACGTTTGCTGTAGGTCTTTTCGATGGCGTATTTGATGGCGTGAATGGCTTCGTCGGTGGGCAGCACACCGCTGAGGGCGAAGAAACCGGTTTGCATGATGGTGTTGATACGGCGACCCATACCGGTTTCTTTGGCTGCTTCATACGCATCAAGTACGTAGAAATTTAATTTCTTGTCGATGATTTGCTTTTGCATGGAGCGGGGTAGATAGTCCCATACTTCATCCGGGCCATAGGGGCTGTTGAGCAAGAAGGTGGCGCCTGGGCGGGCTTTGCTCAACATGTCATACCGTTCCAGGAAGCTGAATTGGTGGCAGGCCACGAAGTTGGCAGAGTTTACCAGGTAGGTAGCGTGAATGGGGCGTGGTCCAAACCGCAGGTGGGACACGGTGACGGAACCGGCTTTCTTGGAATCGTAGACGAAGTAGCCTTGCGCGTAGTTGTTAGTGTCTTCACCAATGATTTTGATAGAGTTTTTGTTTGCGCCTACGGTACCATCGGAACCCAGGCCGTAGAAGACGGCGCGGACGACGTCGTCGGCTTCGATGTCGAAGGTGGGATCCCATTCCAGGCTGGTATAGGTGACGTCGTCGTTGATGCCGATGGTGAAGCCGTTTTTGGGCTTGCTTTTGGCGGCTTCGTCGAAGACGGCTTTGATCATGGCTGGGATGAATTCTTTAGAGGAGAGACCGTACCGGCCGCCAAAGATTTTGGGGAAGGTTTGGAAGGGGGGTGTGTCTGAGGCCATGGCTTGAGCAACGGCCGTTACCACATCCAAATATAGCGGTTCACCAGTGGAACCTGGTTCTTTTGTACGGTCCAAAACGGCAATTGATTTAGTAGTAGATGGCAAAACCCCGAGAAATGCTTCCACAGAAAACGGACGGTACAAACGAACTGTGACCACACCAACTTTTTCGCCTTGCGCTGCCAGATATTCGACAGTTTCCTGAGCGGCTTCGGCGCCCGAACCCATCAGGATCAAGACGCGTTCGGCATCAGGCGCACCTGTGTAATCAAATAAGTTATATTGACGGCCAGTCAGCTCAGCGAATTTGTCCATGGCCTTTTGCACAATAGCCGGTGCAGCCTGGTAGAACGGATTAACGCTTTCGCGAGCCTGGAAATACACATCAGGATTTTGAGCGGTGCCCCGCAACATGGGATGATCCGGCGTGAGTCCCCGATTGCGGTGAGCGCGAACCAATTCGTCATCGATCATGGCGCGCATCACTTCTTCTTCAAGCAGTTCGATCTTGTTGACTTCGTGCGAAGTGCGGAAACCATCGAAGAAATGGAGGAAAGGCAGGCGCGCTTCCAAAGTTGCGGAGGAAGCGATGAGGGCGAAGTCGTGGGCTTCTTGCACCGAATTGGAAGCCAGCATAACCCAACCGGTATTACGAGTCGCCATCACGTCTGAGTGGTCGCCAAAAATAGACAATCCCTGGGCTGCTAATGACCGGGCTGCAATGTGGAACACAGTCGAGGTCAGTTCACCGGCAATTTTATACATATTGGGGATCATCAACAGCAAGCCCTGTGAAGCCGTGAACGTAGTCGTCAGAGCGCCTGCTTGCAAAGCGCCATGGACAGAGCCGGCGGCGCCGCCTTCCGATTGCATTTCCACGACTGAAGGCACAGAACCCCAGAGATTGGTTTTTCCCTCGGCGGACCATTGGTCTGCAAATTCACCCATGGCGGAAGAGGGGGTAATAGGGTAGATGGCAATAACCTCGCTGACCTTGTGGGCGACATAGGCAGCGGCTTCATTGCCATCAAGGGTAATCATTTGTTTAGTCATAATAATTCTCCTTACACACAACACAAAAGATTCTAGGCACAAACCTGACTTTAGCCCTAACTGTGCCGATTTTTAAGAAATTTACTTACCGATTGACCTGGACTAGATGCTGAATTCCCAGGGGGAAAAGGTCTTTACATGGGATATAGTGTCAAGTTCCTGAATTATTGTATGTCGGTGGAGGTCAGGCAGACAGTGACAGATTGCATGATTGCTTATGACAAAAGTCATTTGGTTGTCACATCACCAGCCTGGATTTTGCGGTCTCTACCGGAAAACAAAACGCTTTGAGTTTTGACGCTTATCTTCTGTCGGGCAAAGTGGTTATCACCTGAACGCTTGCTATTATTTTGCATAGAAGGAGGGAACCTGGCTTGACAGGGCATCTCTGTTTCGGTAGCATGGCGCAGCCTGACAATTATAAAAGATGGCAGACATACTATTACAATGAAGAAGAGAGATATGGAAATGGAACCATCTGAAACAAAAAGTGAAAAGCCTACCCGAAAACAAACGTTAACTGACATGCTGCGTGTGCGCACAGTGAAGATTATTGATCCGATCGTTACTTTTCTGGCGAAGTATCATGTTTCGCCGGATTTGTTGACGGTTGGCGGTATGCTGTCGCACTTTTTACTGGCGTATTTGGTGGCGATTGGCGAGATGCGTTGGGCCGGTATTGCCATGGCGATACTCGCGCCACTGGATGCTTTAGACGGCTCTTTGGCGCGTAAATTAGGCCGAAAACAAGGCGGGTTTGGCGCTTACCTGGATTCGACTTTGGATCGAATGGCGGAGATCATCTTGTTTGGTGGGTTCATTTATTATTACATGCAGCTCAATGATACTGCGATGCTTGGCTTGTCTTACCTGGCAGTTTCCGGCTCCTTGATGGTGAGTTATTCTCGAGCTAAGGCAGAATCGTTGGGGATGGAAGCAAAGGTGGGTATTGCCAGCCGTGTCGAGCGGTATGTGTTGATGCTGGTGCTGTTGATTTTGGACTATCCCAGTGTGGCTATCGTGCTGTTGGCAGTTACGACGTATGTGACAGTTGGGCAGCGCATGTATTATGTTTGGTACCAGTATTATTATCTGGCGAATAAGGAAGAGGCTGAGGCTGTGACTGCTGCCGTCGTGGAGCCTGATGTTTTGGTTGAGCCTGTAGATGAGCCGCGGGTAGGGTAGTGAAATCGGGCGCTGGTATGGCTGCCGGATCATTGGATAAATATTGTTATGACTTTAAACCACTCTGTTAAACGTTTTGCGCCCAAGAAAAAAGTTGAATGGTATTGGGTTCTCATTGTTTTTTTTCTGCTGATAGCAGGCGGCTTGTTTGTTTACCATTTAGTGACGGGTCGGACGCCGAACCGGATTGCCTTTTCTTTGGGGCAGGGGTTTGAGGTTTACTGGTATGGTATCTGGATTGTCGGCGGGATTGCTTTAGGCGCTTATGTGGTGTCACGTTTGGCAGAGGGGAGGGGAACGGCCGTTTTCCGCCAGCAAGTCCCCACAGCCATCCAGCAAAAACCCATCGACATCCTCGATTTGCCGGATGACATCAGCCTGATCCTGAGCAAACATAAAATCACCACCATTGGCAATCTTTTGTTGGCCTGGGGCTACAACCCTAAAAGCCTTGGCCTTAATCAAGAAGGACTGGAGCTGGTGCATTCCCGGCTGTCCGCTACTCCAAAAATCAAAGAAACCTGGCTGACAGACGCTCCCTGGCGTATCTGGAACCCCGATCATGTCTGGAACGGCCTCATCTGGGTCTTGATTTTGGCCGTGATTGGCGCCCGCCTGTATCATGTACTCACCCCTTCGCCCAGCATGGCGGCCTATGGTATCGAAAGCCCGCTGGACTATTTCCAAAATCCATATCAGCTTCTCAATCTGCGCAACGGCGGACTGGGCATCTATGGCGGCATTTTGGGCGGTCTTTTGGGACTGCTCATTTATGCCCGGCGCGCCAAAATCCCCATGCTGGCCTGGGCGGATCTGGCAGTGGTCGGGCTGGCTCTGGGGCAGGTTTTCGGCCGTTGGGGCAACTTCTTTAACCAGGAGCTTTACGGCGCTCCTACCGACTTGCCCTGGGCTATCACGATTGACCCTATGTATCGTCTGGCAGCCTACAGCCAATACAGCCGTTTTCATCCTGCCTTTTTGTATGAATCGTTATGGAGCTTATTTACGTTTTTGGCGCTTTATTATCTGGTGACCCGCTATTCCCAGAAACTGCTAGCCGGAGAAGTGATGGCGCTATACCTGATTTTTTATGCCATTGGCCGTACCTTATTAGAGATGGTGCGCCTCGACAGCCGTATGATTGATTTTGGTTTTATGCAGCTTAACATGGCCGTCGCCACTTTTGTGTCGCTGCTCATTGCGCTTTGCATGGCGACCTGGATAGTGGCGCGCCGTTGGCGGGCGCAGAAATAAACCTTGCCGAATTGAC
>JAWOGU010000600.1:0-31026 GCA_046496595.1 Chloroflexota bacterium
GTTTGACAACCGCGCCGGCTGCGCCGCCCTGGTGGAACTGCTGCGCGCCGCGCCTTACCCCTTCGATCTGACGGCTTCCTTTTCGGTGCAAGAAGAAGTGGGACTGCGTGGAGCGACGGTTGTAGGCTACAGTGTGAATCCCGATGCGGCGCTTATCTTGGAATGCACACCTGCTTTTGATCTGCCTAACAAAGAGGATGTCAGCCCGAATGTGGCGCTGGGTCAGGGACCCTGCGTCTATGTCATGGACGGCGTGACGATTCAAGACCCGCGCCTGGTAGCTTACATCACGAAAACGGCCGTTTCCCACAACATCCCCTTCCAAATTCGCAGACCGGGCGGCGGCGGTACCAACACAGCCGCCATCCAAAAATCACACGGCGGCATCCCCTCCGCGACCCTCGCCGTACCGGGGCGGCACGCCCACACCCCCGCCATGCTGATCAACCTGGAAGATTACGCCAACATCGTCAGACTGGCGGAGGCCACCTTACGCAGTCTGACGCCGGACATTGTAAAAAGGAACTAGTACATGAACGAACTAATCAAAAAACTGGTAGAAGCATTTGGCCCCTCCGGCTTTGAAGATGGGTTGCGGGATCTCATTCGCCCGGAAATAGAAAAATACGCCGATGAAATCAGCACAGACAATCTCGGCAACCTCATCGCCCTCAAAAAAGGGGATGGCAGCGGCCTCAAAGTGATGATCGCCGCCCACATGGACGAAATTGGCGTCATGGTCAGCCACATCACCGAAGAGGGCTACTGCCACTTCACCAACATCGGCGGCGTTCTGCCCCATAATCTAAACGGCAGCCGCGTGCAATTTGCCAACGGCGTCGTGGGCATTATCAGCAGTGAGCGCCTCACCGACCGCAGCAAAATATACGGGCTGGACAAACATTTCATCGACGTAGGCGCTGCCACCAGAGAGGAGTGCCCCGTAGCTGTAGGTGATCCTGCCGGATTCAAGCGCGAATTCCTGGCGCAAGGCAAACAACTCACGGCCAAAAGCATGGATGATCGCATCGGCTGTGTCGTCGCCATCGAGACCCTCAAACGACTCAACCAGACACCCCACGACGTTTATTTTGCCTTCACCGTGCAGGAAGAAGTAGGCGTGCGCGGCGCTCAAACCGCCGCCAACCACCTCGATCCGGACGTGGGCATTGCCCTGGACGTGACGCTGACCGGCGACGTGCCGGAGGCCGCGCACATGGCTGTTAAACTGGGCGGCGGCGCTGCCATCAAAGTCAAAGATTCCGGCATGATCGCCCACGTTGGCCTTGTAAACGTGATGAAGCAGCGGGCAGAAGAGGCCAGTATTCCCTATCAGCTCGAAGTACTCACCGGCGGCACCACCGACGCCCGTTCCATGCAAATTGCCAATGGCGGGGCGGCGGCCGGCTGCATTTCCATTCCCTGCCGCTACGTCCATTCTCAAAGCGAAACTGTCAACGCCGATGACGTGGAAAGCTGCATCCGCCTGCTTGTCGAGATTTTGACCAAACCGATTGAACTCTAGGGAAAAGATCCCTTTTCTAACACCAAAAACGCCCCGGCCACAAAATGACCGGGGCGTTTTCATTCCAACCGTACACTGAAAACTGTTCAACTATTCCTAATCGTGATGGTCGATAATATATTTAGAACTGCTCGTGGCGCCTGGCGTTTTGCCCAGAAAACGAGCGCCCAACCAACACAATGTCATGGTAGGAATAAACTGAGTAAAGGGCAGCAAAGCTTCCACCGCCGCCACCCCTCGTAAGGCTTTCAAGCCCAGTCGATCTAAAATAATCCAACTGAAGGGCGCGGACAAGATGTCCAGAGCAAAGTCCAACAAGTCGATGGTGATGGCTACTACCAGTGGGGTATAAAGCAAAGTTTCCGTGAAATCCGCGCCAGGGGGCACATCAATACGGCGGATCCAACGCACGACTAATAACAGAAGCAGCATTGCCAGAATGAAGCTGATAACCATCGCCCCCAAAATATATAGTCCTATTGTTTGTAAAGCATCTGTATTCATAATGTATCACCTTTAAATGGGCCAATCTTGGAGATTGGTCCAATCTCGCCTGGTTAAACGGAAACTACGCCGCTAGTACGGTCCAGGCAAATATGATAATGATTAGCAAGCCGCCCACCAGTTGAACGACTGTGGCGATGCCCCAACCAGCCAGCCCGCCTTTACTGGCCCGCCAGGCCAGATCCCAGTCTCGCCGCTTATGATATTCGCCTAAAAGAATGCCTACGGCGTAGCCTACCAGGGTGCCCACGATGGGAATGGGGATGAGAAAGGAGCCTAAAATTGCGCCGATCATGCCGGTGACGAGGGTGCGTTTGGCGGCGCCCACTTTCCTGGCGCCAAACAACGGCAGCCACATATCGGCTGTGCCGGCTATCAGGACGATGAAGGTCATGAACAAGAACATGCCAATGGAGATGACTTCAAAACCATACCGCCACACGTAAACCAAAACACCCAGCCAAATCAAGAAGATGCCGGGCATGATGGGAAACATGACGCCGATAAGGCCCACGATCATGAGAACCATGATCAGTCCAAAAATGAGGGAATCTGCGATGAGGGTCAAATTGAATTTCTCCTACTACCTGTCAACTGCCTTTGACTGCTAAATATTGAAGTGACAGCCACCTGAAAACAATTCTAATGAGGTTAGCTTAGAATTGCCTATGAACTGCCTGCTATACGTATGAATTGTCATAGAGTTTTGTAGGACTGTAGGAAGCGGTGGAAGACGCCAGCCAGGTAGGGGCGGAAAGGGACAATGGCGCGATAGGGGGTTTCGGCGAGTTGGGCATCGGTGAGGCGGTTGATTTTTTGCCAGGTGTAGGTGTTGGGCATTTGGGAGAACCAACTGGCAAAATGGGGCAGCCAGTTGGTGAGAACGTGGAGGCAGCGGGCGGCGGGGATGGCGCGGCGCAGGGCGCGGCCATCGAACTTGCTGCCCAGGCGGGAAGACATGGTGAGCAGGTAGCTGTCGATCATGGTTTCGTCGGATAACGGCCGTTCCTGCCTCACTAGCAGCCGCGACGAATCCCCGTTGGCAAACAGCAGGTCGAACTGTTCCACGAACGACACCAAATCCAGCACCCCCGGTCCAATCATCGCCTGATGCCAGTCGAGCAGGTAGCTGTCGCCAAACAGTGTCAGACGCCAATGATGGGAGTGGGGATTGCCGTGCAGCAGGGTGGCGGGCAGGTTTTTGAGCGGTTCCAGCATGGGTACCGGATCATCCAGGAGGTCGGCAACGGCCGTTAAATGACTTTCACCCAGGATTCCCGGCCAACCACCCAGGCTGCGCATCACTGTCAACCCGTTGGCCGCTTTCAGAAAGGTTCCCGCCAGCCGCCCCGCGTGATGAATGGCATGATCGGATAACACAGCCGCCGGACCCTGATCAAAATAAATGGCGTGTTGGGCAGCCAGCTCTTGTCCGCTGGTTTGTTCCCCCATCACAAAATGGGGCACACCCAGACGGCTCAATTTCTTCGTTTGCTGCCAATAGACAGTATGCAGGTCCGCCAACTGCTCAATGAGCTGCTCTACGTGGGTCGGCGTCCATATCTCGGCCGGGAAATCGTTGGGTATGTCTGCCAGCACCAGCCAGCCATCCTTCTCGGACAGATGCAGATAGTGGCAGGGGGGCGCCAGATGCGGGAAATCCCAGTCGCACTCCTGGTAGAACAGCGCTTCAAGGCGGTTGGTGTGTTTGCCGATGAAGGAGATGGTGTCGGTATGATTCTCCAATGTGAGATGATAGCGGCTCACAGGGTGGTCATAAGGGGCGTTGGCAACGGTACGCAGCGCTTCGGCGGTAACGGCCGTTACCACCACATCATCCACCGCCAAAACCTCGCGCAGCAACTGGGTCCAGGCCGCGAGATCGCGATTTTGTAACTGAGCAACATCAACCTGCGGGACATTCATAATGGCGGACATTGTATGAGGCATGGCGCAAAGTTGCAAGGCGCTATCAAGCACAGGCAGGTACACAGAAAAACAAGCAGGCAAACCGTAGTAGCCGCGACATCCTTACCGCACTTGAGTAAGCGCGGTAAGGATGTCGCGGCTACTCATCTCTAAAAAAACCCATCGCCCCAGCGCCGCGAAAGTGCTAGAATCTCGTTACCATGTCTAATACAAATTCCGAACCATTTCACAGTCCTCCTGCCAGCAAACGCGCCGCGGCGCTGTCCCCGGTAGTGCGGGTAATCATCGCCCTGCTGGCGCCGGCTCTTGCCGCCATTCTCGTCAGCGCCCTGACAGGCAGATTTACCGCCGCCGCCAGCGACGAACGCGCCGTAACGGCCGTTTGGCTGGGCAGCGCCGGTCTCACAAGCTGGCTCATTGGCGTGGCCTGGTATGGCATTCCCGGGCTGGGCATTCGGTTTAAACGACCGTTATTCGCCAGCATCGGTTTCGCCGTCATGGGCTGGGTGGCGTATTTGCTCTTCCACTTTCTCTGGGTCAGGTTAGCCGGATTTGGTCCCGCCGGTTCCACCCAGGGCTTCATCTACCTGCTGCTGTTTGAAGCGTTTGCCGTGCAGGTGTGGACCTTTGGCCTCTTCTTCCGCGCCCTCGCCGACTGGCGCGGTCCACTGACAGCCGCCATCGGCAGCGGCCTGTTATTTAGCATGGTCGGCTTCCTGTTTTTCCAGGAGTCCTTCTACAGCAGCCTGTCCAGCCTCATTTTCTTCCTGCTGTGGGGGCTTTTTTACGGCATCATCCGCCTGCGCACCGGCAGCCTGCTCGGAACCGTCGTCATTCAGGCGATGCAAAGTTTCACCGCCTGGGTGGTGATGGTACCCAAGCAAATACCGCCCGACGAAGCCGCCATGAATGTCGTTTATTTACTCACCTCTCTCGCATTGCTCGTTTTCATCTGGCGGTTGTGGCCGAAGGAGGCAACTGATTATCGTGTCTGACCCTCAAGTAGAAATTGTGATTGATGATCGGCTGCGGCTGGTAACGGCCGTTCTCGCTGCCGGCGACTGGCCCCACAGGGAACAGGCGCAGCTCACTCACGCCGTCCATCCCCATGCCAAACAAACGCGCCAGTTTGTGGCCGATTTCGCCCAACACCCTGCCGTCGTCTGGACCAATCAGGTTATTGAACACGGCGAATCGTTGGACGACTTGTTTACGGCCGTTTCCCAATCCGTGCAGCAAGAAGCGTTCGACGAGTTTCTGAGCGAAACCGGGCTGGAAGCCTTCTGGCAAGAACACACCGCCGACTGGCAAGCAGCGCAAAACGACCTGAGCGCCATTTTCCAGAACAGCCATCTACCCGCTTTCCTGAACCAGATCGCCGACGAGCCGATCAGCCAGACCATCCGCATCATGCCAAACCTGGTTTATCCCTCGTTAACGGCCGTTCTCGTGTCCGGCTTCGACACGCTGACCCTGCTCCAGCCGCCGCCCAAAGCCGTCGGTGAATCCCCGCCCTGGCCCTACGGTGAAGACCCCGACTGGGTGCAGGCCAGCGTCTGCCGCCGTCTGGCGCATTTCGCCCTGGCTGATACCCTGGAGACGCTGTCGCCCCACGAACAGGCGCTGCTGCTCTACGCCGCCACCACGCTGTATCTGGAAACGGCCGTTGATCCCGAAGAAGCCATCGCCTACCTGGTGCGCACCAAAAAACAATACAACCTGCCCAAACTTCCCGTCGTCGTGGCGGCTTTGCGGGACTATTTGGTGGATAAAAACGGCCGTTCCATTACCAGCGTGGTGCGTGATGCGTGATGCGTGAAAACCCTCACGCATCACGCATCACGTATCCGGAGATTCCCATGTCCTACACCCACATCCTCACCCAAACCGAAAACCGCGTCGGCCTCGTGCAGTTTAACCGGCCCAAAGCCCTCAACGCCCTCAACCGCGAACTCATGGCCGAAACCATGGACGCCCTGGAGGCCTTCGATCAGGATGCCAGCATCGGCGCGATGGTCATCACCGGCAGCGAACGCGCCTTCGCCGCCGGCGCCGACATCAAAGAAATGGCAACCGCCACTCCCGCCCAAATGCTCGACAATCCCTTCATCGGCTATTGGGACCGGCTGATGAAAATCCGCAAACCCGTCATCGCCGCCGTCTCCGGCTACGCGTTTGGCGGCGGCATGGAACTGGCAATGACCTGCGACATGATCGTCGCCAGCGAAACAGCCCTCTTCGGCCAGCCGGAGATCAACCTGGGCGTCATCCCCGGCGCCGGCGGCACGCAGCGGCTCACCTACGCCGTGGGCAAAGCCATGGCCATGGAAATCATCCTCAACGATCGCCGCCTCACCGCCGCCGAAGCGCTCCACTTTGGTCTCGTCAACCGCGTCGTGCCCGTTGAACATTACCTGGATGAAGCCATGCAGCTCGCCGCCCAAATCGCCGCCCGCGCTCCCATCGCCGTGCAAATGGCTAAAGAAGCCGTCAACACCGTCTACGAAACCTCTCTGCAAGCCGGCTTGGCCCACGAGCGCCGCCTCTTCTATCTGCTCTTCAGCACCGCAGACCAAAAGGAAGGCATGGACGCCTTTGTCAATAAGCGCCAGGCGGAATGGAAAGGGGAGTAATGGTTAATTGTTAATTATCAACTGTCAATTGTTAATGAGGGGCGTGGCGTCAATCGCCAATCGTCAATCAAAAATTTTCAATCAAAAATCGTCAATCGAAAATCACTATGACCTTCAACTTTGACCAACCAGTAAACCGGCTGGGCACCTCCAGCGTGAAGTGGGATTATCAGAAAAACGACCGTTCCCTGGTGCAAACCGACGCCGCCGACGCCAAACACGGCGCAAACCAACTGCTGCCTTTGTGGGTCGCCGACATGGATTTCCAGAGTCCACCAGCCGTGATTGAGGCGCTGAAAGCACGCGCCGAACATGGCATATTTGGCTACACCGTTGCCAGCGACTCCTATTACGAAGCAGTCATCAACTGGATGGAACGCCGCTACCTCTGTTCTCTCAAACGAGAATGGCTGGTGATGACGCCCGGCATCGTGAGCGCCATTAACTTGATGGTGCAGACATTCGTGAAACCGGGCGAGAAGGTGCTGGTACAGCCGCCCGTCTACTATCCCTTTTACAGCGCCATTGAGAACAACGGGGCTGAGATTGTGCGCAATGCGTTGGTCTTGGAAAACGACTCCCCTGAGCCTGGTCGAAGCGCCAGCGCTGAGCCTGGTCGAAGCGTCAGCTACCGCATGGACTTCGACGATTTAGCCCAGAAAACGGCCGATCCTGCCGTCAAAATGGCGATCCTGTGCAGTCCGCACAACCCCATTGGCCGGGTCTGGACCCGTGACGAACTGACCCGCTTCGGTGAAATCTGTCTGGCAAACGACGTCCTCGTCATCTCCGATGAGATCCACTGCGACCTGATTATGCCAGGCCACACCTTCACCTCCTTCGCCAGCATCAGCGAGGAATTCGCCCAAAACAGCCTCACCTGCACCGCTCCCAGCAAAACCTTCAACCTGCCCGGTCTTAAAACCTCCAACATCATCATCCCCAACCGCAGCCTGCGCCTCACCTATACCAAAACGCTGGATCGCGGCGGACTGCTGGGCGGCAGCGCCTTCGGCATCGTGGGCACGGAAGCGGCTTACCGCCACGGCGAAGACTGGCTCACAGAACTGTTGGCCTACATCGAAGCCAACTACCATTTCATGGTTGCTTACTTAGCCGAACACCTGCCCCAACTCAGCGTCTCCCCTCTGGAAGGCACCTACCTCGTCTGGGTAGACTGCCGCGCTTTGGGCTTAGACAAAGAAACACGGCAAACGCTATTTTTAGAAAAAGCCAGACTGTTCCTCGATGAAGGCGAACTGTTTGGCCCAGAAGGTGAAGGCTTTGAGCGCTTCAACATCGCCTGCCCCCGCGCCATCCTCGCCGAAGCGCTGGAACGGATGAAAACCGTCATCACGGCACTTGAGCCTGCCTAAAAACAAAGATTAAAGATTGAAGATTATAGGTTTATGAACCTGCCAATGTAACCGTTGACTCTGCCGAAAAAAGCTCACGCAAAGGCGCAAAGACGCAAAGTTACTCGAGAGAAAAATCTGCGCCATCTGCGAAATCTGTGGTTTTTTCAGTGCAGTCAACCGTTCACCCCCAGAAATTGGGACACAGATTTTCACAGATGAACACAGATTGAAATCATCAAAATCCGTGAAAATCTGCGTTTATCCGTGTCCTATTCAAAAGGGGTCTGAACGCTTACTGCCAATCTTCAATCTTTAGTCATTGCTCTTCACTTTTTATTATGAACGTAGACAGCTTCAAGTTTCTGCCGCGGCTCATCGCTGCGTTTTACCAGATGATCGAACGGGAACCGGAGTACCCGATTCCGTGGACGCCGTTGGCGAAGCCGCTGGCTGCCTGCAAATTTGGCCTGATTACCTCTGGCGGTCTTTACCAAAAGGGCGTCAAGCCGCCCTTCGACGTGGCGCGCGAAAAACAGGAACCGACCTGGGGCGACCCCACCTACCGCGCTATTCCGGCTAACATCGCCCAGGCAGAAGTGGGCGTCAGCCATTTGCATCTCAACCCGGTATTTGCCGAAGCGGATGTAAACGTCGTTTTGCCGCTGCACCGGTTTCAAGAACTGGCAGCCGCCGGTGAAATTGGGGGACTGGCGGACGAGGCGTACTCGTTTATGGGCTTCCAGGGCTTCCCACCGGATGTCAGCGCCTGGCAGGAAAGCTACGCGCCGCAAGTCGCCGCCAAATTTAAAGCGGCAGGCGTGGACTGCATCCTGCTCACGCCTACCTGACCCGACTGCTGCCTCAACGTGCCCGTGCTGGCGCGTTCCCTGGAAGCTGCCGGCTTCAGCACCATCCTGGTGACGATGATGCCCTATTGGGCGGAGAAAGTGGGCGCGCCGCGCACCCTGGCCGTGGAGTTCCCCTTTGGGCAAACATTAGGCCAGCCGGGAAACGTAGAACAGCAGATGCGGGTGATTCGGCAGGCGTTGGGGGTACTGGCAACGGCCGTTTCCCCCAACACCATCATCCACTCCACCGAAACCTGGCCCGTGGACCAGAAAGAAGCCTACAAAGCCTGGCAGCCGCCCGAACCGTCACCCATCATCGCCGAACTCGCCCCCCAATTCCGCGACATGCTGCGCAAGAAAAAAGATTAAAGATTGTTGTGTGGCCTAAGCCTGTCGAAGGCGAAACCGGGCTTCGACAGGCTCAGCCCTCGACCGGCTTTATAGTTAACCCAAGTTGCCACCATGTTGAATTGTCATTCTGAGCGGAGTCTTCGGAGCGAAGAATCCCTTCCATCTGGCTAAGTTGAGGGGATTTCTCGCCGAAGACGGCTCGAAATGACACGTCTATAGGTGTTTTTATAGAAAGGTAGCAACTTGAGTTAGTTATTAAAGATTTAAGATTAACGGCCGTCTAAAAATTACGTGGGGTAAAACCATTCCATGCTACAATATGACTACTATCATGACCATAGTCATAAAGGATGGTGGGAATGCAAAAAACGGTCTCCAAAAGTCACCTTAAAGCCAATATGCTCAAAATTTTCCGCGAACTGGAAGCCAGTAACGAAGAACTTATTGTCACCGACAATAACACCCCCGTTTTACTCATCAAGCCGCTTAAACAGACGCAAAACGTCGAGGCGTTATTTGGCGAGTTTCAGGGGCGGGTTATTTACCATGAAGATATGGATTCACCAACCATGGGCGAGTGGGAAACAGCATGAAAATCGTTCTGGATACGTCGGCGCTCATCTATTGGACATTGGATCCGGTGAAATTAACGGCGCCGGCCGCGGCCGCCATCGAAAATGCGACGCAAATCATGGTCAGCGCCATCTCCATTTGGGAAATTGGCCTCAAAGCCAAACAAGGTAAACTGGAACTGCCCCTTTCCATCCACGCCTACGTCAGCCGGCTTAATCGCCTGGAGCGTGTAGAACTAGAAGCCGTCACCGTGGAGGTGTGGTTAGAAAATCTGGCGCTTGACTGGTTACACCGCGATCCCGCCGATAGAACCATTGTAGCAACGGCCATTTTAGCCGGTTGCGCGCTCATCTCATCGGATCAGACAATCAGGGAGTTTTATCAACACACCATCTGGTAACACAAACCTGACACCTTCATCATTCATCACTCATCATTCTATGACTCACGTTCACATGCTCTACACAAACACGCCCCAGGTTCATTTTATCTACACGCGCTCTGACGAAGCAGACCGCATTCTGCGGGAGCGCCTCAACCCTGCCATTTCCTTGACGCAAGGCGAAGTCGTACCGCCGGAAACGGAAATTCTCGTCGGCGGGCGGCCCTCGCGGGAGCAGCTTGCCGTTCCACACCTTAAGTCGCTGATTATTCCCTGGTCTGGTCTGCCGGCCGAAACCAAAGCGCTTTTGCCGGACTTCCCCCACCTGAGCGTGCACAATCTGCACCACAACGCCGCGCCGGTAGCGGAAACGGCCGTTACCCTCCTCCTCGCCGCCGCCAAACTCACCATCCCCTACGACCGCTCACTGCGCCGCCACGACTGGCGCATCCGTTATGAACCCAGTCCCACGTTGACCCTGGACGGCAGGACGGCGCTCATTTTGGGCTATGGATCCATTGGACAGCGGGTGGCAAGAGCCTGCCAGGCATTGGGCATGGCTGTGCTGGCGACAAAGCGGTCGGAAACGGCCGTTACCACTGACCCTTACGCCGAAATCCATCCCCCTTCCGCCCTGCCCCACCTGCTGCCCCGCGCCCACGCCCTCATCATCTGCCTGCCGCTCACCCCCGAAACGGAAGGTCTCATTGGCGCGGCGGAACTGGCGGCGCTGCCGCCCCACGCCATCCTGGTCAACATTGGCCGCGGCCCCATCGTGGTGGAAACCGCTCTATACGAAGCGTTGGTGGACGGAACCCTGCACGCCGCCGGTCTCGACGTGTGGTACAACTACCCGCCCGACGAAGCCGCCCGCGCCCACACGCCCGCCGCCAACGTCCCCCTACACGAACTGGACAATGTGGTCATGAGTCCCCATCGCGGCGGCCTCACCCGCGACACCGACCGCCTGCGCATGACTCATCTGGCAGACCTGCTCAACCACGCCGCCCGCGGCGAGCCGCTGCCGAATCGGTTGGATTTAGAGAAGGGATATTAGGATGTAGAGGTGATGGGGTGAGCGGGTGATGGGGTGAAAAAACCTTTTCCCACTACCGCCGAACCGCTCCACACCCCCCCACCTCTACACCCCATCACCTCTACACCCCATCACCCAACAAATCTCTCCATCGTCCAGCCAGTTTACCTGCCAGGAACCGGGGCCGAAGGTGCGGCGGACGCCGCGCAGAAGTTTTTGCAGGCGTTGGAGGTGTGGCGGAAGTTTGTCATCGATGCGGGGGAAGAAGCCGGTTAGTTGGGGGATTTCAAGAGAGTCGTTTTGAATGGCGATTGGGTCTGTGGGGATCACTGTGGAGGTAACGGCCGTTCCCTCGCTTTCCCCTTTCACCATTTCCAGCACCAACATGTCCCGCCGAAACGCCACCTCTGGGTCTGGCGACACAGACCATACACGGCACAAAGCGCCGGCCAATTCATTGGGATCATTAAGATCCACGTGCAATCTTGCCGCAGATTTCACGCCTTTCTGGTCCTCGTCCAGGGTAGAAAAAGCGGCGCGCAAGGCGGCGGGTTTGTCGAAACGGGGAAAACGGACGCCATCGTATAAGCTTTCAAACAGCCAGTCGGGATCAGGGCAGGTAACGGCCATTCCCTGCATCTCCACCACCCCCTCCTCCAGAAACAGTTGGAACAGCTCATCCATTAAAATCGCCCCCATGGGCACGGGCAAACCGGCGCTCGCCGCCTTGTCCAACAGCCGCGCCTTGGCGCCCACCGGCCATTTGCGGGCGCGGTTCGCGCCCAACCAGACAAACGGAGTCTTTTTCATAACGACCAATTGTCAATGGTTAATTCTCAATTGTCAATTGTCGGCAAATCCCGGGAATCCTCATTTTGATATGCCTGATGTGACCGGTAACACTTGACAAGAACGTCGTATTGATGTCATAATAACAGACATCAATTCCTAATGACCGACACATGGTGACAGATGAGTCATTCCAGCCCAACTACCCCCGCCCGCCGCGCAAAACGGCCGTACCGCGCCACCGTGCAGGCAGAAATGAAGGCGCTCTCCCGTCAGCGCATCATCGACGCCGTTGTCAGCCTCTATGAAGAAGCGTGGCTGGACCAAATCACCCTGCAGCAGGTAGCCGACCGGGCCGGCGTGACGGCTAAAACCGTCACCCGCCACTTTGGCTCCAAAGAGAATCTGCTCGTCGAAGTGAACACGGAAGTGCGCGCCCGCCCGGAGATGCAGCGCGGCGAACCGGAACCCGGGGACGTGACCGCCGCCGTGGCCTGCGTGGTGGACCACTACGAGGTGATGGGGCGCTCGCTCTGGCGTTTGCTCACGCAGGAAGACAGATACCCGGCGCTGCGGCCTATGCTGGAAAACGGCCGTTCCTTCCACCAGTCCTGGGTCCAACGCGCCTTCGCTCCCCAACTCGCCGCCCATCCCGAGCTTTTCAACCCCCTCTACGCCCTCACCGACCTCTTCATCTGGAAAGTGCTGCGTCTGGAACGCGGCCTGAGCCGGGAGGAAACGGAAACGGCGATGAGAGGGATGGTAACGGCCGTTCTCGCATCCAGTGAACGGTTTACAGTGGACAGTACACAGTAAAAAGCACATCATTCATCATTCAGGAGACCCCCACATGACCCACACCCAACCCATCCTTGCAAGCGCCCACATCGGCAAAGTCGAAAAAATCGCCTTCACCTTCGGTTCCGTCGGCAAAAACATCCTGTTCTGGGGCATCGGCTCATTTTTGCTGGTGTTCTTCACCGACGTCTTCGGCCTCGCCCCCGCCGCCGTCGGCACCCTGTTCCTCGTCGCTCGCATGTTGGACGCCTTCAACGACCCCATCGTCGGCTACATTCTCGATCACCTCAAACCCACCCGCTGGGGCCGTTTCCGCCCCTGGCTGTTGATGGGCGGTGTCCTGGCGGGCCTCAATTTCGCCGCCATGTTCCTCGGTCCCGAACTCTCCTACACCGGCAAACTCGTCTACGCCTACGTCACCTACCTCGTTTTCGGCATCACCTTTGACCTGGTAGACATCCCCTATTCCTCGCTCATGGTGACGATGACCCAGGACGCCAACGAGCGCAACAAGCTCAACAGCCTGGTGGCGCTCGGCCTCATGCTTGGCACCGGTCTCACCCTGGTGGCGACGGTGCCGCTGGTCAGCCTGTTTGCAACGCCCCAAACGGGCTACCGCATGGTTGGTCTGCTTTATGGCCTGATTGCCATGATTGGCGTGGCGCTCTCGGCCATTTTTGGCAAGGAGCGCGTGGCTAAAGCCGAAGACAAAAGCTATTCCCTGCGCGAGCTGTATCCCATCATCATCAAAAATCGGCCGTTCATGATTCTGATGTTGTCGGTGGTGCTCTTCAGCATCGGCAACTTTGTCGTCACCAGCGCCAACGTCATCTTTTACACCTATTTTGTGGGCGACGCCAACCTGTTCGGCCCCATTCAACTGGCAACCGCCCCGGCCTTACTGGTGGCGATCATCGCCATGCCTTTTATGGCGCGTAAATTAGGCAAACGCCAGACCTACATGCTGGGTTACGCCCTAACGATTGCCATCGGCGTGCTGTTTTTCGTGACACAGCCCACCAGCATCTGGCTGCTCATCATCTTTGCTGCGGGCATGACCGTGGCAGGTTCGCCAGGCGCGGCGCTCATCGACTCGATGGTGGCCGATACCAACGAATACGCCGAATGGCTGACCGGGCTGCGTTCGGAAGGGGCCATCCAGGCCGGATTTACCTTCGTCAAGAAATCGGCCAATGGCCTGGGCGGCGCGATGGCAGCGTATATGCTGGCCTGGATTGGCTACCAGCCCAACGCCGTGCAAACGGAAGGCACGCTCACCGGTCTGCTGGCGCTGGTCAGTCTGATTCCGGCGGGGTTTGCCGCCCTGGCGCTCGTCGCCATGTACTTTTACCCGCTGACGGAAGTGAAATTCAGTGAGATTTTGGTCGATTTGCAGGCGCGGAAAACGGCCGTGTTGACGAGCAGCGATTGATGGGGGGAAACGGCCGTTTCCCCCATGACCGTTATGATATAATGACCAACAACTATGGATCGCTTTCACTGCTCTTATCTCAACGGGTACGTTGAGTTAACGCCTGAACGGGAAAGCCACATCACCGAACGGCATCCTGATTTGCTGCCTGATTATCGCGATAAAATCAGGGCAGTGTTGGCGGACCCTGATGAAGTGCGGCTCAGTGAACGATCTGGCAGCACGCATACTTTTGCCCGTTGGTTTGACGATGTACGTAATGGCAAACACATCGTTGTTGTCGTCGTCAGCGATTTTTACTCAGAACGTCATTGGATTATCACCGCGTACATTGCGCGGCGGTTATCTGGAGGTACCGTGGAATGGAAGCGAAACTGAGCTTTAATTACGACCGTGAGGCCGACATCCTCTACATTGATACAAAAGCTCCTTATGCGGAACAAGAATCGGAAGAGTTAGGCGATGATGTTGTCGCCCGGTTAAATCCGCAAACAGGAGAAATCGAAAACCTGGAAGTCCTCTTTTTCTCCACTCGTCTGCTGCGGCAAAATTTGTTTGAACTGCCCATTGTGGCTGATTTACGTATGTCAGTTTAACGTCCCTTTTTTGTGCTGTAGCTGCTGACAATCAAATGAACGGCCGTTTCCCCCATACAAACAGACCTAAGCTCAACAAAGCAACCACAGGAGGAATTGAATGATCAGAACCGGGCAGTCGTTTACAGTATTCTTGTTGATGGCTGTCCTGGCGGCGTGTACGCAAGGCCAGAGGCCACCGACGCCTGATAACTTTATCGAAGCCGACCCGAACAGCGTGCCCGATACGTTCTGGGTGCAGCCTGAGGAATTGGGGTGGTCTTCCGGCTACTCGGAATATGAGTCATCAACTGTAAATCTAAGTCCAAGTCCAAGTGTGCCAATGGATAGTTATTCCGGAATCAGTTTGAGTTTCCGACCGCGACCAGAGGGAAAGTATCCTCCGCCGGCTGATTTTCCCGCCGGTCAAAAGGTTTATATTTATTCGGATGAACAAACTGCTACGAAAGCGTTTGAAAAGATGAAACGAGGCGGAGAACTCGGGGGGACCATTTGGCAGACCCTTCCGTTAGAAGATGAATTGAAGATGGATACAGCAATAGGAACGTGTAATCGCGGGTCGAGCGTTGCTAGTGGCGAACGTTTGCTTTGTCAGGTGCAAATCCAACACGGCCGTTACGTTATCCGTTTTTATATGGGTATTGATGGCAAGCAAGTCACAGTTGAAGATTGGGAAGAAATGGTTGACCTCATCCAGGAACGGTTAGTTGAACTTGATTAGCGCTGGGATGGCTGGTGGTGGGGGAAGGAACGGCCGTTTCTCCCCACTGGCTAACGACAAAAGATTGAAGATTAGCGATGGATGCCACTTCAATCTTCAATCTTGGATATTTATATGAACAACCAACACCTCTACCAAAACGCTCGTATCTTCGGTCTGAACAAAGAACCCGGCCGCTGCACCTCGTCCAGCTATCCCAACGCCGAATCCGCCCTGCGCGGAACCACGCCTTACGAACTCTCCCTGGATGGCGAGTGGGCCTTCCACTTTGCGTCCAAACCGGCGGAACGGCCGTTCCTGAACACGCCGAATGGGCCGTTATCCTTCCACCAACCCGACTACGACGTAAGCGCCTGGGATACCATCCCCGTGCCGTCCAACTGGGAACTGCAAGGCTACGGCGCGCCTATCTACGCCCCGTTCCACATGCCCAAAAGCCTGCGCAAAGCCAACATGCCCAACATCGACCCGGAGAACAACCCCGTTGGCTCCTACCGGCGCACGTTTACCGTGCCGGAAACGTGGGCCGGGCGCGAAATCTTCATCCACTTTGGCGGCATGTGTTCTGCTTTTTTCCTGTGGCTCAATGGACAGCAGGTGGGCTACAGCCAGGACAGTATGCTGCCCGCCGAGTTCCGCCTGACGCCTTACCTCCAGCCGGGCGAAAACGTGTTAGCGGTGGAAGTGTACCGCTGGTCAGACGGCTCTTACCTGGAAAACCAGGATATGTGGTTTCTCTCCGGCATTTTCCGCAGCGTGAAACTGCTGGCCGTGCCCCCGCGCCACATCCGCGATTTTGCCGTGCATACGGATCTGGACGCCGACTATCGAGATGCCGTATTACGTGTTGAGGTTTCTGTGCGAGATATGGAGGGACTTCGACAAGCTCAGTCACCACTTCGACAAGCTCAGTCACCACTTCGACAGGCTCAACGGCCGTTCACCATCCACGCTCAACTCTTCAACCCCAACACTCAGTTAGTCTCCGAATTCAAACAGTCAGCAAAATCTACGCCTGGGCAAGAAACAATCTTTAATCTTCAATCTTTAATCTCTAACCCCCACAAGTGGACCGCCGAAACCCCCCACCTCTACCACCTGCTGCTTACCCTCAAAGATGAATCTGGGCAAATTGTCGAAGTGCGCCACAGCCGCGTCGGCTTCCGGCAGGTGGAAATTCGGGACAGGCAGTTGTGGGTAAACGGCCGTTCTATCCTGCTCAAAGGCGTCAACCGCCACGACTTCGATCCGCGCACCGGTCACACCATGACGTATGAACGGCTGCGCGAGGATGTGGCGCTCATGAAACGCCACAACATCAACGCCGTGCGCACCGCCCACTACCCCGACGACGAACGCTTCTACGACCTGTGCGACGAAATGGGCCTCTACGTCATGGACGAGGCCAACATCGAAACTCACGGCTACCGCGACGCCATGCGCGGCGACATGCAGTGGCTGCCCGCCATGCTCGACCGCGTGGAACGCATGGCCGCCCGCGACAAAAATCACGCCAGCGTCATCCTCTGGTCCCTGGGCAACGAATCCAGCTCCGACGAAAAATTCAGCCGCCTGGCCGCCCGCCTGCGCGAACTGGACGGCCGTCCTATCCACTACGAGCAGGATTTCGCCGGGGAATACACCGACCTCTACAGCGCCATGTACCCCTCGCCGCAGGACTGGGCCGCCATCGCCGCAGGCGGCAGCTACAACTTCCGCACGGCCATGCTGGGCTGGAGCAAGGTGGGCGGCACAGGGGCCGCCGACAAGCCGCTCGTCATTTGCGAATATGCCCACGCCATGGGCAACAGCGTGGGCAATCTGCAAAAATTCATGGACGTGTTTGAGCGCACCCCGCAGTGCATCGGCGGCTTCATCTGGGATTTCGCCGATCAGGCGCTGCTGCGCCACGACGAGAACGGAAATCCTATTTGGGGCTTGGGCGGCGATTTTGGCGACGAGTACAACTTTGGCATGTTTTGCGCCAATGGCCTGGTTTTTGCCGACCGCACACCGCACCCCAGCCTGTACGAAGTGCAGAAGGTGTACCAGAACGTGGCTGTCGAGGCCGTCGATTTGGAGAAAGGCGAACTGCGCCTGCGCAACAAGCACGTTTTCTCCGATTTGAGCCATACCCACATTCGCTGGCAAATCACTGAAGACGGCATAGTGGTGGATTCAGGTGAATTGGCTGCGCCGGCTGTGGCTGCGGGAACGGCCGTTTCCCTCCATCTCCCCTATCAAATTCCTCAGGTCAGACCGGGACGTGAATATCATTTGCTCGTGCAGCTTGCCTTGTCGGCTCCAACAAACTGGGCCGATGCCGGGCACGTTATCGCCTGGGAGCAGTTCGCCCTGCCCCAGATTGGACCAATCTTGGAGATTGGTCCAATCTCGACGCGCGACATGCCGCCGCTAACTGTCACGGAAACGGTCACTTCGACAGGCTCAGTGACCGGCGCTTCGACAGGCTCAGTAACTGGCGCTTTAACAGGCTCAGTGACGATTTCCGGCGACAACTTTACAGTTTGCTTCAGCCCACAGAACGGCGCGTTGACCCGTTTTACCGCCGCCGGCGTGGAACTGATCACCTCGCCGCTGGTTCCCAATTTGTGGCGCGTGCCCATCGACAACGAAATCGCCACCACTGTCATTGTGCCGGTTTCCCGCTTCGCAGGGTATGGCCGCCAACCGTGGCGCAATGTGGCCGAACAGCGCAAACTCGTTACCTTTAATGTCGTGCAACTAAGCGCCGGCGTGGTGAAAGTGCGGGCGGCGTGGCGGATGAAAAACAGTCACTTCGACAAGCTCAGGGGGCGGCATTCGTTGTGGGAGACGACTTACACCGTGTATGGCAGCGGGGATGTGGTGGTGGACAGCCGGTTTACGCCGGGGCGCGATATGGTGCGCTTTGGCATGATGCTGGACGTGGCCGGGCAGTTCAGGCGCGTTACCTGGCTGGGCAAAGGGCCGCATGAAACCATGTGGGACCGACAAGACGGGGCGGCGGTCGGGCTGTATGCGCTGCCTGTAGAGGAGATGATTCACGATTACGCCCGGCCGCAGGAAAACGGCAACCGCTCTGAGGTGCGCTGGGCGACGCTGACCGACGAGACAGGGCGCGGTTTGCTGGTGGCCGACGCCGGCGGCACGCTGCTCAACCTGTCGGCCCGCCCCTATACGCAGGCAGATCTGGCGAACGCGGAACGTATCCACCAGCTTCCCCGCCGCGAGAATGTGACGCTCCACATTGACTACCGGCAAAAAGGGGTGGGCGGCGACGTACCCTCCGGCAGCCAGCCCCACGAGGAGTACCGGCTGCACAAAGACCACGAATATCGCTATGCTTTTCGGCTGCGGCCTGTGCTGAGCCTGCCGAAGCAGCCGTTTTGGGCAGGCGACACGATGGCGCGTGATAAAACCTGGGGGCTGCTCGACATTCCTGCCCAGCCCGAACCGGTTGCACGGAAGAAGATAAGTTGGAAAACGGCCGTTTTGCTTGGCGTTCTGGTTCTTATCAATCTGGCGGTCTGGCGGATTCTGGCGAAAAAACGTTCAAATGAAGACGCAGCCTGAGCCCTCGGTAGTCGAGCTACTGAGATAGCAGTTGTCGAAGCGTGTCCAACATCATCAGGGCTGTCAGGCTGTGCACGCCATGGCCCGTCTGCAAAGTGGCGGGCTGGGCATAGTCATACGCAGCAGGTACACTGATGTGGAAAAACTTATCAACGACGCCGCGCCCCGGAACCGTTTCGACAATCACGTCAAAATCCCATAACGGAATCTGATAGTCGTGGGCGATTTGGCGCAAGATCTCGTTGTTGGCATTGGAACCTTCCACGCGGTCGGCTTTGGTGCCGATAATGGGCACCACGCCATTGGCGATGGCGATGTCTGCAATCTGGCGGATGCTGCTGTCAAACAAACGAGTGGCGCCGGCGTCATTGGTGCCCAGGCGAATGAAGATGAACGCCGGCCTGTGCAAGCGAATTTCACAGGCAACGGGCGTTTCGTTCGCCACGCACACGCTCTTGTCCGCAAAGGCAGGATCGATGGCTGTCCAGGCGTGCAGACCCACACTCACAGCCAGGCCATCACGGCTGTGGGAGCCTTGAAAATAGGTTAAGGTCTCTTGCAAATAGGCGTAGTTGGCGAGATTGTAATTGCCTTCGTCAAAGCTGTTCATGAAATTGTGGATGGAGGTGCTGTCGCCAACTTTGGAATAGGCTTGCGGATTGCTGCCTGATGCCTGACCGCGTGCGTAAATGGTGCGGATATTTTCCACCGCCCCCGCAGGCAGGATGATAAATGACGATGCGGGCATACCATTAACGGCCGTTTGTGCAGGCAGTTGTATAATGGCCGTGGCGGGTGGCGCGGTGGCAGCCACAGCAGGCGGCCCAGCCGTAGGCAGCCCGCTGGCAGGTGTTTGCGTAGACGATGGTTCCCGAGTGATTGCTCCTAAAATCAAAAACGCGATAATGATTAAGGGGAACAACAACATCAACAAACCTCTATCTATTAAAAATACCGTCCTATCGGATTCGTATTCATCCATTTCAGGATAAGATTATCATCATGTTGAACAATTGTGAACTTGTACCTGAGCAATTCCTTATTTATTTACCCGGATATTAACAACCCTTACCTGAGGAGCACCATGAAAAAATTCTTGATTATCACGGTCGGATTATTAGCAGCGGTAACGGCTGCGGCCCTGGCGGTGTTTTATCGCTGGATGCAAACGCCAAACGGCCGTTTACATCCCGTGATGGCGCTTGCCCACCAGTGGATGCTGCGCAGCCGCGCCCCCTTTACGCTGGAAAACCTACCCGAATCCCGGCAGGAAATGAAAAACATCCGTCCGCGGCTGCCTATTTATGATGTGCAGAACCTGACAATAGCAGGACCGGGCGGGGAGATACCGTTGAGGATATACAAAGGGCAGGAAAACGGCCGTTTACCCGTCATCGTCTTTTTCCATGGCGGTGGGTTTGTGCTGGGCAGTATCCAGTCTCATGAAAACGTCGTCCGGCAGATGGCGGTAGAAACCGGCGCTCTGGTCATTTCGGTGGACTATCGCTTAGCGCCGGAGCATCCCTTCCCCGCCGGACTGGACGATTGTTACGCGGCCGTGCAGTGGGCGGCAGCCCATGCCGCCGGCTACGGCGGCGACCCGGCGCAAATTGCCGTGGCGGGCGACAGCGCGGGGGGCAATCTGGCGGCGGCGGTTTGCCTGCGGGCGCGGGCTGAAAGCGGTCCGGCCATCGGGATGCAGGCGCTGCTCTACCCATCCACCATCATGCGCGACGACGATTCAGAATCGCGGCATCAGTTTATGGGCTACGTGCTGTACGAAGAAGACTTGCTGCACTTCCATGACTGGTACATGGGTGAGACGGGTCAAGAAGAGAACCCATACGCCTCACCGCTGCTGGCAAAGGATTTGAGCCAACTACCGCCCGCCTACGTGCTAACCGCCGGGATGGATCCCCTGCGCGATCAGGGCAAAGCCTACGCCGACCGGCTCCGGGCAGCAGGCGTCCCTGTCGTCTACCGGAATTATGAAGGCATGCTGCACGGCTTTTTGAATATGGTGGATTTTCCGCTGCCGGGCGGCCGGCAGATGCTGAATACGCCGCAGTTGGTTTATCAAGAAATGGCGGCCTTCATGGCCGAGACGCTTCCCCATCAAGGGTCTGTCACCAAGATTAAAGATTGAAAATGGGTTGAACCCCAATTTTGAATCTTCAATCTTCAAAAGCTGTCGGCGGCGACTTTACGCCCGTTCCCAATCTTCCAGTTGCAAGCCGATTACACGAGAAAACTCCCCGGTATTGTTGGTAATAAGCGTGAAATTATGAGAAACGGCCGTGGCGGCAATCATTAAGTCGTATGGGCCGATTGGCGTACCGGCATGAGCCAAATCGCTGCGAATACGGCCATATTTTTCCAGACATTGGTCATCAAAAGGCATGGAAGTAAAGGGAGCAAAAAAACGAGTAAGCAGGCGTAAATTGTCGGCAATACGCTGACTGTGATACGCGCCATAAATCAGCTCCGCCTTCACAACCGAACACAAGTAAATCACCTTTGGGCTATATTGATGCAGCCGATCAACAAGTAGGGGAGAACTATTGTTCAAGATGCGAATGCAAGCATTGGTATCAAGTAAATACATTTCAACTACTCTTCGGCGCGGTCTTCAAGCAAGTCTCGTGTGTCATACACGCCTGGCGCGGGTCTTTGCAAAGGTTCTCCCTGCCAACCACCCACCACATCCTCAAAAAAATCGTCCGGCCATTCACTGATTTTTAAATCTCGTTGTACCAGATCGGCTATATATTTTGAAGTGCTTACCCCGGACGCCAAAGCCCGTTCTTGTATTTTTTTTGCAACCTGTTCAGGAACATATAAATGTAGTTGTGGCATAGGCTGTCTCCATATATAAGAATGCATGTGATATATGTGCATTTTACTTGACACGCTGTATCGATGTCAAACAGGTTGTGGTGAGTCCGTTTGAATCTCTTGCTCCATAAATTCGGTGAGACCGGCGAGCAGCGGCATGAGGTTTTCTGCTGAAAAATCATTGTCGCCGGGGGTGTGGATGCGTGGAATGAAGTAGCCGCCGGGAATAACGCTGTGGTCGGCGAAGGAGATGTCCACAGCGCCCAGGTCTTTGAAGACGTAGTTGTCGGAGAGGGGTAAATGTTTCAGATTAAGGATGCGGGTTTGGGGCAATTTTGCCTGCACGTAGGGCGCTATTTTGTGAGCGATGAGGCCGTTTTTGTGGTAAACGACGAGGGGAATTTGCCCGCGCGTCACACAGTCGAGACAGATAATGGCGACGTTTTGGTAAGGATGACCCTGCTGCTGCCAGGTGCGGCGCAGTCCGTTGGAGCCTAATAAGCCCCATTCTTCGTTGTCCAAAAAGGCGAATTGCACATGCTGGCGCAGGTCTGGCCTGTCTTTGAGCCAGTCGGCCAGCGCCAGCAGGGCGATGACGCCGCTGGTATTGTCTTCGCGGTTATGGGGGTTGGGAATGAACAAAGAAATAAAGGAAAGGCCAAAGATGAGCAGCAAGATGGTGGTGACTGTTTCCAGGGCGGGCGCCCATTCAGGGAAAAACAAGGTCAGCAAGCCTGGGCCGTAGATGATGAGCAAGAGCAGGAGTACTCCTTCGTACTGGCGGGTATGGCCGAGCAGCTTGAAGAGGGGCGACATCCAAAAAGGGGCGATGGTGGGGGTGTCTATGTGCGCCAGGAAGATGATTTGTGGTTTTTCGCACTCGGTGAGGAGAAGGTGATTTTGCAAAAACGCTTTGATGGTAAGGCGCTGGCTTTTGAAGCCGCGCGCCTGCATTTCTAACTCAAGTTCGTGCAAAAAGGCTTCTTTTTGTGCTTTTTTGAGGCGAACGGGGAATCGTTTGGCGAAGTGTGCGTCCCACTGCTGGATGGTTTCAATGTTCATGGGGGTAAGTGTAGCAGATTGTGGATTTGTTTAAAAAGCGAAGAGGACAGCCCACTTGCTGTCCTCTTCTTCCCACTATTTCCCACTGAACCGCGCATTTCAGCACAAGTCACTTAGAATAATAATGGAGAACGGCCGTTTTCACTACAGTCACCTTGCCAGAAAAGTAACCGAATTCTTTGGGCATTGTGTACCAACTACACTTGTAACACCTGCGGTTTATTTTGTTTTCGCGGCAGTTGGACAAAAAATGTGCTGCCCGGACAGGCAATTTCGTCATAACCGGGGCTTTCTACCCAGATTTTGCCGCCATGCGCCTCAATGATGCCCTTGACAACAGCCAGTCCTAGACCCGGACCGCCCCCTCTGAACTTTGTTTTGCCCGTGGAATGCAGCTTGACTTCCCCGGTTTGATAAAACTTGGTAAACACCAGTTCATGATTGGCCGGATCAATGCCGATGCCATTGTCTTGAATTCTGATTTGCACGGTGTTAGTCGTGGGAGCATCACCTCTGACGATGATGGCGCCGCCGTCAGGCGTGTATTTGATGGCGTTGATGATCAATTGGTGAAAGGCTTTGGGCAGCGCTTCCGGATCGGCTTCTATCAAGCCCATTTTGGATATAGAACGATGAATGAGCAGCGTGATGTTTCTTTCTAATAATGCAGTCTCCAGACTTTGCCGAATTTGATAAAAAACAGGGCCGATGAGCAGCGGCTGAAAATAGAGATTGAGCTGGTTGTTGTCGATTTTGGCCACGTCCAGCATATTTTCCACGATTTCGTACAGGCGTCTGGCGCCTTTATTTATGCCTTCGATCATTTGCGCCCACGACGGTTGGGTCATCAGGTCATCGTCTGACATTAAGATGTGGCAGTACCCGTTGATGAGTGCAATGGGAGTGAACAGTTCGTGGGAGGCGACATGGATGAAATCTGCTTTGGTTTTGTCGAGGCGTTCGAGTTGTTGATAGGCTTCTTGCAGGTCCTGGGTGCGCGTTTGCACTTGCTTTTCAAGCTGCATATTAAATTGAGCAAGCTGATCGTACAGCCGCGCGTTTTTGAGGGCCAGGGCCGCCTGAGAGGCAAAGGCGGCAGCCATGTTTATCTGGTAGCTGGCAAAGGTGGCGGCGGAATCTCGGGCTAAGCAGAGGATGCCGATGACGTTGTCCTGGTGGATGAGGGGCAGCCCTAACCAGGCCGCCGGTGTCTGGGCCAATGACTGTTCGAGCCAGCCGGGATAGCTTGAGGGGTTGGAGATGATTAACGGCCGTTTTGTATGAAAGATTTGGTAAAACATATCATTGCTGTCACCAGATAAAGAGATGGTAGAAAACAACAGCCCGGTATCGGATGGGAAACCGCGAGCCGCCACAAATTCCAAAGCCTGATCCTGGTAAATCAACACGGCGGCCCGATCATAGGCCACAATCAAGCGCAGCTCGTCCAGGATCAAGTTAAGTACTTCGCGCAAATCCAGCGTGTTGGTCAGCGCCCGCCCGATTTCGTTCATGGTTTCCATAAACTGGGCGTGCTGCTTCAAGTTCTGGGCCAGTATTTTATTTTTAAGATGGGTGGTAATACGGGCGACTAATTCGCGCTGGCTTAAGGGACGTGTAATGTAGTCTACGGCGCCGGCGTTAAAACCCTTGAGTTTATCTTCCGTGGCGGAAAGCGCTGTCATGAAAATAACGGGGGTGTCATGAGTGGCTTGGTTTTCTTTTAGACGGCGGCAGGTTTCAAAGCCGTCCAGTTCTGGCATCATGACATCCAACAAAATGAGATCCGGCAGCACCACTCGAACGATGTCTAAGGCTAAACGGCCGTTTTCCGCCAGCAGCACCTGAAATCCACTGTGTTTCAACAAGCCAGACACAATCGTGCGATTCGCCTCGGTGTCATCGACTACCAGAATCGTAAATTGAGAATTATCAAACTCAGAAAGCGAGATCAAAAGTACACTTCAAGCCAAACCAACCTATCGTCACAGAACAGCGTCTACATGACGAACAAACTGACACAGGATCTAGTGCAAAATATTATACCCTATGTTTTTCATACAAATCACGTCACCGTTTGGACGCTTATAAGAAACCTAAACTTCTTTTACAATTCCACAAAAAAAGCTCTTCACGCCAGCGTGAAGAGCTTCAAAAAACTTAACGGTAAAATACCCTCAATCGCTGGCAGTTACCGGCGATTCATATTCGCTGTCAAACTCCACATATTGCCCCGTGCCCTTATAGACAATCCATTCACAAATATTTATCACCCTATCGGCGGAACGCTCCAAATTATGGAACGCCCATTGCAATCCGTTAGAATGTTCATAAGTAGAAATATCGCTGGTCACAGAAACCGCCAGGGCATGAGAAGCTGTTTTATACAGATCATCCACTTCATCGTCTCGCAGCGGTATCGCGCGCGCCGCTGTCACATCTCCCGCCATGAAGGCATTCATGGCGGCGTGCAGCATTTCACTGGCAATCTCAGCCATCGTCGGCAGCAGCTCATTCACCGGCTTTGGAATCTCTTGAACGGCCGTTATCAAAACAATTTTACCAATTCCTTTGACATAATCATGAATACGCTCCAACTCCCCGGCAATCTCAATATTAGCCGCCAGCGAACGCATGTCAGAGCCGGTTGGCTGCTGAGTGGCTATCAAAGTCAGACATTCCAGCACAATCTCAATGCGCTGCGTATTCACCCAACTATCAAAATCAATCAACTGCTGCGCCAATTGACGATCTGCATCAATCAACGCTTTGGCAGCTCTTACAAGGTTCTCTTCTACAGCACTGCCCAGGCCCAAAACTTTATCTTGCAACGCTTTGAGAGAG
Organism: Chloroflexota bacterium; assembly: GCA_046496595.1. Taxonomy (GTDB): domain Bacteria; phylum Chloroflexota; class Anaerolineae; order Promineifilales; family Promineifilaceae. Next base: position 25,793 of record JAWOGU010000600.1, read on the forward strand.
CGATCAAATATTTCTCTGGTCATTCGTGTCTCCTTCCAAAACAACGTCTGTTGCCGGGGATATCAATCCTCGCTTGCACATAGCGCGGTAAAGATACCGCGGCTACAACCACTTTTCCGACTGTGCGCGTCACGGCTCTCTGCCCCGTTCTCCCCCCAAGGGAAAGCGAGCCAGGAGGGATGAACCATCTCTAGCCAAAACGGCCGGTGATGTACTGCTCAGTCAGCTCATTCACCGGATTGGTAAACAATTCATTGGTAACACCAAATTCCACCAGATAGCCGGCGCGATCTTCATCCATATTAAAAAACGCGGTATAGTCTGAGGCGCGCGCCGCCTGCTGCATATTGTGGGTCACAATCAGGATGGTGTAATTTTTCTTCAATTCCTGAATCAATTCTTCAATGCGTAAGGTAGCAACGGGATCCAGCGCCGATGCCGGTTCATCCATCAGAATAATCTCCGGCTTTACGGCAATAGTGCGGGCGATACATAAGCGCTGCTGCTGCCCGCCGGAGAGAGAGAGGCCGCTTTGGCTGAGTTTGTCCTTTACCTCGTCCCACAGCGCCGCCTGGCGCAGCGATTGTTCAACCAGGTCGTCCATCTCTCCTTTGAAACCGTTGATACGCGCGCCCCAGGCCACATTTTCGTAGATGCTTTTGGGGAAGGGATTGGGCTTTTGGAAGACCATGCCAATGCGCCGCCGCACTTCCACCGGGTCCACGTTGTTTTCGTAGATGTTTTGGCCGCGGTACAACACTTTACCTTCCAGGCGGGAGGTGGGAACCAGGTCGTTCATGCGGTTGAAGGCGCGCAGCACGGTGCTTTTGCCACAGCCAGACGGCCCGATAAGGGCGGTGATGCGGCGGGGCACGAATTGAAGGGAGACATCTTTGACGGCGCGAAAGCTGCCGTAGTAGATGTTGATATTTTGGGCTTCGATAGCGTAATTGCCATTACTAGAAAAGGTTGTATCACTCATGATTGCTTATCCCATACGGTTGCTGTAGCGGTTGCGGAGGAGAACGGCCGTTGCGTTCAACGTGAGCAGCAGCGCCAACAGCACCACAATCGCCGCCGCCGCAATATTGCGGAACTCCGCCTGCGGCCGCGATGTCCATTGATAAATCTGAATTGGTAAAGTGGTAAATTTAGAAAATGGCCCAGAGGGATCCACCGTGATAAAGGTCGAGGCGCCCACTACCACCAGCGGCGCCGTTTCGCCCAGAGCGCGGGACACCGCCAGAATGGTGCCGGTGAGGATACCGGGCAGGGCATTGGGCAGCACATGAGACCAGATAGTCTGCCAGCGGGTGGCGCCCAGCGCCAGGCCGGCCTGCCGCAGTGAATTGGGCACAGCCCGCAGCGCCTCTTGGGAGTTGATGATAATGATCGGCAGAATGAGCAGCCCCAGCGTCAAACCGGCGGAGAAGATGGTACGGCCGTTGGCCGTCGCCCCCGACTCCACAGCGCCAAACAACGCGCCGCTGGTCAGTATCTCGAACGTGCGCACAAACACTGCCAGTCCTAACATGCCATAGATAATCGACGGCACACCGGCCAGGTTGTTGATGTTTGTTTGCAGCAGGCGGTTGAGTTTATTGTCCGTGGCGTACTCTTCCAGGTAGATAGCCGCCCCGGTGCCGATGGGGAAGGAAAAGAGAATGGTGATGGCGATGACCCACAAGGACCCAAAAATTGCGGTGCGCACCCCGGCATATTCCGGCGTGCTGGATTGGGAATCGCGCACAAAGTCGGCCGTGAGCCAGGAGCGGAATTGGAGGACGCCATTGGGATACTGCTGCGCCACTTCGGCGGCAATCTCCGACCGATTCAAAATGGAGTCGACCAGTTTGTAAACCTTCACCACATCTTCCTGCACCACTTCGCGGATGAGCAGGTCATACACATCGTCGTGGCTGCGGATAGGGGCGGTGCAGCCAGCCGGCCGTTCTGCGGCCGGCGCGGCGCATACTTCATTCCACAATTCGGGCGATTCAAAGACCAGGGCGTCTTCATAAAAACGCTGTTCGCGCTCGATGGCGCGGCCGCGTCCGGCGGTGATGTTGGCGGCCAAAATCTGTACCAGATCGTCTTTGGGCAGGTCGGCCAGGGTGGTCTCGAAAACCGTTTCGATAAAGAAGTCCAATGTGCCGCTGTCACTGCCGGGCACAAAACGGTATATGGGACGGGCGGGCCAATCTGGGTCTACATCGGCCCAGGTTTCGGCGGAGGTAAAGATTGTCTGTAACTGCTCTGTGGAGAGATCGGTCACAAACTCATTTTCCGGGTTGACGACAACGGCGAGAGTGTCTATCCCTACCTGAAATTCCAGGGGAAAACGGCCGTTCTTGCGGCACACCTCAAATTCCCCTGACTTAATCGGCCGGCTGGAAGCGGCAATATCCACTTCTCCGGCGCAAAAAGCGGTGAGACCGGCGCTGCTGCCCACGGCCGTATTGTCATACGCGCCCGCAAAACCCGCGCCCTGAAACTGCTCCAGCATATGCTGCGTCAGCGGGAAAACAGTAGAACTGCCAGCAAGGCTCACACTGCCGCCCATGCCATCCGGGCTTACAGCCGCCCATTGGCCTGGCAAAAGCCCCAAAGTGGGATTGGCGCTCAACCAGTTTTGCTGCGCCGTCGCCTGCCCCTCGGCGCTGGCCGGCAGGTACCCAATCTCGTCCATCTGGCCGCCCACGTTGGTGAGCAAATAGTTGAGAAAGAGGTTGGCGGTCTGATTTTCTTCTAACACAGAGGCGGAAGAATAGAGGTATAACGGCCGTACCAGCGGGTAATCCTCAGCGGCGCCTCCTGCTTCCTGACCATCCACCGACACAATCTGCAAGCCGTCTGAATTTTCCTGATAATAGGCGTAACCAAAAAAGCCTATGCCGTCCGGATTGTCTGCAATACCGGCAGCCAGTTCGTGATCGTCTTCGCTGGACACGGTATTGGGCGCATTCAGCACATTATTTTGCAGCACGTTCAGCGTCAGCCGTTCCGGGTCTACCTTGTTGATGATCGCCACGTAGCCGAAGGCGTCGTTCACAATGGTATACAACAGAGTCACAAGAGTGATGATAGCCAGCATGAGGGCGATTACAAAGACGATGCGCCAAAAAAGGCCCCAGCGATGGCGCGTTTGGATCTGGGCCTGAAGACCGTCTCCTTCCGGGTAACTGCCCATCCCCTGAACATTGGGAAACGCCTCTTTGCTTTCTAGTTTGCTCATTATTCGTAAACCTCACGGAAACGCTGCACAAAACGGCGGGCGATCATGTTCAGGATAAAAGTCATGATAAACAGCATCAAACCAATGGCGAAAAGGCTGTTATAGTCAATGGAGTCATAACTCAAATCGCCGCCGCTGATACGCACAATGTGGCCGGTCATGGTCTCGGCTGCCAGAAACGGATTGAGTACAAAGCCCAACAGGGAATCTTTGCCCAGCTCGAAATTCCGCGGACCGGCCCCGGCGGCAATCGCCACCACCATCGTCTCCCCAACAGCGCGAGACATGGAGACCACAACGGCAGCCGTGATGCCTGACAGCGCCGCCGGCGCCACTACTTTCAATGATGTCTCCAGGCGCGTGGCCCCCAGGCCATAAGCCGCCTGCCGCAAAGAATTAGGCACCGCGTGTAAAGCATCTTCGCTCATTGAACTGACCAGGGGCACAATCAAGATGCCGATGACGATACCGGCCGAAGCCACGTTAAAAATTTCCACCGTGCCTTCACCGAAGACGGATCGCAGCAAGGGCGTCATAAAAATCAGGGCAAAATAACCATAAACGACGGTAGGAATACCCGCCAGCACTTCCAGAATCGGTTTCATCACGCCGCGGAATTTCTCGGACGCATACTCGCTCAGGTAAACGGCCGTTGCCAAACCAATAGGCAGCGCCACCAGCATCGCAATCACACTGGTCATCAAGGTCGCCAGAATCAGCGGCCATAAACCAAAAAATCCCAAATGCGGAATCCACCTGGTGGTCGTAACCGTCTCGATAATGTCCACATCATTGGCCCGCAGGATAACCAAACCGGCGGCATGGCTGGCCGGGACAGTGTCCCGGAAGCCCCGCTCCACACGGACGGTAGAGCCATCCACCGCTTCCACACGCATAATTTCATCATTCAGTTGGATCACGTCGTCGGCGTGCAGAGCTGCCCCGGCTGAACCAACAACAAGGAAGAGGTCTGCGGGCGTTACCTCAGCCGCCAGCGGCCGATTGGTATTTTGCAATTGGCTTCGGCTAAAAAAAGCAATCGACTCTTCCACCAAAATAAAAACAATGGCAATGGTTGTAAAAATAGAGAGCACGCCACAAAAAAAGAGAAAGCCTTTGATCAGACTTTCGCTCAGACGCGGCCGTTTTCGTAAATCGCTGCCAACAATATCTGTTGCCGGCAACGGCGTGACGGGATTTTGTGTTGCCATACAGGTCCCCTGTAAATAAGAAGTGGGAAACAAGAAATTAGAAATTAGAAGGGAGAACCCCTCTAATTTCTAATTTCTGCTTGCTCAAACTATTATTGTTGGGCGTTCAGCCAGTTCACTTTGGCCTGATTGAGCGCCGCTTCACTGGCCGGGAAGTAACCGACAGAGACCACTTCTTCATTGACGAAGGTCAGGTAGAAGTTGATGAAGTCAGCAACCTGCGGTCTTTCGGCCATGATGGTGGCGTCGCTGTAGATAAAGAGCGGGCGAGCCAGCGGGTAAGAGTTGTTGTCCACGCTTTCAGCGTTTGGTTCAACGCCCTCAATGCTCAAAATATTAAGGGTGTCAGCGTTTTCTTCGTAATAGGCATAGCCAAAGAAACCAATGGCATAAGGACTGCCCTGCACGCCTTGCACCAGAACGTTGTCATCTTCGCTCAACTGCAAGTTAGAGGCCGACAGGATAGGTTCCTGGTCTTCTTCAAAGACTACTTCGACAAAGTAATCGAACGTACCGGAGTCGGTGCCGGGGATGAAACGCAGGATGGGTTCGGCCGGCCACTCAGCGCGCACGTCAGCCCAGGTAGCCGCGCTGCTAAAGATGAGCGCCAGTTCTTCGATGGTGGCATCGGTGGCAAAATCGTTCTCCGAGCTAACAACAACGGCCAAAGCGTCTGTGCCTACACGGAACTCAATCGGCTCACGGCCAATGGCCTGGCAGGATTCGATTTCGCTGTCTTTGATGGGACGGCTGGCGTTGGCAATGTCAGACTCGCCAGCCACGCAGAA
>JAWOGU010000602.1:0-6729 GCA_046496595.1 Chloroflexota bacterium
AAAAAAAACACCAACTGCCTGGTGGCGAAGAGCAAGGAATCAGGCGGCCTCGGAAGCGAAGATCCCTTAAAATGCCCTTCCGTTTCCCCATTAAAGGAGTAATAACAGCATGGAACTCAAATCGCGTTCTGCTGGGCACGTAAAAATACTAGAATTATCGGGACGATTTGATACTTACACGGCCGAGCAAGTTCGGCCGTGGATTCAGAAAGCCGTCGATGAAGAACCGGCAAATATTGTCGTTAACTTAGAGGGCGTTGATTTTGTCGATTCAACAGGATTGGCAACCCTGGTACAGGGCGTCAAAAATTGCCGCCAACTTAATGGCGATCTGCGTTTATGTGGCGTACAGCAGCCCGTACGCATGGTCTTTGAACTGACACGTTTGGATAAATTCTTTGAAATCTACCTCCAAGAAGATGAGGCGGTTAAGTCGTTTGCAAATTAGCCTGATGCAAAAACCGCAGTAAACCTGAAGCAGCAAGCTATGTTCTCCACAATTCTGGCCAGTCAACAAACACAAATCGAAGCCTTAGCCGCAGATTGGCTTCGGTTAGGAGCCTCTTCATTCTCCATATGGTCTGATGGTGTCTGTCTTCAGTCGTGGTCTTCTGATCTCGCAAAAGATAAACCACTACTCACCCAGGCCATCGAAATGGACGCCATCAAAATTGGCGAACTGCGTCTAACAGGTCTGGACGAAAAAATCGTACAGGATCGTCTAGGTACGCAAGCGGGATTCATTGCTCAAATTGTCGGCTTGGAACGAGATTTAAACAGCATGACGGCAGATCTCATTGACACCCAGGACCAATTGTTGGCCTTATATGAGTTAACACAGGCTACTCGAAACTTCCTTGAAATCGACAAAACCCTGGCCCGTCTGGCATTGGAATCAACCCGTCTGTTAAAGGTAGAAGCCGCTTTCTTCATGGTCCACATGCATGATCGGCCGCTTATCATACAGCATTATCCCAAACCCCTGCTGAGTGATGAACTGCGGCAAAATTATGTTGATGCCCTTCTCGCTACTGACTATGGTTTCCTCTGCCGCCGTGTTTTAGAAGCAGAAAAAGAAGAAAACATGGAAGCCCGTGACATTTTGTTGGTGCCCATTAAGGTGCGTAATGCCAACCTGGCTGTTATTGGCTTATTAAACAAAGTGGATGGGGAATTTACGTCGCCAGATATAAAATTAGCCCAGGCTGTGGCTGAATTTACCGGCGCTCAGATTGAAAACGTCATCATGTATCAACTGAACATGGAGCAGGCCAAATTTAAAACAGAAATGGATTTGGCGAAACGTATTCAAGATCATCTGCTGCCTCAAAAACAACCCACTGTGCCTGGTTTAGATTTATGGGCGGCGTCTGAATCGGCCTCCCGCGTGGGTGGGGATTTTTATGATTTTATCACTCACAAAGATCAGCCATTTACCTTTAGTGTGGGCGATATATCGGGCAAGGGGATACCGGCGGCCCTTTTGATGGCAATGACGCGCACGGTCATCCGCACCAAAACGCACACGGCTACCATCTCAACGCCTCAAGTTATTTTAAGCCTCACAAATGAAGAGTTGTATGACGATTTCACACAACTGAGCATGTTCGCCACCGTTTTTGTGGGTCAATACGATCCCCAAAAGCGGCAGCTTATCTATGCCAATGCCGGTCATTCCCCTGTTATTTACTGTCCTGTGGAGGGTGAGGCGCGGTTGCTGCAAGCGGATGGTACCCCCATTGGTGTTCTACCCACCAGTTTGTCGCAAGATCAGTTTCTGACATTTTTACCGGGAGATGTGCTGGTTGTGGCTACGGATGGATTTAGTGAGGCGCGTAATACGCAGGGGAAAGAGTTTGGTTATGATGAATTGGTGACTCTGGTGCAGTCTCTTGTCCATTTGCCAGGACCGGATATTGCCAGGAAGTTACGAGAAGTGGTTACCGAATTTAGTGCAGGGGAGCAGCAAGCGGATGACCAGACATTGGTTGTACTTAAAGGGGTTCATACGTGACTTCAGCTCAAAAAAAACCGGAAGAGAGCGTTGATAAGCTGGCGCCAGGGCAAGTTGTGCGGTTAAATTTGCCGGCACAGCATAAATTTTTAAATGTGGTTGGTAATTGTATTCGTGCCTTGCTGGCGAATGAAGATCAACTGCCTGATCGCACTGCACTGGTCTATAACATTGAACTGGCTGTTCATGAAGCGTGCGCCAACATTGTAGAACACGCTTACGCGGGCCTGCCCGGCCGTATTGGCGTTACTTTTACGCTGGCTGAGCCGCCTCGTTGTTTAATGGTGGATTTGGAGGATAACGGCCGTTCCTTTGACATCTCCACCGTAGTTGAACCCGATTTAAGCCAGCCCCACACAGGTGGTTATGGGCTGTTCCTCGTTCATCAACTCATGGATTCTGTCTCCTATTTTCCCCAGCCTGGCAGCAACCATTGGCGTTTAGTGAAGTATTATTAACTCCTCTCATCACCTTTCCGAACTTACCCGTGAATGATAACCACTAAGCCACCATGCTTCAGGTTAATTTGCTGATGGAATCTACCCCCATTTCCATGTATCCCCCAACTGGCGGAGCTAGATACTAGCTGACTGGCTGATGTCACTGCAAAACGTTGGAAGTATGATTAACCTTAATCCTATATGCCTGACAAGCTTTCAAGTGCAACGCACTTTTTTGACTGATAACTATCCTTAAACAGCCATAAAAATTGCAGCGCACACCTGAGACTTAGTATTTATTGTGAATTATCTTAAGTTTTATCGTCAGGATAATTTGCTAACTTTGTAACAGTCAACGAGTCAAAGCACTTGCTGGTTGATGTTGATGGGGTATCAACAAACGGTAGAAGCAAACATAGTAAAGTAGGCAGGAATCAAAATGGCTAGAATACTCATTGTGGACGACACACCACATATTCATCGGTTGTTGACATTAATGCTGCAAAGAATCAATCATACAACTATAACAGCGGATAGTGGTTCGAAGGCCCTGGAACAATTAGAAAAAACACCGGTTGACCTGATCATCACTGACCTCAACATGCCTGAAATGAGCGGCTTCACTTTGTTGGAAAAAGTACGCGCCAAAGAAAAGTTTAAAAACTTGCCCATTATCATGTTGTCTGCCACCGGTCAGGAACATGCTTCTCAGGAGGCCAGGCAAAAAGGCGCCAATAGTTTCATGTCTCAGCCGGTAAGCACCTGGGAACTCAATCGAGTTGTAACTGAGTGTTTATCCGCCGGCGCCGCCTATAGCGCCTAGAGACGACGAACACTATACAAAATTTAAAAGGGACATCACAGGATGTCCCTTTTTGTTTCCCTGGACTCTTTACTGCCGGTCATTTCTGAATGGGCGCCTGGCTGTGGAATTTGTCAGTGCGCTGCCGTCGCCTTACCCGGCGTTGAAGCCGGCTAATATTTCCAAACTCTTGTCTAACTGCTGTCTGGCCCATTTTTCCTGACCGTCATCACTGTAGTTTCGATAAGAACACTCGATGACCATGATGAGGAATAAATATATTTTGTATAACGTCACCCGAATCGTTTCCGTCGGCGTTAATGTGGTTCTGCCCAAATAGGCGTTCATGAACGCTTCGTTTTCCAGCAAGAAGCCGCAAACAGGTTCCAGCAAGGCATCACCATAGATGGCGCGTTCAAAGTCAACGATCCCCGTGATCTGTGTCGCCTCAGGGTCTATAAAAACGTTTCCTGCCCACAAATCTTTATGAACGAGAGCCGGGAAGACCACCGCGTCTAGTGCCTGGCGCTGTGCGGCAGTCATTTGGTAGATGGCGTCATAGGCCAGCGGCAGCGTCACCCCGGCATCCGCGGCGTCTGCTAACAAATCCTGGATCATGCTGAGAAAAGCATCGCGCCAGTTAGTAAACTGCCCATCCAATCGTGAGATAGTCCCAAAATACGCGCCGCGTGTTTCATTAATCTTTTTGGCGATGAACCCCAAATCAGAAGAGATGGCGCTGCTCCGCTCTGCGCTGAGGGTTTTCTGGTGTTTGTTCAGAGGCTCGCCGTCGATGAATTCCATAAAGAAATAATCATTTTCAATGATGTTGTCACCCTGCTTACAGTACAAAATTTTGGGCGCAGGCACCCCGCTCAGGGAACGGATGCGTTGTAAAACTGCTACCTCGACAGTCATGAGGTTGTGTTCATAGCGTAGTACCGGCGCTTCGGTTGGAGGAGACACTTTGAGAACGGCCGTTTCCCCAGCCCGCAGCTCTACTTTATAAGCCGTATTAAAATAGCCGTCGGTTAATTCTGTGATTTTTTGCACGCCTGCATCTTCACCGAAGGCATGTCTGGTTATGGCTGTGATTTGGGCGTTGGTCAGTTTCGTTTTTGTGCTGCTCTGCATGTGTCATCCTATTTTGCCGCAAATAGTATCAGCGCCAGCGGGCTACGGTTTCGCGAATGATAAGTTTCGCCTGGAAAGCGTCAAATTTATTTAGATCACCTTTCATCAGGTCCATGATGGCGCTGGCGGCGGCTTCTCCCAGTTCAACGGCTGGCTGCTGCACCGTCGTCAGCGGCGGGGTGAGGAAAGCTGAGGTGGGTTCATCGTCGAAGCCGATGAGGGAGACGTCTTCAGGCACGCGCAGGCCGTGCCGGTGCAGGCCCAAACGCAGGCCAACTGCCATCTGGTCGTTGGCGGCAAAAATCGCAGTAAACGGCCGTTCCCGTGACAATAGTGTCTCCAGCGCCATCAAACCAGACTGCCGCGATAAATCCCCTTCCACCACAAGCTGCGGATCAGGCTCAATGCCAAACTCTGCCAGGGCCTGCACATATCCTTGATAACGCAGGTAAATATCTGGCACCACCTCGCCAAAATATTTGGTGGCGGTAGCATGAGCAATATGCCGGTGCCCCATTTCCAGCAGATAACGAGTGGCTTGATAACTCGCCAGTTGATTGTCCACATAAAGGCACTGCTCTGATATCTGTGCAATGTGTCTGCCTACCACAATCAAGTGCGTTTGCCGGGCAATCGCCAGGATATCTTCTTCCGGGATCAGACCGCCTACCAGAATGAGGCCATCCACCTTGCGGTTGATCAAGGTTTGCACGGCGCGTTTCTCAACGGCCGTTTGCCAGCGGCCGTCTCCAAAAATGGGCGAGTAGGGCGTGGCTTCCAACGTCTGCAAAATGCCCGATAAAATGCCATCGTAAAACGGGCTGCCAAAATTTTGTGTCACCACCCCGATGGTCAGTGACTGTCCACTGGCTAAACTTTGGGCAAACACGTTGGGCTGGTAATTCAATTCGGCTACAGCCGCTAACACAGACTCCCGTTTATCTGCTTCCACATAGGCATTTCCGCGCATGGTCCTCGAGACCGTGCTGGGCGAAACGCCTGCCTTGCGCGCAATATCTTGAATCGTTATTTTTGTTTTCTGGCCCATAGTTGTCCTTTTTAGCAGTCACCATTATCTTGGGAAACCGCTTTCCTGACAACATTCTGCTTTGTTTGCGGGACCTTATGCCAATCAGCCCCCTAATAAACGAGTAATTATTGAGCAATAAAACAGTATTCCTGTCGCGGAGCACGAGAAAACGATTTCATACCTGCTTCCAAAGTGTTTAATCAGGCTTCGCCTTCTTTAATTTCTTCGATCTCCTTCAGCGTGATTCTCCGGTAAGCTTCCGCATACTTAAAGCCCACTTGTTTCCCTGTGCCGCTGTTCCACTCTTTGATACGCTCCTCAGGATTCCAATCCCCCAATTGGCTGACATGTTGGCGCAGCGCCTCGATTTTGATGTCGATTGTCTCCGTAATATCCACATAATAATTGGGCGGCTGCTGCGACCAGGACACATAGACGTAGTTTACTTTGTGGGGCTGCAAGCCTTCTGTGTCCAGATCCGGGTAAAGTAAGTGCATTTCGGCGGCCGGGAAAACGGCGTCGATGGCAGCCTGCGCCGCCGCCCGATGATCCGGGTGGTTGATGTAGGTATCGCCGCTGGGGAAGTAGAGCGTCGGATCGCCGCTGACGACTACATTGGGGCGATGTTGGCGAATGAGACGCACCAGTTCTTTACGCAGTTCCATGGTAGGTTGCAGCAAGCCATCGTGATAGCCTAAAAAGATGCAAGTGGCGCCGGCTGTGACGGCGGCGGCTGTTTGCTCAGCGCGGCGGGTTTCAGCCAGCTTTTCGGCCGTTATGCCGGCTTCATGGCTGCCCACGTTGCCATCGGTGATGACCACGTAGGTCACTTCGCTGCCATATTTGGCCCACAACGCGGCCGTGCCGGCTACGCCAAATTCGATGTCGTCGGGGTGAGCGTAGATGAACATAGCCCGTTCAGGAATGTAAGTGTTTGTCATAGTTTTTTTGTGCTGCCTCCAGGTTGGGAAGATGTTGAATGTCAGAAATGACGCCAGGAGCAGCATTATACCCAATGCCCATGGGTTTGCGTATGATCGATTGGGCACATCTTGGTATACTTGGGCAGCTATCCACAGGAAATGTGTGTAACTAAATCATCGCATGGCACCCTGAGTAAAAAGGAATCCTATGAGTAACTGGTACAAACTTGAAGCAGATGATGTGGTGCAGCAGCTGAAAACATCATTGTCTGATGGTCTCAGTACGGATGAAGTCACGAAACGATTAGAACAGTATGGCCTGAATGAACTGGTTGAAAAAGGCGCTAAGAGTCCCTGGCTGATTTTGCTAGACCAGTTTAAGGATG
>JAWOGU010000664.1:0-2810 GCA_046496595.1 Chloroflexota bacterium
AGGGTCACGACTTCACTGGGATACAATGAGGCTTGACTATGTTTTGGCACAATACCCATCTGGTCATCAACTCGGCAGAACAGTTCAATGATAAAATCTTCTGTAGTCATCGGGTTCTCCTTTTGCTAGTGGTCTTGTAGCTCTTAGCTTAAGGGAACTCGATGCTTTTTTTCAACTAGCACCAAAGGTTAATAGCCTTGCAAAACTCGGATATTGACGGCACAGCCACGACGCTGAAAAACCTCAGTCAGCCTTTTGTGGAACAGGTAGATGAAAAGGCTTACCGGAAAGATTTCGAGCGCACGTTAGGCCCTTACATGATCGGCGGCGCAGTGCTCGATTTCTCGCAGTCCCTGAGCGTCTCGATGGATGTTTTGCGGCGGCATGGCCTGCGGCTGGACGCCAATCTGACACTGGCTGTCAAGGCGCTGATGCAGGTGGTGGCTGTAGGGAATCTGCTCTTTCCCGAAGCGGGCGTCGTGGCGCAAAGCGTGGCGATTATCCGCGAGGAGGTTTTGAATCAGGTAACGGCCGAAAACGTGCAGAACGTAGCCAGCAAGGCTGTCAATTCGGCGCTGCGCCAGACGACAGAAAATTTACCCAGCCTGTCCGACGCCACTCTGAGCTGGTTCAAGCAGTACAAAAAGGGACGCTTTGAACTGTATCTCGATACATCGGGCGTGAGCAAAGAGGTGAACAAGCTGGCCCGGATTGGCCGCCAGGCGGTGATAGCCGTGATTCTGGTGGGGCTGATTATCGGGTCGGCGATTGCCACGATTGGCATTGGTCTGGGTGGTTTTCAGGGCGCTTTCTGGAATGTTATCACTCAGATTGCCGTGTTAAGTTATGTGTTTTCGTCGCTGGTAGCGGCGGTGATTGTGCTGCGGTTGGTCTGGCACTGGCTGCGCGGCAGCGACCCTGATACGGATTAAGTCCATGTTATGGTGATTGGGAGATGGTTTTTAACAGGAACGGCCGTTAAACGCTTATGATTTCTTATCGACGTAGTTTTTTCACTGGCCTATTGGGCTTCATTGTCGCCGGTATTGCCAGCAATCTGGCAACCCTGCTGCTTTTTGCCAGTGGGGTGCTGACCTGGCTAACGGGTCTGGTCCCGGAAGGCCAGCCGCTTGTGCGCCTGCTCGTCGGCGTGATTCTGGCGTTTGTTGGCGTAGGCGTGGGGGGCGCGGTCGGCGGCCTGGTGCGGGGATATGTGCTACAGCGCATTGACGCGCAGGGCAGCCGGCCGCGTTACCTGACCAGCGCCGCGTTGGCCAATGGGCTGGCCCATGGCGTTCTGGTTATCCCGGCGCTGCTGCTCATCAGCCTGATCAGCGTCTATAACCCCGGTTCGGAGAAAAACCCGACCATTTATATGGTGGTGTTTGGCCTGTTGGGCGTGTTGTTTGGCCTGTTGAACGGGTTTGTCCTGGCGGCTCTCACGGCGCGGCCGCGGTATGCCTTGCTGCCCTGGTTGGCAAACGCCGCGGGCAGCCTGCTGGGCGGCGTGTTGTTTGGGCTTGTGCTGTGGCGGCCGGCATGGCTGGCAAGCAGCCCGGTAGAGGCGCTGACAGGCGCACTCTTTCTGATAATCGCCGGGGTGGTGATGAATGCCACGACTGGGGGGATGCTGGGGCTGGCTTATGGCTGGCTTGCCCGCCAGCGGCAAATGCGAGGTGAAGCCGCCGTGACGCCGCGCCGCTGGCAAGACGCGGCGACCATCGCGGTCGGCACTCTGCTGTTTTTGGTGGTTATGGGTTCGACCAACCAGATTGCCAACTTTATTACGATTCATCAAGGCAGCATTCGCACAAGCCTGACGCCCGTTACGGAGGGAGTCCATTGGCAAGATGTGAGTCGTCTGACGGAGATCCAACCGGACGAGGCTAGTGTGGGGCTGGCCGCAGGCGCAGCCGGACAGGTGTTGGTCTGGTCTGGCGCGGATGATGTTTTTTATAGCAATTGGCCGGACGCCCCGGTCAATGTTTCCAACACGCCACAAAACACGTCCCACCAGCCCCAGGCAGCCGTCACGGAGGATGGAGCGGCGTATATCGTTTGGGCAGAGGCGGGGCGCATCCTGGTTAGCCGCTGCGCCGGCGGCGTTTGTTCGCCGCCTTTGGGCATGGCCGCAATACCCTCTGCTTGCAACGCCGGGGCGCATCAGTGGCCGGCGATTGCCGTCGACGACGCCGGAACCGTGATGGTCGCCTGGTCGGCAGGCCAGAACGCCATCGCCTACACCACCTGGCAAGATGGACAGGATCCGGCAAACGGCCGTTCCGGATGTCTCACCTTTCCCGATCTACCCAACCCACAGGCGCAGTTGGCGGCCACGCCAGAGGGGTTCGCCCTTGTGGCGGCCGCAGCGCCGAATTCACCGACCGGGCCTATTTCCTGGGCATCTTTCGGGCCTGACGGCTGGAGTGCGCCGCAGGTTGTGGGGCAAGGAGGAGCCGCAGCCATCCACACGGCCGCAGACGGCCGTTGGCACAGTGCCTGGTGCAGCGCCGCAGGCGGCCTGGTTATCCTTTCTGAAGGCGGCGGCGCTGAAAACCTGACTGGCGGTTGTACAACGCGCCCGGCGCTGCTGGAAGATGGGACGGGGCGCCTTCATGTGCCATTTGTTCCAACTATTGCAGTTATACAACAATGATCTTCATCTCGAAGCTTTACATAAATCAATACAGAAGAGCTTTTTTCTCATCAATATTGATTTTTTGACAATGGATGCGATCAATTTATTGCTAAAAACTATGATTTTGCCATTTTCGCAATTTCCAATAACAACAAAATTGGTGCGGGGCATT
>JAWOGU010000719.1:0-3162 GCA_046496595.1 Chloroflexota bacterium
GGGTTGTCGGTGTTCACTTCCAGTTCGACGCGCCGCAGGTCGAGCCAGTTGTCGGTGATGTCGAGGATGCCTTCCATCAGACGGCTGCCGATGCCCAGGCTCCAGTAGTCGGGATGGACCATCATGCCCAGGCCGCCGCTGTGGATCATGCGTGGATTTTGATGTTGATGGATGACGATGAGGCCGACACAACGGCCGTTATCCACCGCCGCCAGTCTATGCAGGCCGGGCGGCGGCGCTTCGCCCAGGCGCTGGCGGGCCTGCCAGATTTCCTGGCTGGGCATTTGCATGGTCGTAGCGCAGACCAATGGGTGCTGCCACATGGCGGACAGGTCGCTGCTGTCATCGGGGTGGGCGGGGCGGATGCGGATGGACGGCCGTTCTATGGGCGGGTTGGAAGCAGGCAGCAGCGGCGAGGGATCCAACTGAATGCGCGGACCATCCAACGCCGGTGGTTTGAGGCGGGCGTAGAAGTGGATGTCGTGAAAACGGCCGTTACCAAAGGCTGCTTTGCGCTTCGTCCCTTCCAATTCAAACC
Organism: Chloroflexota bacterium; assembly: GCA_046496595.1. Taxonomy (GTDB): domain Bacteria; phylum Chloroflexota; class Anaerolineae; order Promineifilales; family Promineifilaceae. Next base: position 539 of record JAWOGU010000719.1, read on the forward strand.
CAAATTTCTGCGCCAGATGGTTGGCGGCGGCATTGTGGCTGAAGGTTTCCAGGTTGAGCCGCCAGAGGTGGAGCCAGTTATCGGCCAGATCGAGCAGTTTTTCCAGCATGTGGGTGGCGATGCCCTGACCCCAATGGTCGGGATGGACGTAGACGCCGGGTTCGCCGGTGTGGCGCAGCCGGGGGCGCAGGTTTTGGCGCAGCAAGCCGTAAGCCACAACCTGCCCATCCAAAACGCCCACCAGGCGGTGAACGCCGGGTTTTGACTTCTGAAAATTATCCACGGTGTCGCTGTATTCGGTGGTATACAGGTGCAGGCCGGTTTCGGCCACCTGGGGATGGCTCATGATGGTGTGCAGGGCGGGAATGTCGTCGGGGTGGATGGCACGGATATGGAAGTGTTCAGACACGAGGAGACTCCTTTTTTAGAAGGCGAAATGGTGAACGCTGAACGATAAATTCATCCCTCATCCCTCATCCTTCATCATTTTGAGAAAGCTGTTGATGTGCCACATGAGAATGTCGGGCTGGTCGAACTGGATGGGATGCCCGCTGTTGGCGACGATTTCCAGCCGGCCCTTAGGCAGGCGCGCTGCCAGGCGGGTGACGTCGCGCAGGGGGTTGCCTTCGTCGCCGTCGCCGTTGATGAGCAGCACGGGGCGCTGCACCTGGGCGGCTTCTTGCAGGCAGATGTTGCCGCCGTTGGCGACGATGGCGGCGGCGGCGTTGACCCAGCCTGCGAGCATGGCCTGCACCTGCGCTTCGCCGTGCAAGTCAGCGATTTGATGGTGCAGCGCTTTCCAATGGGCCTTGTCGGGCACGGGCAGCCAGGTTTGCACGCGGCTGAGCATTTCTGGCGAGATGACGCCGCATACGCCCCAACTGATGACGCCGCGCACCAGTTCTGGATGGGCGGCTGCCAGCAAAATGGCGCTTTCGGCGCCGTCGCTGTAACCCAGCACGACAACCGGTCCGCAGTTGAGGCGGCGCAGCAGAGCGGCCATATCGTCGGCGTCGCGCTGGTAAAACTCAGGCGGGAAGTCGCGCGGCGGCGGCTGGCTGGCCCCGTAACCGCGCAGGTCCGGCGCGATAACGCGGTGATTTTTTTGCAGTTCGATGATGAGGCTGCCCAGGTGGCTTTGCGCCGTGCCGGTGTGACCGTGGATGAGGAGTAACGGCCGTTTTCCTTCCACGCCTACATCCCAATAAGCCAGTTTCACATTTTCCGCCACAGTGATGAACTGCCTGTCGTTTGCTGATTTCATCGTTGATTTCCTTCCTTATTGATATCTATACAGGTGTAGCCTGAGCGTTCGACTGAGCTCACGCCGAAGTCTTGTCGAAGGCGAAACCGGGCTTCGACAGGCTCAGCCCTCGAGAGTCTGAACAGTTACCTTTATTGTAGTATTTTGCCGGCGCAGTTTGTTAACCATTCGATAACATGCGCTTTACGGTTCTTTAAATTATCAGGCATATACTGCGCCTGATTTACTGTCTGTGACAAAAAAGTCTGACAATTTTAGTGTTAAATAACTGATACAAATCACGTTTTACCTATGCTAAGGTGTAAGCGTGTTGATCATGAGCGGTTAAGATAAGGTAGGAGAACATGCATTTGAAGCCACATCTACAAAAAATTTGCGTTGTCGACGACAACGAATATACCACACGTGTCGTCGGTTTGACTCTGGAAAGGGTGGGATATCAGGTGGTTACGGCACTATCTGGCGAAGAAGCGTTAACTGAAATTAACGCCAGTGGCCTGCCGGACCTGGCAATCGTCGATTATCATATGCCGGGCATGAATGGTCTGGAGTTCTGCCGGAAGATTCATGCGTTTTCAGATACGCCGGTGATCATGTTAACGGCCGTTCACGATGAAGAGATCGTGCAAAAATGTTTGGAAACTCACTGCGAAGATTTTGTGCGCAAACCTTTTAGCCCGGAAGTGCTGCTGGCTCGTGTCCGGCGAATTTTGACGCGGTTTGAAAGTTACGGCACTGTCGGGACCTTAAATACGTGGGTAGATGGACGACTGACTGTCAATTTTCCGCAGCAAATGGTTGAAATTGACGGCGCGCCGGTGGCGCTGACGCCCACTGAAACTAAACTGCTTTACGTGTTGATGCGCCAAGCGGGCAAACCAGTGCAAACGGACTATATTTTGCGCCGCATCTGGCCTCAGGAAGACGTTTTTGAGGATCGGCTGCATGTCCATGTACACCGGCTGCGCCAAAAAATCGGAGATACGGCGGCGCCGACCTACATCGTCTCTCAGCGCGGGCGGGGGTATGTCTTCCGCACGCATTAAAACAAAGATTGAAGATTAAAGATTGATGCTCACCCATCTTCAATCTTTAATCTTTAGGCCTGATTCTAGAAGCAAAAAAGGCGTGGACTCAACAGAGACACGCCTTTTTTGCTTGGGATGCAAGTGGATGGGATCAGGCTTCGGTGACGGTAACGGCCGTTATCGAATCCCCTTGTCTGATGCTGTTCACCACGTCTATACCGCTGGTCACTTTGCCAAAGACGGTGTGGCGGTTGTCCAGGTGCGGTTGGGCGGAATGGGTGATGAAGAACTGGCTGCCATTGGTGCCAGGACCGGCATTCGCCATGGACAAC
>JAWOGU010000743.1:0-6297 GCA_046496595.1 Chloroflexota bacterium
ATTCCCCGAAAACAAAAGCGGTCACGTCTTCCTGGCCCTCGCCTACTACAGCAACGACCAAAAAGAAGCCGCCATGCGTACCCTCATGGAAGTCCTGCTGCAAACCACCACCAACGAAGACATCCTGGCCTATGCCGATGTCTTCGAGTTCTACAAAGACAACCTGGAAGAAGTGTGGGACGAGGAATAGAAGGATGAATGATGAAGGATGAAGGATGAAATTCAGCACTCATCCTTCATCATTTTTAGGAGAACCGATGAAGGCTCTGGTTTTTCACGAACACGGCACGCTAGATCAAGTCGTCTACACAGATGTGCCCACGCCGCAGATTGGACCGGATGAAGTTCTGGTGGAAATCAAAGCGGCGGCGCTGAACCGGCTCGATTTGTGGGTGCTGGCGGGTTGGCCTGGACTCAACCTGAAACTGCCCCACATCATGGGCAGCGACGGCGCGGGCGTCATCGCCGCTGTGGGGGCTAACGTGGATGGTTTTGCGGCGGGTGAGCGCGTCGCCATTAACCCGACCCGCAGCTGCGGCGTGTGTCCCGCCTGCCTGAGCGGACGGGACAACATGTGCCAGCACTTTGCCATCCTGGGCGAACATGTCGATGGCTTCTTTGCTGAATACGCGGCTGTTCCCGCTCGAAACCTGCTCAAAATGCCTGATAGCGCCAGCTTTGAAGAGGCGGCCGCTGCCTCCCTGGTTTATGTGACGGCCTGGCATTCGCTTATCAAACGGGGCGGTTTGCAAGCTGGGGAATCGGTGCTGATTATCGGCGCGGGCGGCGGCGTCAATACCGCCGCCATTCAAATTGCCAAACTGGCCGGCGCCGGTCCCATCTACGTCGTTGGCTCCACAGATGAGAAACTGGCCCAAGCGCAGGCACTCGGCGCAGATGTGGTCATCAATCGGCACGCAGAAAACTGGGGCAAAGCCATCTTCAAAGCGACCGGCAGGCAGGGCGTAGACATCGTGGTGGACAACGTCGGCGCGGCCACCTTTACCAGTTCGCTGCGGGCGCTCAAAAAAGGGGGGCGGCTGCTGACAGTGGGCAATACCAGTGGTCCCACCTTTGAACTCGACAACCGGCTGATCTTTGGTAAGCACCTGAGCATTATCGGCAGCACCATGGGCACAATTCAGGATTATGCGGAGGTGATGGGGCTGGTGTTTAACGGCCGTTTACGCCCCATTATCGACGCCACTTATCCGCTTAGTGACGGCCTCGCCGCCCTCCACCGTTTGCAAAACGGCGAAGTAGCAGGCAAATTAGCCTTAACCCTGTAATGCGTAATACATAATCCGCTTACGTATCACGCATTACGAATTGTTCATTATGTCAACTTTCCCTTTTAAAAACCTCGTTTTCCAGGGTGGCGGCGTCAAAACCTTTGCCTACCATGGCGCTGTCCGTGTCCTGGAGCAGCGAGGCATACTCGCGCAAATAGAACGCGTCGCCGGCACGTCGGCCGGAGCCACACTGGCGGCAATTCTCAGCTTCCGCCTCAGCGCAGAGGAAAGTATTGCCATTTACAACACCCTGGACTATGCCAAAATACCGGGTCTCAAGACTCACGTGCGAATGCCTTCACGGCTCATCGGCGCCACGCACAGACAGGAAATGGCGGGTAATGTCGATGGCCTCAACCGCCTGCTGCGGAACTATGGCTGGTACGACACCAGCTATGCCTACAAATGGCTGCTGACCACTATCGCCGCCCAAACAGGGTATGGCACCGCCACGTTCGCCGATTTTCACCGCCGCGGATTCCGGGATTTATACATTACCGCCACTAACATTTCGCAGCATCAGTTGGAGGTTTTTTCCGTTGAAACCACGCCCGACGTGGCCGTCGCCGACGCACTGCTGCTTTCCCAGGCCATTCCCCTATTTTTTGCCGCGCCCCGCTTCGACGGCAAACGCCTGAGCGACGACGAAGGGGATTTCTACGGCGATGGCGCTGTTTTGAATAACTATCCTATCCACTTATTTGACCACACTCGTTATCTATCTGAGCAGCCTGCCCTGCCAAACAGCGTGAATTGGGAAACGTTGGGCTGCCGTCTCTACACGCCCGACGACTGTCCTGACGCCGGCAAACGGCCGGTTGTTAACATTGCCAGCTACATCACCAATTTGTTTGAAACCTGGCTGGATGCGCAGGAGCAGACGCATCAACAGCAGCTTCTAGATCAAAGACGCACCATTGAGATTAGCAACTGCTGTGTCCTGACCACCGATTTTCAGATCAGACCAACCCCAAATGATGAAGCGTATCAGAAATTGGTGGCGGCGGGAGAAACGGCCGTTAGCCACTACCTCAACCATTACACCCTGCCCACCCCCGACGAGTATACGCTCATGGAGCACATCCAGGACAACGTCAGGCGGTTCTTCAACAAAGAGTAAAGATTCCGTTTCCCATCTGCTGCCTGGTTTGGAAATTCCCTGCCAACAAATTTTTGCCTAAAGCTTGCTTTCCCCATTGTCAACCAAAAACTGAACTTCTTTATAAGGCGACTCCCCATTCAACAACGCCGACGGCCGTTCTCGCAAATATGTATCGAAAAAGGCCAGGGTATACTCGTTGATGATGCGCGCCACCAAACGGCCGTTGATCGGCCCCTTGGCTCCTACCAGGCGCGTAATCGGGGAGAGCAGCGGCAGATCACTGTAATCAAAGTGACCGCTGCCCGCGATGGTGAACACAAAGGCATCACGCCCATTCCCCAACGCCAGTTTTTGAGCGAATTGGCTGTTCTCCTGCCCAAACTCACCGGCGCTCATCATGGCAAACAGCGGCAGGGTCAGCGGCGTCTCCAATTCTTCTTCGTCAAATGGTTTGAGCCAGGGATCCAGCAGCAGCAGCGCCCGGCAGCACGAATCGTTGAACACCGTTTGCAAAGCTGTGCCGCCCCCCAACGAATGCCCAAAACAGCCCACACGATTGAGGTCTAAACGGCCGTTCAAAAAATGCCCCGGTTCCGCCTGCCACACAGCCAGTTGGTCGAGAATAAACTGTGTGTCCTCCGCCCACTGCCGCATCGCCTGGCGTCCGGCGGTTGTAACCGGCAAATCGTCGGGCGGCTCCGTCACGCCAAAAATCACCCGGCCATCCGGGAACACCGTCAAAACCGCGCCATAGGTATGGTTAGCCGCCGCCGTCACGTAGCCCTGGCTGGCTAACTCCTCCATTTGCCACGTATTTTGCGAGCGCAAACCCAGGTACCCATGGGCAAAGGTCAGCACCGGAAACGGCGTTTCCCCGTCTAGCAGCAGCGCCTCTTCATAACTGTGGGTGCGCACCAGATCGATGTGGCGCACGATGAACGGCGGAAAACCGAGCCGATGGGCCATCGCCGGACCACCAACCTTAAAATCCGCCACAAACGGGGCGCGCTTCGCTTTGGCCGGTTTCACAGCCGGATACCATACCTGCACCATCAACTCGCGCGGCTCGTTTTTGTCTGCGCTAAAAATCTCAGACCGCGTCGTATCGATCAGGTGAAAAGTGCGCGTGCCCACGGCATAAGGACCGGTCGGTTTCGGCAGGCGGGGTACAGCCATCACGTAGGTGAGAAACAACGCCAGCAGGAACAACATCGTCCAGAGAAGCATAAACCAACCATTGTGGAAGGCGCTGCCTGCCAATCCGGCCCCACTGAGCGCCAATACGATGATCGCTTGCAGGTAAGCCGGAGTCATCTGCCAGCGCGGTTTTTCCACGATGACATGGCCCACAATGAGCAGCAACGAAACCAACGCCGCCAGCCACAGCCCGGCTCCAGCCATATCAGGAAACAGGAAGATGAAAACGGCCGTTCCCAAATTACTCAGTAAAATTAAAACTTCAAGGGGTCTCATAACACTCGTGAGGCGTGATCCGTGATCCGTGACGGCTCCCTCCCTCCTTCATTCTTCATCCCTCATCCTTCATCATTTCTTTCCACCGTCATCTCAGGATATGCCGCCGCTTCCGCCGCCAGATCCCCACCTGTCCCTTGCAGCTCTTGCCGGAAAAAAGTCAGGGTCATGTTATTCATCATATCCACCAGATAGGCGCCGTCCATGTCGCTGGAAATGCCCAACTGCGCCGTTAGGGGCGAAAACAAGGGAATGTCGGTGAAATCGTAATGCGCCGAACCGGCAATCGTCGCCAGATAGCCGGTGTCGCGCAAACCGTTGAGCAAGGTCTTGGCTAGCGCGTTATTGGGAGAAACGCCGTCTCCCAACCACTCGTCACTGCGCAAAAATAAAAACGGCTGCGTCAGTCCCGCCGCCACGATCTCGTTAGAAACAGGCTCCAGCCAGGCATCCAGGCCCACGCCAGCCTGACAGCGGGCATCACTGCCGCAAAACTCCACCGTGGCGCCGCCTCCGGTGGAATGGCCGAATATGCCTACTTTGGAGAGGTCTAAACGGCCGTTAAAATCACCGCCCGCTTCTTCCTGCCAGCCCGCCATCTGGTCCAGCACAAAGCCGATGTCAGCCGCCCACACGCTCACCAGGGTATTGCTGGTTTTTGGCGGCTGGCCGACGCCGCTCAGCACCTCAGGATTGTAAAACGCCACCCGGCCATCGGGGAAAACGGTGAGCGCATTACCGTAGGTGTGATCAATCGTCGCCACTACAAAACCGTGGCTTACCAGTTCACGCACCATGGCGGTATTCTGGGCGCGAAGACCGCGCAGACCATGCGAAAAGACCAGCACCGGATAAGGCGCATCGGCTGCCAGCACCGGCGCGTCTTTCTGTGCGCCTAAGTCTGTCAGATTGATGTGGTCGAGCAAAAACGGAGGCAGTCCCAACCGCTCGGCTACCACCGGACCCATCACGTCGAGCGCTTCCAGGTAAACCGCTGCACTGAGCCTGGTCGAAGTGGCCGTTTCCCCTTCTACCCCCGGTTCAGCCGGATACCAGACCTGCGCCATGATTTCCCGTTTGTCGGCCGGAGCGGCGGTATAGATTTCATCCCGGCTCTCATCGGTCAGGTAAAAGGTCTGCGTGCCAATGGCATAGGGTCCGGTGACGGCGGGCAGTTGGGGCACGGGCAGCAAATAGGGCAGCGCCAGCGCCGCCAGCCACACGACCAACCCCACCACGCTGCCGCCAACAGCCCAGCCCGACCATTTCTTTTTTGGGGACTGTGGTTTCCGCAGTCGAGGCAGCGTCATCAAAAACAAGACCAGCACCAGGACATAGGCCGGCAGCATCTGCCAACGATATCCCTCCACCACAAGCTGAATGATGAGCAGGATAACGGCCGTTCCCGGCAAAAAATCCACCCATCCAGGCCGCCGCCAGGGCAGCAAAGGCCACACCAGCACCGGTAGAATCGCTACCAATATCAAAATCTCAAATAATCTCATATGCCACCTTAATAGATGCGTGAATCGTGATGCGTGAAGGTTTTTTACGCATCACCATTCAGGCATCCTCCTCCCCCGGCGTTCGGTTCAAAATAAGCCGCACCGACCGATCATAGGTGAGATAGTTCCAAATCCAGTTGATCAACACGTTGAGCCGATTGCGAAAACCCAGCAGCGTGACGAGATGCAAAAAAAGCCAGGCAACCCAGGCGAGGAATCCCTTGAGTTGAATTCTGTTGTAGATGTAGGCCACGGCCCTGGTGCGGCCAATGGTCGCCATGATGCCGCGATCATGGTAGGTGAAGGTCTGCGGCGGTCGGCCTTTGATGTCGGCCAGAATGTTTTTAGCGGCCAGGATGCCCTGCTGCTGCGCCACGGGAATGAGCATGGGAAAGGGATTGCCGTCCGGGTCTTCCAGGTAGGCCATATCACCGAGCGCATAGACGTTTTTCAGGCCGGAAACGGCCGTTGTCCCCTCAATCGGCACCCGTCCGTCCCGCGCCAGAGGCACACCCAACATCTCCCCCACCGGTGACGCTTTCACGCCTGCCGACCACACCAGTGTGTGCGTCTGAATCACCATGCCATCGCTCAACACCACATGATCTGCCGCCACTTCGGCCACGGCTTTCTCCAATATCACCTCGACGCCCAATGAACGCAGTTGCGCGAGCGCTGCCTGACGTAATTCATCCGGGTATGGACCAAGCAGGTATGGCTGCATTTCCACCAGCACCACTCGTGTTTTCAAGACCCCGCGAGAAAATTCTTGGTCCAGCACATGATTGTACAATTCAAAAATCGCCCCGGCCGTTTCCAGCCCCGTCGGACCGCCGCCCACTACTACAATGGTGGTAAGCGCTTCTATCTTTGCCGGATCCTGGGTCCAGGTGGCTTTTTCAAACAATTGTAGGATATGGTTACG
>JAWOGU010000751.1:0-5847 GCA_046496595.1 Chloroflexota bacterium
GGCGGTTTGCGCGGGATTTGGTGCCAAACGGCCGTTTCCTGGAAATTTACGTGAAGTGCGACCTGGACGTGGTGAAGCGGCGCGATACCAAAGGACTCTACGCAAAAGCCATCGCCGGCGAAATACAGGACTTCACCGGCATTTCCTCGCCCTACGAAGAACCGGAAAACGCCGAACTGGTGGTGGAGACCGATATTCAGACCGTCGATGAAATAGTTGACCGGATTATTTTGGAACTGCGGCGGCGCGGCATTTTGCCTCGAAGCTAAGAAAACAGGCATGACTGATTCACACATCACTCCGACGCAAACGCCGAGAGAACAGGTGCGGCAGCTTCAAGAGGAACTGCGCCTGGCCCGTGACAAGCTAAACCAGACAGAGGCGGAGCTGGCAGCAGAACAGGCCGCCGTCAATGCCTTCCGTATGCACTGCCGCCTCAAGTTAGACGATCTGGTAGACGCCCTGCAAGCTCTGGCTGCCGAGAAACAATCCCTGCTGACGCGCCTGGAACTGCTGCGGCAGGCGCAGGCGTATGGCGTGGCTTACGATGAAGAAGAGCCATTCTGGCGCTCTGAGGAATTCCTTGGCCATGAAGAGGAAGCGGAAGTAAATATGCTGCTGCCCACCGCTACGCCGCGTGACAAGGCAGCGGAGAAGCGGCTTTACCGGGAACTGGCCCGGCGCTTCCACCCGGATTTGGCGGAAACGGCCGTTGAGCAAGCCTATATGACCTCCATCATGGCAGCCGTCAACAACGCCTACGAACAAAACGACATCCAGGCGCTATACGATCTGGCCGGTGAACTGGACCCCAGCGCCCTGCGTAAATTGGCCGTCAGCGAAACCGGCGAAATACGGCGGCTGCGCGAACACATTCTCAAAGCACAGCGGCTGGAGCGCAAAGCCAGCCAGCGCCTCAAAATGCTGCGGCAAGAAAACACCGCCCGTCTGTGGCGCAAAGCGCAAGAACTAGACGAAGAAGGCGATAACTGGTGGGATGTGATGCGGCGGGAACTGGAACAGGTAGTGCAGCAGCGACAGACCAATGTTGCCGCCCTCCGCAGCCAAATTCAGACCGTCGAAACAATCATATCCGTTAGCGACAATGAACAACATCCCACCCAGGCCGCAAACAAAAAAGAGACTCACCACTCAATGCGGTAAGCCTCTTTAGCTGATTTCGGGAAACAAGTTACGACGCTGGTTTTAATCTTTGTCGTCAACAGCGCGTTTTAACGATTCTTCGAGTTCAGAAGGCAGGGTGGTCTGCAAGACCTTGCCGCTGTATTGACGCATGGTCGCCAGAGCGACGGCCGCATCGGCCGAGCGAATGATGAAAAAGACGGCAGACGTGCCGGGTTTCAGCTCGCTGCTGACATCGTCGATAAAGCTTTTGGAGACGCCCGCTTTCGCCAGTTTACCAACCAGGGCGCCGCCAACAGCGCCAACCAGCATCGTGCCTATGGGACCCATAAAAAGGAAACCCAGGAACAGGCCCAACAAACCGCCGCCGACAGCGCCTTGTTTAACTGTTTTGTCTACGGCGTTGTGGACGGAAACTTTACCGTCTTCGGTTTTAACCACATAGGCGGTATCTTCCAGGTTAACAAACCCATGTTTTTGCGCGCCTTTCAAACTATCAACAACTTTTTCAGCCTCTTCCATATTGTCAAAGGCAATCACAACTAAATCCCTGCTCATGATGCACCTCCATGCAAAATTTATATTCAACCAGATGAATTGTATCGCTTACACTCGAGAGGTCCAAACCCAACCATAAAAAAAGCCGGGCTATCAACCCGGCTTTTTAATCAGGATTCAATGTTGACAACGGCCGTCATGCCCCAGCGTAAGGGCAGATTGGGGGCCGGTTCCAGATCGAGGGTGACTTCATACACCACATCGCCACGGGAAAGGCCAGCCATCAGAGCCACGTTAGTAACCGTCCCGGCCACTGTTTCACCCGGAATGGCATCGAAGCTGACGGTAGCGCTGTCGCCGACCGTAATAAAAGCTACGTCCAGTTCGGTAAGATCGGTCGTTTTGACGAGCCATCGAGAAAAATCGGCCATACTAACAACGGGCACACCAGCGCCCACCAGTTCGCCAACATTGGTACTGATGCGGGAAACCGTGCCATCGATAGTAGAAGTAAGCGTCATGCGGTCCAACATGGCTTCGGCGGCGGCTACACCGGCTTCGGCGGCGGCCACGCCAGCTTCGGCCTGAGTGAGAGAAGCCTGGGCCTGGGTCACGCCAGCCTGGGCAATATCTACGCCGACCTGGGCTTGCAGCACGCCCACTTCGGCAATGGCGATTTGTTCCGGGGTTGCGCCCGCCAGCAGCAGATCGAGCTGGGCTTGGGCGATGTTCCGGGCAGCCGTAGCCAGAGCCACGCCGCCCTGTGCCGCCTGATTTTGGGCAGCGGTGGGACCGGCAAGCAGGGCGTCTAACCCAGCCTGTGCGGCAGCCTGGTTTTGTTGGGCGGCTGCCAGTTGGGCGCGGGTGGTTTCTTCAACCGCGCCATAGAGCGGGCAGACTTCGCTGCCGTCCGGCAGTTCAAAACAGGCGTCAATGATGGCGTCGTATTGATCTTGAATGGCCTGGGCCTGGGCCTGAGCGGCAGCGACCTGGGCTTCGGCTGAGCGAATTTGGGCGGTTGTGCCCACGTTGAGGGCAGTGTCTCGCTGCCCGGCGGCCTGATTAATGGCGGCATTTGCCGCGGCGACGGCGCTTTCGGCGGCGGCGATTTCTTCAGGACGGGGGCCGGCTTGGATGAGCGCCAGATTGGCTTCGGCGGCCAAGACTTGTGTTTCGGCCGTGGTGACGGCCGCTTCAGCCAGGGCAAGTTGGTTTTGAACCAGATTCAGGGCCGCTTCGGCCGACGTCTGGCGTGCTCTGGCCTGGGCCAGCGCCAGTTCTACATCATCGGATTGCAGGCGGATGAGGGGCGCGCCGACGGTGACGGTATCTCCCTCGCTGACGAGAATTTCGGCGACGACACCGCCGGTTTGGAAGCTGAGATTAACGTCGAACAGCGGGACTACCTGGCCTTCAGCCGTAACCTGACCACCCTGCGCAGCCGGGGCTGCCTGGACATTGGTTTGGGCCGAGATGAGGAGAACGGCCGTTAACAGGACCATAATGCTTGTAAATAATCGTTTTTTAGTCATTTTAGAGTTCCTTCAGATATAAATCGTCAATCAACAATCGTCAATCAACAATCGTCACTCATTTATTGGCTGGTATCCGCCGTGACAAAGGCGGTCATGCCCCAGCGCAGCGGCAGGTCGCCCACGTCGTTTAAATCGACAATGACTTTGTAAGTCACGTCGCCGCGTACCACGTCGGACGAGGAGGCGATTTCAGTGATCGTCCCTTTAAGCGTTTCGCCGGGGAAGGCGTCGATGTTCACGTCAACGGCGAAACCGGTCTGCACAGTGACCACGCTAATTTCTGACAGGTCTGTGGTTTCAACCTGCCACTGGCTGAAATCGGCCACAGTAATGACAGGAATACCAGGCGTGACGATTTCCCCTTCTTTGACGGCGATATCGACCACAACCGCAGCGAACGGCGCGGTGAGGGTGCGTTTTTCCAGGGCGTTTTGGGCGCTTGCCAGACCGGCTGTAGCTTCGGCGATGGCAGCTTCGGCCTGGATAACGGCCGTTTCGGCCTGTTCAATACGCAGTTGGGCTTCAACTACCTGTTGTTCGGCGGCGGTAACGGCCGTTTCCGCCACGGCAATTTGTTCTTCACGAGCGCCCAGTTTGAGCAGCGCTAGCTGCGCCTGCGAGGCATCACGCTGGCTGGTCGCCGCCGCCACGCCGCTGTTGGCCGACACCTGAATAGAACTGATAGGTCCGGCCAGCAGTTCGTCCAAAGCCGCTTGCGCCGCATTGACGCCGGCTGCCGCCGCATTCAGTTGAATGCGCGCTTGCTGCCGATCTGCTTCTTCCAGGTCCGAATTTTGTGCAATCGGCTCGTACTGCTTTTGAGCAGCCAGATACTGCGCCTGAGCAGCGGCAACCTGCGCTTCCGCGGCGGCAATTTGGGCCGATGTGGCCCCTTCTAAAGCAGCGGCGCGATTGCCTGCCGCGCTTTGGATGGCAGCCTCAGCCGAAGCCACGTTCGCCTCACTCAAGCCAATTTGAGCCAGAGTCGGTTGGGCGGCTGTCAGGGCCAATTGAGCTTCAGCTGCCTGCACCGCGACTTCAGCCGCTTTCAGACCCGTTTCGGCTGCTTGCAGGCCAGCCTGGGCGGTTGTCAGATTAGCTTCCGCCTGTGTAACGGCCGATTCCCCCTGGATGATGGCGATTTCCTGGTCTGTGGTATCCAGGCGCAGCAGCGGCGCGCCGGCTTCTACCGCATCCCCTTCCTGCACGAGTATTTCTTGCAGTTGGCCGCCAGATTGAAAAGCAAGCATGGCGTGTTCCGCGGGGACAACCTGGCCTTCAGCCGAAACCTGATCTAAACTGGTTTCCACGCTGACGGTATTTGGATCGACAACGGCGGTATCGGTTTCTACGGCTTCCGGCTCGGGAGCAAAAAATTGCTGGTATACAAAATAGCCTGCCACAAGCAGCACCCCCACAACGAGGACGCCTATTAAGACGCGTTTGATGTTCATTGATAACTCCTGTTTTCAGTTTGCAGTGTTCAGTGTTCCGACCACCATGTTCATACGTTAGCAGAACACGGATTGGGGATAACTGGCATGTCGTTAATGTTTAATTTCGTCCACAATTTTACCGTCCGCCAACGTGATAGTGCGGTTGACGCGGCCGGCCAAATCTTTATCGTGTGTGACCATGAGGATGGTTTTACCGTTACTGATCAGTCTCTCAAACAGTTGAAAAATAGAATCGGCCGTTTTTGAGTCCAGGTTGCCGGTGGGTTCATCAGCGGTCAGAATGGGCGGGTCGTTGGCCAACGCCCGGGCAATAGCCACCCGCTGCTGCTGACCGCCGGAGACTTCTGAGGGAAGTTTGTAAGCGTGTTCTACCATTTCAACCTGATCCAGTAAATCCAGCGCCCGTTCTTTGCGCTCTTTTTGGGTATACATGTTACGAAAATCCATGGGCAGCATAATGTTTTCCACGCAGGAGAGCATGGGCAGCAGTTGGAAAAACTGGAAGATAACGCCCACATTGCGGCCGCGCCATTCGGCCATTGGCCCTTCGCCCAAACCATGAATGGCCTGATCACCCACGTAGATGCTGCCGGACGTGGGGCGGTCGATGCCGGTAATCATATTGATGAGCGTAGATTTGCCGCTGCCGGATTTACCCACCACGCTGACAAATTCGCCTTTGTCCACTTTGAGATCAATACCAATCAACGCCGGGAAATCACCAGCAGGCGTATGGTATGTTTTGACGACATTATGAATGTCGATCAGGTGGGTGGGCGTATGGCCGTTTTGGCCGGCATGCCCATTTACCTGTTTATCTTGCTTACGAAATCTTTCTAACATGTCTTACCTCACGTTGCCCTGGGGCATACAATGGGAAGTGAAATTCCCGTGAACTGCCACAGCGCAATACGCAAAAAGCGTAAAAAAGTTACGCGAAATTTTTTACATCATTCATAGGCCAACACTTCTCGAATGGTTAAGCGGGAAGCGCTGCGCGCCGGACCGAGACTGGCGACAAAAGCCAATACGGTGACGATGATAAACCATAGAATCAAACCGGTGATTGAAAAGGTGTAGTCCAGTGGTGAGCCTAACAAAGCCATGCCGACTTGTTGGCTGAGGATGCGGCTAAAAGGCAGCGCAAGAATACCACCGGTGACAAAACTAAGCCAGCCGATGACGATGCCTTCAGCCACGATAATAAGGCGCAC
>JAWOGU010000023.1:0-6751 GCA_046496595.1 Chloroflexota bacterium
GCGGCTGGGAATGATGGTTTTTAGAAAAACATCTTGCTCGGATTCCACAAATGGGACCAAATAAGCGTAATTATTGATATTGAGGATAAACATCTTCTGGTTTGTGTACTTTTCCTGATTAGGATGTTCGACGATGGCTAAGATTTGCCCTTGTTGAATGATGAACACGACCTCTTCAAATGTAATGTTACGTTCTTTCTTGAGCTGTTTATTTTTGTCGTTGTTCCAGGAAAAATACTTCATATAAACAATTTAGCACATTGTGTGCCTTATGGCAACGGATTTGGGTGGTGGCTTTTTACGTGTGAAAGGTAGGGAGGAACGGCCGGAATAATTGTCAATGGTTAATTGTCAACTTTCAATTGTTAATGGAAACGGCCAGAATAATTGTCAATGGCTAATTGTCAACTTTCAATTGTTAATGGGAACGGCGCGGAACGGCCGTTCTGCCCACAGCTTACGAAAATTATCCAGGTGATGGGGAGGGAACGGCCGTTCTGCCTTGTAGCTTACGAAAATTATCCAGGAGATGGGGTGGGAACGGCCAGGTCAATCTTAGTTATTAACGTAAAAACGCGGCATGTTTGTTAGGAACTGGAGCTAACCTTCAGGCAGCAGCCAGTCCAGCACGTTTTGAATTTGGGCGTCCCACTGGTCCCAGGTGTGGCCGCCGGGTCCTTCAGTGTAGGTGTAGTCGAAGGGGCGCGCCTGCATGAAGTCGCGGAATTTGAGGTTGATTGGATAGAGGACGTCTTCTGTGCCGCACCATTGGAAGAGGCGGGGTTTAGGCTGGTTGGATGGGGCAACCTGCGCGGCAAGGTGGAACAGGTCGTTGTCGCTGCCGGCGATGGTCTCCAGGTCGCCGAAGACGGTGCGCATTTCTGTTTCCCAGGCAGGGTCGGGCGTGGTTGTAAACAGGGAGGCGATGTCCAATGCGCCGGAGAGGCTGGCGGCGGCGGCGTAGCGTTCGGGGTGGCGCAGGGCCAGTTTGAAGGCGCCGTAACCGCCCATGGACAGACCGGCGACGAAGTTTTCCTCACGTTTGGCAGACAGGGGGAACATGTCACGGGCGCGGGCGGGTACTTCTTCGCTGACGTGGGTCCAGTAGCGGTAGCCGTTGCGCATGTCGGTGTAGAAGCTGCGGTGCACGGCGGGCATGACGACGGCGATGCCTTTTTCTTCGGCGTAACGTTCGATGGAGGTGCGCCGCTGCCAGATGGTGTGGTCGTCGGAGAGGCCGTGCAGCAGGTAGAGGGTCGGGTATTTGGGTGATGGGGAGGAGAGGATGGTGGATAACGGCCGTTCTGGCAATATCACCACCATGCTGCAACACAGATTTAAAACTTCCGAGAAAAAATCACAATGTATGAGTGCCATAATTTACTCGTAATGGTATTTGCAGGCGATGATGATGACTGCATCATCTGTGACTGTGTAAACAAGGCGGTGTTCCTGATTGATACGCCGTGACCAGTAGCCTTTTAACTCGTATTTGAGTGGTTCTGGTTTACCTGTTCCTACAAATGGATCTCGCTGAATTTCTTTGATAAGTTGAATAATTTTGCGATGGATTGTCTTATCTTGAGATGCCCAGTTTGTGAAATCATCAAATGCCTTTGACTCAAAAACGACTCGCCTCATTGCAGGTGCTCTAGATCAAGTTCAATTCGATTTTCGTCGTACTTGACTGCTTCTACAG
The DNA here is from genome assembly GCA_046496595.1 of Chloroflexota bacterium. Classification (GTDB taxonomy): domain Bacteria; phylum Chloroflexota; class Anaerolineae; order Promineifilales; family Promineifilaceae. Next base: position 1,700 of record JAWOGU010000023.1, read on the forward strand.
CTTCCAGCAACCGTTTACGATTGGCTTCTGTGGCTAACAAATAGGTTGTTTCATCCAGTTCGTTGATGATAATCTCAATTTCTTTGTTTGCAAACAAAGTTTTGAGGGATTCCAGAAATTGGCTGTCTAATTCACTGGCGTTCAAACGGTAGATAGTTTGCATGATTTTCACTTCCTCCAGTTCAGTTGAAGCCATTATACAAGGTTACGATGGAGATTGTCATTTGTGTTTGTAATGTACTTCGGACTGGTCGCGCAGGCGGGCGGCGGCTTGTTCGGCGGTGAGGTCGCGCTGGGCTTCGCCGAGCATTTCGAAGCCGACCATGAATTTTTTGACGGTGGCGGAGCGCAGCAGGGGCGGGTAGAAGTGGGCGTGGAGCTGCCAGTAATTGAGATTGGAGATTGGAGATTGGAGATTAAAGGGTGCGCTGTGCCAGCCCATGGAGTAGGGGAAAGAGGTCTCGAAGAGGTTGTCGTATTTGCTGAGCAGGCGTTTGAGGATGCCGGCCAGCGCATCGCGTTCGGCGTTTTCCAGGTCGGGCAGGCGCAGGACGTGGCGGCGGGGCAGGAGCAGGATTTCAAAGGGCCACACGGCCCAGTAGGGTACGACGGCGAGCCAATGCTCGTTTTGGACGACGAGGCGTTCCTGTTGGGCCTGTTCCAGGTGGAGATAGTCGAGAAGTAACGGCCGTTTTTCCCTCTCATAATACGCTTTTTGCTGCACATCTTCTTTGGCCGGTTCGTTGGGCAGGGTGTTGAGCGCCCAAATCTGGCCGTGGGGATGCGGGTTGGAGCAGCCCATGACCGCGCCTTTGTTCTCGAAGACTTGTACCCATTGGTAGGTCTGGCCTAACTCGGTCACCTGTTCGGCCCAGGTATCGACGACGCGGCGGATGGCGGGCAGCGCCATTTCCGGCAGCGAGAGGTTATGTTCCGGCGCAAAACACATCACGCGGCAGGCTCCACTCACGTCTTCGGTGCGCAGCAGGGGATGGACGGGGCTGCCGGCGGAAGGAGTGTCGGGCAGCAGGGCGGCGAAGTCGTTGATGAAGACGTAGGTACCGGTATAGTCCGGGTTTTGCAGGCCGCCGGCGCGTTCGTTGCCGGGGCAGAGGTAGCAGGCGGGGTCGTGGGCGGGACGATCATCGGGCGGCGTTTTTTCCACCTGGCCCTGCCACGGCCGTTTTGTGCGGTGAGGTGAAACGAGCACGTATTCGCCGGTCAGGGGGTTGTAGCGGCGGTGAGGATGGTCGGTGGGGTTGAAGGTCATGGGACAGCTCCTATTTTCAATCTTGTGACGGTGTCAATTGTGAATTGTGAATTGTGAATTGTCAATTGTGAATTGTCAATTGTGAATTGGGGGAAGTTGGTTACAATGGCTTTATGGAAACGATTCGCGCATTTATAGCGGTGGAATTACCGGTGGCGGTGAAGCAGGAATTGGGGTTGGCGGCGGACGTGCTGGCGGGGCTAGTTCCGCCGCGCAGTGTGCGTTGGGTGAAGCCGGATTTGATTCACGTGACGCTCTGTTTTTTGGGGGAAACGGCCGTTGCCAAACTGCCCGCCATCCAACAAACCCTCGACGAAACGGCCCAAAAACATGCGCCTCTGACGCTGCGCCTGAACGGAACCGGTTGTTTCCCCAATGCCAGACGGCCGCAGGTGATCTGGGTGGGATTAGCGGGCGATCTGGCGGCGCTGGCGGCGTTGAAAGCAGATCTGGATGACGGTTTAGCATCGTTGGGCTGGGAGAAGGAAGAACGGCCGTTTCAGCCGCATCTCACGCTGGGACGAGTGAACAAGGGGCAGAAGCTGGCAGGTTTTGCAGCGATGGCGGCTGTGAAGGAGATAGCGTTTCCGGTAACGGCCGTTTTGCTCATAGAAAGCCAGCTCACGCGCCAGGGTCCAGTTTACACCGTGCGCCACGTTGGGAAGATGCGTGACACGTGATGCGTAACCTCACGAATCACGCTTCACGCCTCATCTTCCTCAATTGATGTTGGAGATGAGGGAACCAATTTGTGAGCGCGAAACATACATGATGGGGTCGGCCAGGAATTTGTTGGTCTCGCCGCGGCTGGTCAGCCGGATTACCCGTTTTCGCGAATCCAAAGCGGACAGTTTTTGCATCACGTCGGGTCGGGCGCGGTTGGGATAATCCCAAATGCGCAGCAAAAATTCGGGGAAATCGGGATTAAATAAAGATTCCTGACAGCCTTCGGCCATATCAGGGCGGGATTGATGGCGGTATCGAATGCGCCGCTCAACGGCGCGCCAGGCGCATAACCAGCGGGGCAAGTCCAGAAACAAGACAGTATCGGCGGCTTGCAGGCGTGTGTCGAGTGTGCTGCGAAAATTGCCATCCATGATCCACTGTTCTTCCTTTGTCAGATCCGTGACCGCTTCTTGCCAGACAGATTCAGGTGTGCTTACCCAGCCGGGATGCCAGTAATATTTATCCAGATGGATAACAGGTAGATTCAACTTGGTTCCTAACGCTCTGGCTAAAGTCGATTTTCCGGCGCCGCTGGAACCGATGACCACAATACGCTGCATTCTCATTCAGCTCTCCGCAATACAATTGATGATAACCACAACAAGGATGCCTGATCATTTACTGTATGGCATAATCAAATACAGGCGTCTTGTTTTATGAGGGCAATGCTAACTGAACCGAGGGTAATCTTGAGTGAATTTGTCGTAAATAGTGTGGCGCACGCCGACCAAAGTACTACTTCCAGGTGGATTTTAACGCACCTGTCACGGCACAAGCTGCTGCTGGTGATGATGTTTGTGGGTGCTTTTGGCAATGCGGCGCTGGCGGCGGCCATGCCGGTGCTGGTGGGTGTGGCCTTTAACGCGGTAACGGCCGTTCCGGTGGACATTTCGTTGATGAGTTGGGCGGCGGTAGGCATTTTAGTAAGTCAGGCCGTGCGGGCAGTGCTTCAGTTTGGGCGAAATTTTTCCAGCGCTGTGGTGGGCGAGCGCATGGAACGCGACATGCGCGAAGAGCTGTACGTCAGTTTGTTGGGCAAGAGCATGACGTTCCATGATTTGCAGCCGGTGGGTGACACCATGGCGCGGGCCACCAATGACGTGCATGAACTGAATATCATGATTTATCCGGGCGTCAATCTGGTGATCGGCTCGCTCAATTTTATGCTGATGCCGCTGCTGCTGGCGCCCCGTTATGATTGGGCGTTAATCCTGGCGCCGCTGTTTTTTTTCGTCACTTATTTGCTGGCGCTGGTGCGTTATATGCGCACCTTGGACCCGATTACGGATCGGGTCCGTGAGACGTTTGGGACGTTAAACGGCCGTTTAGCCGAAGCCATCGACGGCATAGAAATGGTCAAAGGGGCGGCGCAGGAAACGGCTGAAATCGACCGCTTTTTAGTCCACGCCGCCGACTACCGGGAGGCGGCGGTGGCGCAGGGCAAGGTAGAGGCGCGTTTTTTGCCGCTGTTGCTGCTGGGGCTGACGCAGGCCATTGGTTTCGCCCATTCTTTGCTGCTTTACCGCCAGGGCCGCCTGGACGTGGGGGACGTGGTGGCCTACATGGGGCTGCTGGCGTTATTTGGTTTCCCCACGTTTATTTCGTTGATGGCTTATTCGCGCATTTCCTTAGGCTTTGCCGGGGCGCGGCGCATTTTGGAATTGATGAAGCGCGAGACCACCTTGGATGAAAATGCGGGTGGGGTGCAGGGGGAGATTAACGGCCGTTTGCAGTTCAAGCATGTCTCGTTTGGTTATACCGAGGAAACGGCCGTGCTTAAAGACATCAGTTTCACCATAGAACCGGGCCAGACCATCGCTATTACCGGGCAGACCGGAGCGGGCAAGAGCAGCGTCGCCAAGCTCATCAACCGTACCTACGACGCCCATGAGGGCCAGGTGCTGGTGGATGGTCTGGACGTGCGCGACTGGAATCTGGCAGCGCTGCGGCGGCAGATTTCCATTATCGAGCAGGATATTTTTCTTTTCTCACGCACCATCGCGGAGAATATCGCTTTTGGCTGTCCGGGCGCAACCCAGGAGATGATCGAAGACGCGGCCAAAGCGGCCCAGGCGCACGAGTTCATCCTAAACTTCAAAGATGGTTATGACACGATTGTAGGCGAACGGGGGGTGACGCTGTCCGGCGGGCAGCGCCAGCGGCTGGCGCTGGCGCGCGCCTTCCTCACAAAACCGCGCATCCTCATCCTCGACGATTCTACCAGTGCGGTGGACAGCGCTACGGAAGACCAGATTCAAAGCGCCATCGTGCGCGCCGCCGCTCACCAGACGACGATTCTGATTACCCATCGTCTCTCCCAAATCCGCTGGGCCGACGTAGTGCTGGTACTGCGCAAAGGCGGCCTGGAGGCGGTAGGCAACCATGAAGAGTTGATGCAGTCCTCCCCGGCATACCGGCGCATTTTTGAACAGTATGAGGGATGATGGGGTGTAGAGGTGATGGGGTGACTAATCGACTAATCGACTACAAGACTATAAGACTACAAGACTAAACAGGACTAACCGCATGAAACCTTTGGTGTATTACTGCCGCTGGCAGGGGGCGAGTTTGAGATTGAGAGGGCGGGAGGAAACGGCCGTTTTCGGCCAATTAGCTTTCAAAGAAACAGACGGCTCCGAGCGTTTGCAAGAGTTCCACTTCAACTTGCAAACCAATCAGCTCACCCTGAAAACCGCCGATGGAGAGAAAACCTTTCAAATCGACGACATGGGCATCCCCGTTTCCAATTGACAATTGTCAATTGTCAATTGTCAATTGTCATTGCTTCAGTTCCAGCGCTGGCGGTGGGCTTCGATGACGTTGGGCATATTCTCGAATTTTTGCAGCAGATGGTGATGCCCACATCCCGGCACATTACACAGCATTTGGCGCCATAAATACAATCCACGGGTCTTCCTTGGTATGCCGCAAAATACCCTTTCGAATTAACCTTATCGGAAATTTCAAGAACATCCTTTGGGCATATAATGACACATAACCCGCAACCCTTGCATCGATCAACATCAATGATATGTTTAAAAGCCATTTTAAAACTC
>JAWOGU010000080.1:0-11093 GCA_046496595.1 Chloroflexota bacterium
GGCCGTTACCCGCCTCATGTATCGCGTCGTGCCAGTTGTAATTGTGGTCGGCGCTGACGCCGTCCCACCCCCGGTACTGCGCTTTAAGCGCCGGATGATGCCACTGATAGCCGGTGTCCTGCCCGGCAATCACAATCGTCTGCCCGGTAAAGCCTGCGGTCCAAACCGCCGGCGCGCCAATTTTGGATACGTTCCACTCAATAGCAGCGGCGGCGTCAGGACTGTTGGGCAGCAAACTGACTACCGGTTCAGGCGCATAGACGGTGGGATTGGCATAGACGTGGGCCACGTCTGCCCGCTGCGCCAACCGGGTCAGCACGGCCTCATCGCCGCGCACCCAGACCATGTTGGCAATCCAGTAAGGCCGGTAGGCCACACCCTCTCTTTCCAGCTCACGGATGAGGGCGGGTTGGCTGCGGGCGGCAACGGCCGTTAACTGCTCCACCACATATTCCCCCTTGGCCTCTTTGGTGGACAGGCTGGCAGCGCCGCTAAGGTCGGCCTGCTCGGTCAGGAACAGCAGGAATTCTGTCTCACCTTCGGCCGCAGTGGCCAGCACCCAGGGATCCACTTTGTCCTGCCAGAGCGCGGCCTGAGCGGTTTGGGGCATCCCTATGACTAGAATCATGAGGGCTGAGGCGGCAAGAACGGCCGTTATCAGCAAAAACAGGCGTGTTTTCATAGTTGCAGTTCCCTTCCCCTCCCGTTTTGAGATTTGATACCTGCATTGTAACGATGCCGGGGGTGTTCGGCAACACGATGTTTGCCGGCGCTGCATCAGGAAGAGATTGTGAGTTCCCCTGATGCGTGATGCGTGATACGTGACCAGAGAGAACTCACGCATCACGCATTATTGATCGCCATCCCTGAATTCCTAAAGCGCCGGATTGTGCTAATATTCCATCCTCATTCATCCCACCTGTCGCCAGACGACAGGCAAACACGAGCGTAAACATCATGGAATTTGAAATGCAAGGGCCAATGGGCGCCCGCACCCGGATCAACGGCAAAGAGGTCGATTATTTTTGCGGCTGCGGCTACCTGGGGCTGCAAAACCACCCCGTCGTCAGACAGGCGGCAGTGGATGTTTTACAAACCTATGGCCTGGCGAATTCGGGCGGGTATGGCAGCAATCACCCGGTCTACAAGGCGCTGGCAACGGCCGTTACCGCCGCCTTCCACACCGAGGCCATGCTCTACTACGCTTCCGGCTACCTGGGCAACACCCTGCTGGCGCAAGGACTGAGCGCCCGCTGCGACCACATCCTTATCGACGAAGAAGCGCATTACAGCGTGTGGGACGGGGCGCGCACCAGCGGCAAACCCATCCACGCCTACCGCCACCTGGACGCTGATCATGTGGCTGAGTTATGTGGACAAATTTTGAGGGATGGGGAACGGCCGTTACTCATGACCGATGGCGTCTTCCCAGTCTCCGGCGAAATTGCGCCCGTGCCGGACCTGCTGGCAGCCATTCGGCCGTATGGCGGGCTGCTGGCGCTGGACGACGCCCACGCCACCGGCATCCTTGGTCCGCATGGCTGGGGCACACTCGATTACTTCGGCATCCGGGACGATGACTGCTACACCTGCCACACCTTCAGCAAGGCCCTGGGCGCCTATGGCGGCTTTATCACCGGCAGTCAGGCCGCCATCAAGGAAATCAAAACCTACGCCAACGTCTATGAAGGGGCCAGCCAGCCGCCTATGCCCGCCGCCGCCGCCGCCGCCGCCGCCCTCAGCCTCTGCCGGCAAGACGCAACGCTGTTAACACAGCTGCGCGAAAATGTGCGGCAGGCTCGTCATGGGATTCGTCAATTGGGTTGGGATTTGCCCGACTCTCCGGTTCCGATTCTCTGCCTGGACAATCGCGGGCAGCTAGACCTGGCGCAGATCCAGGCGGCATTGTTTGATCAAAATATCCTGGTGGCTCACGCCACCCACTACACCAGCGTGCCGGTCGGCGGCGCGCTGCGTATCGCCATTTTTGCCACCCACACCCCGTCCCAAATTGAGCGGCTGATCACCGCCCTGAGCGCTTACAGATAGAGATAGAGTGTAGAGTGCAATTCTTCCTCTACACTCTACCCTCTACACTCTCCTGTTTCAGCAGCCAGTTGATTTCATCGCCCAAAATGGCGCGCAGAATAGAAACCATCGTGGCGTACGTGGGGTCCATGCCAAAGTAAGAGAGATTTTGCGTGCCCAGATTCTTGCCCTTGCTGAACGGCGTGTCTGAAGCATAATGCAGAATGCCTATAGGAAAAGGCGTCTGATATAGGTTGACGATTTCGTTGTAAGGATGGCGCTGCGGGCGGGTCATCTCATAAATGCTGCTCAGATACGGACCAGCCTCCATCTCCATATCGGTGTAACCTTCATGGTAAAACACAGACATGTAGCCCTCATTCTGCAAAAAAGTGCCGGGCACGGTGATGGCTTTCTGATTGTCCAGCACGCTGCCATACACCAGATAAGGGGCCACATCGTCGGCGGTGAAGCAGTTGTTGAACAGGTAGGTGTTGAGCGAATGTTCGTCGTGGACCACATTGGGCAGCATCACGTCCCCAATACGGCCGTTTAGCGTCGCCGCCTTGCCCATAATGTACACCCCACGCACCTCATCCACATTACGCGCCATCTCTGTGAGTACCTGATACGCCGCCATGCCCAGCGGATAGTCCAGGTTGACGATGAGCGCCTCGCTTTGAGCCAGTTTTTCTATGCCGGGCAAACGCAAACGGGTGTCGATGCCGGCCGTGTTGAGCTGGCTGAGATTGATCACCTGCACCTCGATATCGAAGGCGTGTTCGCTGAGAACCCGGTAAATGCCCACCGATTTTTCATACGCCATGCGGTCTTCGCGCACGTCGGGATGCTCGGACTCATATTTTTTCAACACATAGTAGAGAAAATTTTCCAAACTGCTGGGAATGCTGCGGTTGACGATGTCGTCATATTCCTGGCGCAGTTCGTCGGAACCGCTGTCTTGCAGGAACGCTTCCAGGGTGCTTTCTATTTTCAGGGCAAAGCCGCTGAGCATATTCGCCAGACTATGGACGTTGCTGGAGACAAAATAAACGGGACGGTCGTCGAATTGAATTTCCGGCGGGGTTTTGGCCTCCACGTTGCGCCACCAACGGCGCGTGGCGCGTTTATAATCTGCCAGGGAACCGGCCAGGGAGCGGATGGCGATTTCCTGCTGGTAGTTGGCAATTTCCAGCAGGTTTGCCACCATTTTGTGCTGCCAGATGCGGCTCAATTTATCCAGGTCCTCCACCGGAATACCCGTCAGTTCGGCCAATTTCGCCAACTCGGCGGCGGGGGGGGTGTGGTTCGGGTTCTGCTGCTGCATGTGGTTGAGCAGAGTGATGACAAACGGCCGTTTACACAAATGATGCAGTTTGCGCCGCTCAATCTGGTAGGCCACCAGGGTGGGCACCAAATCGTCAATATCGGAGCGGCTGGCGATGTAAACCGCCAGGGTGCGTTCGCCGTCAAAAAAACTGCGGCGGCGGCGGCCTGGGGCGCTCACTTGCTGCCACGTTTCCACCTGAGCATAGCCGTGTTCGGCAAAAACGCGGGAAGACTGCCCCATGATCACCAGATTGATCTGGCTCAGGCATTCCGGCACGCGCAGGATGGCGTAGATGAAGGCCGCCATGTCCACCTCAAGCTCGTCGGCTTTGACGTGCAGCGCGGAATGAATGCTCTTATGCGCTTCGATGAGCGATTTGAGCTTCACTTCGCGGGTGCTGCGCAGCAGGGAATAGTAGGTACGCAGGTAAAGATTGATTTCTTCGTTACCGGAACTGGGTACTGTGCGGTCCATGAGTATCCTTTTCGCCCGTGTCGATGTGGTTATTCGTTTTTGAGCATCTCAATGAATGAATTGACGCCCCAAATTTGGACGCCATATTCCGCCATCGCCTTTCGGAGTTCTTCATCAGCACGCAAATCGTCATCGCCGGAAACGATTGCATCTGCATGACCGTCAATGGCGGTGGCTAAAACGGGATGGTCCTTAGGATCACGACATCTTGGGGGAATTGTGCTTAAGGTGACGGATTCGCCATACCATGCTAATAAAGCCAATAGTTCGGCAGTATCCAGGGGATCAATTCGTTTGCTCAATCGGGAACGTTGGGCGACTTCTCTGAGTTCGGTCATTAGCTCGTCACTGACGATCACATTGAATTTGTTTTCGCGAAAAGCTGTCAATATCGGCAGAGAAACCTTTCCCCCCAACAACGCCCGAATCCAGATATTTGTGTCAACGACAATACGCAGCATGTTAAATTAGTGGCGCTGTTGGCGAACTAAACGGATCTCTTCGTTGATGACTTCGGCGGAAATATCGGTTACAGGGGTTTTCTCCGCCAGGCGTTGGATGAGTTGAGAAAATCGTTCATCCATGTCATCGGTTAATAATGCCTGAGCAACTTTAGAACGCGCCTCAGGGTCTAGCTGGCGCACCACGCCGATCAGTTCATCCAGGCTAAGATGAACATTAGGTATCGTAATTGTTGAAGAAGCTGGCATAGAATTATCCTTTTCAACGAAACTTATCGACACATTATAGCACGTGAATCTGCCCGTTTCCGGCCATGACTTCACCGATGACAACGGCCGTTTCACATCCGCTCTGATACGTTTCCACCATCTCCGGCGCCACAGCCACCAGCAAACCGCCGGAGGTCTCAGGGGTCCAGAGCATGTCTTGTATCAATTGGCTGACCTTTTCGGCAAAGGTGACGTGTGGCTGGAAGAAGATCATGTTGTTGCCGCGCCCGCCGGGGAAAGCGCCGGCTTCACCGTAGCCTAAAGCGCCGGGCAGCCAGGGCAGCCTGTCGGCGAAGAAGCGGAAGTCTACGCCGCCTTGCAGCGCCATTTCATGCGCGTGGCCCAGCAGGCCAAAGCCGGTGATGTCGGTCATGCTGTGGGCCTGAGCCAGGTGGGCGGCTTCGGAGGCTTGTTTGTTGAGGGCGCTCATGCTGAGAACGGCCGTTTTCACATGCGCCTCGTCCGTCATTTCCCGCTTCAGGGCCGTCGTCACCACGCCCACGCCCAGCGGTTTGGTCAGCAGCAGCACGTCGCCGGGACGCGCGCCCCCTTTACGTTTTACCCTGGCAGGATCGATGATACCGGTCACGGCCAAACCGTACTTTGGCTCTTTGTCGTTGACGCTGTGCCCGCCGGCAATAACGCCGCCTGCTTCGGCCACTTTTTCCGCGCCGCCGCGCAGCACTTCCGGCAGCACATCCTGCACCATATTGTCGGGAAAAGCCACCAGATTGATGGCAAACAAGACCTGCCCGCCCATGGCGTAAATGTCCGACATGGCGTTGGCGGCGGCAATCGCGCCAAAGTCATACGGGTCATCTACCACCGGCGGGAAAAAATCGGCCGTGGAGATGATGGCCTGCTGTGCGTTGATCTGGTAAACGGCAGCGTCATCTGCTTTTTCCAAACCAACCAGCAGATTGGGATAATTTTGAGGATCAAATGTTTCGCGTAATGGCCGCAGCACGTGCGCCAGGTCCGATGGACTCAGCTTGGACGCTCAGCCCGCGCAGGAGGCGTATGCCGTCAGGCGGATTTGTTTACCCGTCATAAAAAACCCCTTTGAAGGATGATCGATGAAGGATGAACGGTGAATGAGGAAGCTTCAGCCTTCATCGTTCATCACGCATCATTTCGTTACGGCAAGTATACCGAATGCCTACGACCGGGCAATTGCAATTGACGGCCGTTTTGGGCGCACTATAATCTTTACTTGCTTTGGGCGTATCTTCTCAGTAAATCGCGGCGGAGTTGGTTGAGCTTGTCGAAACCAACGGCCTTGGCCGAACCAACGGCCTTCGACAAGCTCAGGCCTCGTTTACCTCAGAATATCGAGAAGATACCTTTGGACCACTAAAAAGTGATGTAACGGCTGCAAAGCAAGGGTAAGCAAGTATGATGAAAAAATTGCGACTGTCTAAATTTGAGTCAATGGCTCAAGGATTGGTCGAGGGGTCTTTCAGCCGCCTGCTTGGGGGCGATTTAGAGCCGCTTGAGGTGGTCTCACGTCTGGCGCGGGCCATGGAAGATGGTCAACGGGATGGGCGGGCGCCCGATGTATACACGGTTACTGTAAATCCGGTAGATTTTGAAAAGCTTCAGCAAAAGAGCGCCCAATTGGAGGCTGAACTGGCAGACAACGTCGCCGCGCTCATTCAACAGACAAATCTGCGCCTGAAGGTACAGCCCACCGTGCATCTGGCAGTCGATCCGGCGTTAAAACCGCGCCAGGTGCGCGTAAAAGCCTCCTTTCACGAGTCGGAGGGCAGCACCACGCAGCTTAACATGATTGGCGATGCGGTGTTGGCGGCGGAACGGGCGATGCTGGCGGAACTGGCGGCGGTGGACGCCTATTTGATTGTAGAGGGGGAAACGCATGTGGCTCTGGAACGGCCGTTTCTCTCCATTGGCCGCCGCACAGACAACGATCTGGTGCTGGATTCGGCCACAGTCAGCCGCCGCCACGCCCAAATCCGCTGGCGCTACAACCGTTTTGTGTTGTATGATCTTAGTGGGCGACCCGGACGCACCCTGGTCAACGGCCAGCCCGTCACCGAATACGCCCTGCAATCCGGCGACGTCATCACCCTGTCGGACCTGAAACTCATCTACGGCGAAGGCGAAGACGACCGGCAGGCGCCCAAAACCCCTGGCTTTGACCAGGAAGAGACGTTACCAAAACCTAAAAAACGTGCTACGTAAGGCGTGGGGCGTAAGGGTTTTTTCACGCATCACGCATCACGGATCACGCATCTCATTTGAACATGAATCCTGCCGTTGTTTTGTTACTGCTTCGTTTGTTAAGCGCCGCCGTCCTGCTGGCGTTTTTGGTTCTGTTTGCCTGGCTGATTTACAAGGATTTGCAGGTGACAACGGCCGTTCTCCAACAAAAGCGCCAATCATTCGGTCATCTGCGTGTCATCGCCAGCGCCAACGGCGAACCGCCCATCAACACCCTGTTCCCTCTATACGCCATCACCAGCATTGGCCGGGCGCAAAGCAGCACCATCGTCCTGGACGACACCTACATCTCACAAGAACACGCCCTGCTGACAGAACGCGCCGGACAATGGTGGCTGGAAGACCTGAACAGCCGCAATGGCACCCTGCTGAACGAGATGCCGCTGACGGAAACGGCCGTTATCAGCAGCGGCGACATCATCACCATCGGCGGCATCCAACTCAAAGTCGAACTGTAAACACCCCACCCCACCTCACAAAAAAGGAGTTTGCGCTTAAAGTGACGCAAACTCCTCTCTCCTATCCACTGTAAACTGTTCACTGTAAACTGTTCACTGTAAACTGAATACTATCCCTTCAACGCCCCAGACATCAGCCCCCGCAAGAAATACCGTCCCAGGAAAATATACACAATCAGCGTTGGCACTGCCGCCACCAGCGACGCCGCCATCTGCACATTCCAGGCAATAATCTGGCTACCTGCCAGGTTATTCAGCGCCACCGTAATCGGCCAATTTTCCGGGTTGGTCAGCACCACCGCAAACAAAAAGTCATTCCAGGCGGCCGTAAACTGCCAGATTAGCACCACCACAAACGCCGGCGCCGACACCGGCAAAAAGACGTGGTAATACGTCTCCAACAAGCCTGCGCCGTCCATCTTAGCCGCCTCCACCATCTCCTTAGGTACCGTCGTGTAATAACTGCGGAACGTCAATGTCGTAATCGGAATCCCATAAATAATATGCGTCAGCGCCAATCCCGGAATACCCCCATACAGCCCAACCTTATTCATAAACTGCACCAGAGGAATCAAAATCGCCTGATACGGAATAAACATGCCAAACAACAGCAGCGGAAACACAATGCTCGAGCCAGGAAAACGCCAGCGCGTCAAAACAAAACCATTGATCGAGCCTAAAAACGCCGAAATCGTCGCCGCCGGAATCACCAGGCGAATACTGTTCCACAAATGAGGCGCAAGCTGGTCAAACGCTGCCACAAAATTGTCAAAATGCAGCCCGGATGGCAAGTCCCACATCGTCTTCAGGCTGACCTCGTCAAAGCTCTTAAACCCGGTGACAAGCATCACATACATCGGCAGCAAATAAAACAACGACATAAAAAGCAAAACAATATACAACCAGGCTCTGGTCGGCACACGACGCCGGCCCATCCTTTCACCACGGCTTAATGCTCGGGCGGTCATAACGTTGACTCCTCTCGCAGCGACGTGTAAAGATATGGGATCACCAAAACCGCCACGCTAATTAACAGCAAAATACCAATCGCAGCCCCCCGGCCATAAAACTGACCGTCAAACGTCGTGGTCCACATATAAATCGAAGGCACATCCAGCGCCACCTGCTTGCCGGCCACCGCAATAATCAAATCAAACACCTTCAACGACATATGCCCCAAAATAATCACCGCGCTAAACGTCACCGGCCACAGCAAAGGCAAAACAATGCGCCGGTATATCAAAATTTCTGAAGCGCCGTCTACCCGCGCCGCTTCGCGCAGCGACTCTGGTATTGCCCGCAAACCGCCCAAATATAGCGCCATCGTATAACCCGACATCTGCCAGATAGCCGGAATAGCAATGGCGGCAATGCCCCAATCCGGCGTTGTGTGCCACTTGTTAACCAGAAAATCCAAACCCATCTGGTCAAAAAGCAGATTCAGCCCGCTCATGCGTGACCCCATCGCCGGGTTCATCAGCCAGCGCCAGACCACACCGGTCACAATAAAGGAAATCGCCATTGGGAAAATAAACAGACTGCGGAAAAAGGATTCGCCGCGCAATCCCTGGTCGAGCAAAATGGCGAGAAGCAGCCCTAAAAACAGGCACCCACCCACAAACAACACCGTAAAAATGACTGTATTACGGATGTCAATATGAAAACGGGGATCCTGAAACAGACCGAAGTAGTTTCTCAGACCAGCCCACTCGTAATTGGGCATCAGACCAATCCAATTACTCAATGAGACTCGCACCGACCAAAAAATGAAACCGTAGATGAAGATGAAAACAGCAATAATGGAAGGTAGGACAAGAAGAAATGCGAGAATTGTGTCCTTGTCTATTTTTTTGCTTCGCATAAGGCGTCCTGATTCTGAGAAACCGGGTTCATGAAAGAACCCGGCTTCTGGAAATACAATTGTAGGGGCGGTTCGCGAACCACCCGGGTGGTTCGCAACCGCCCCTACGTCACATCAATAGATTATTGGCAAGGACCAGATTTGGCGCAGGCATCAACCAGAGCAGTTTGGAAACCGGCTACGTCAGCGGTACCCAGGAACAGACCCATAGCGGTGTCAATTTCAGACTTCCAACTGTCATTAGCGACCACACCGTGAGTCAGGGAGCCGACCACATTGTTGCTGGCCCAGTCATCCATAGCGGATTGCAGATACTCGCCGTAGAGAGAAACATCACCATCGCTGCGCGCCGGAATGGAACCCTTAACCGGGTTGAACGCATCCTGACCTTCGCGCGAACCGGCGACGGTTAACCAGGCGATAGCGGCGTCACGATTGGGTGCGCCCACCGGCAGCACAAAGCTGTCGGAAAGGAACTGGAAGTTCCCCCCTGTACCGGGGACCGGCGCCCAGGTGTAGCCTTCTTGCGGCACGGAACCCAGTTCACGGAAGAAACCTTCCTGCCAGTCGCCCATCACGTTGAAAGCGGCGTCGCCATCAATGACGATTTGACCGGCATCCTGCCAGCTCAGGGCGGAGGCGTCGCTGTTGGTATAGGTGAGAACCTTGGCAAAATCTTCCAGGGCTTGCGTCACTTCAGGGCTGCCCCAATCACCAGTACCGTCCCACAAAGCGTTGTAGGCATCCGGTCCCATTGAAGCCAGGAGAATGGTCTCGAAGAGATGCAGGGCGGTCCACTGCTCACCCATGGCTAACGGGGCATCCATGCCGGCCGCTTGCAAATCGTCCATTGCGGTAAACCACTCATCCAGGGTGGTTGGCATTTCAATGCCATATTCTTCCAGGACGGCCGGGTTGGCCCAGAGGACATTGGCGCGGTGGATGTTGACCGGCACGGAGTAGATGTTGCCGTCGGCGGAAATCAAAGGAATCAGCGTTTCGGGCATGACATCAAGCCAGCCGTTTTCTTCATACAGGAAATTCAGCGGTTCTAGCTGATCGGCGGCGACGTAGGTGCCGATGAGTTCCTGACCGGCGTGACCTTGCCAGCTATCAGGAGCGTCACCAGCCTGGAGACGGGTCGCCAACACAGCGCGAGCGTTGGTACCGGCGCCGCCAGCCACGGCCGCGTTCAAGAATTCCACGTCCGGATACATTTCGCTAAAGACTTCGATCATGGCTTCCAGGCCGGCCGCTTCACCACCGCCCGTCCACCAGGAGAAGACTTCCACAGCGCCGGTGACGTCTGCCATCGGTTCGGCAGGGGCATCCAAAGCTTGTTGGTCTGCGCCGCCAGCAGCCGCCACCAGAGCGCTTTGCAAATCTTCGGCGTTGCCGCCAGCCAGGTAGAGACCCAGCGCCGTGTCGATTTCAGATTTCCAACTGTCGTTGGCGACAACACCGTGAGTCAGAGAGCCAACCACGTTATCATTGGCCCAGTCGTCCATGGCTGACAGCAGGTATTCGCCATAGAGACTCCGGTCACCATCGCTGCGGGCGGGAATGGAACCTTTAACGGGGTTGAAGGCGTCCTGGCCTTCTTTGGAGCCGGCCACGGTGAGCCAGGCAATGGCGGCGTCACGATGCGGCGCGCCTACCGGCAGCACAAAGCTATCGGAAAGGAATTGGAAGTTACCGGCTGTGCCAGGCACAGGCGCCCAAACGTAACCTTCGCCGGGGACTGCGCCCAATTCACGGAAGAAACCTTCCTGCCAGTCACCCATTACGTTGAAAGCGGCGTCGCCGTCGATGACGATTTGACCGGCGTCCTGCCAGCTCAGAGCGGAGGCGTCGCTGTTGGTGTAGCTCAGCACCTTTTCATAGTCGGCGATGGCCTGAGCGACTTCAGGGCTGCTCCAATCACCGGAACCGCTCCAGAGAGCATTGTAGGCATCCGGTCCCATTGAAGC
>JAWOGU010000192.1:0-4317 GCA_046496595.1 Chloroflexota bacterium
CCTGACTGATTGTTATTCCTAAGCAAGGGTTTCCGGTTCGAGCAGGTTTCATCTTGGGGACAGCGAATTACCGTACCTTGGGGCGTTCGGCGACCCCGTTGTTCAGCTTGTTGCCCCGGCCTGCCTGTTTATCTCGAATGAAGTTTGTTGAGGCATTTGGTGACCTCGGATGCACTAGGTTGAGACCAGGCGTATTTCCGGCCGGTTTTGTCCCTATGACTGTGACTTGACCGATACTGGCTAACCCGCTTTCTTATATTGGAACTTGCCCCGGTCAATCTGCTTTTGACCTATCTACCGGGGATAGGTTCGTGCGCTTTATTAAGGTGCAAATTGGTCCTTGACCTATTTTCTATAGTATGCTGAACAAAGAATTAGCGCGGCGAAAAAAGGGGTCTGAAAATTGGTTGAAGACAAAGGCGAAGCTGGCGCAGGCTCATTATCGAGTGGCCTGTTTGCGGAACGATGCCCTGCACAAGCTAACGACAGAGCTTGTCTTAAACCATACAGTCATTGGCATCGAAGATTTGAACGTGTCGGGCATGATGAAGAATCGACATTTGTCTCGTGCCATTGCAGATCAAAGCTTTGGTGAGTTCCGCCGCCAGATGGCGTACAAGTCAGAGTGGTATGGGTCTGAACTCGTCATTTACCCTCGTTTCAAGCCATCCTCGAAGATGTGTTGTGCGTGTGGGCAAATTCATGCCATGTCCTTATCGCAGCGAGTGATGAACTGTCCGTGCGGCAACCGTATGGATCGTGATTTGAATGCGGCGATCAATATAAAAAATTATGCGGTGAGCACCACCGCTTGTGGAGGCGATAGCGCTGGCCTGACAGAAGGGTTGTCTGGTGAAACTATGCCTGTAAAGCAAGAAACAAACAGCTATCAATAGATAGTATAAGATTTGTAGTAGCGGCTACGGAACCGCTAATCAACATAAAATCGGGGTAACTGTACAGGTCGTTGCCTGAGGTCGTTGCCTGAGCCTGTCGAAGGCAACCAGGCTTCGGCAGGCTCAGGCATCGAGAGGCCGTCGAATCACAAATCGGGGACATATGCGCGGGACAATCCGCGAGCAGAAGACACAGCAGCAACGGCCGTTTATCCGCTTTTTCGTCTGTAGTCAGGATTTATCGCACGAGTCACCCAACAACGCCATTGCCCGATGCGATAGATCAGGGCGTGGAACCTTTCCGGGTTATGGGGGCAATGGCGGGTGGGTAGGAAAACGGCCGTGTTCGGTATTCCAGCGCTTCTGGAATACCGAACACGACCGACAGCTTACAGCTTAGATCTCCCGCCGCCGGCCTTCAGCGTCGGCCGCTTTCAGGGCGGCAAACACCATTTGCGGCGTCACCGGGATGGGTTCGTGGTAGATTGTCTCGCCGGGGGCGCAGGCTCGTTCGGCCACGATCATCAGTTGGTCATCCGTCACCTTCTCCAGACCAATTTCGGCCAGAGTGGTGGGTAAGCCCACGTCTTCACAGAAGGTAAATACCTCGTCAATCATGTCGGCCGGTTTGTCGGTGAGAAACAGCGACGCCAGGACGCCTATTGCCACCTTTTCGCCGTGCCAGAAATGGTGGGTTTCGTCCAGCGCCGTCAGGCCATTGTGGATGGCGTGGCAGGAGGCCAGCCCACCGCTCTCAAAGCCCAGACCGCTCAGCAGCGTATTGGCTTCGATGACGCGCTCCAGGGCGGGGGTCACGACTTTGGCTTCGCAAGAGGCTTTGGCAACCACGCCATATTCCAGGATGGTTTCGTAACAGAAAGCGGCCAGTTTGCGGGCAGTCATCGAGCCGACGTCGCCGGTCATATTGCCGGCATAGCTGCGCTCGCAGGCGTCGGCCTCGAACCAGGTAGAGAGGGCGTCGCCGATGCCTGCTACCAGGAAGCGCACGGGCGCTTCGGCGATGATGCGCGTATCCACCAGCACCACGTTCGGGTTTTGGGGCAGGATGAGATAGCGCTTAAAAACACCTTCCGGGGTGTAAATCACCGACAGGGCGCTGGTTGGCGCGTCAGTAGAAGCGATGGTGGGCACGATGATGACTGGCAGCCCTAAGGCATGGGCGGTCGCTTTGGCCGTATCCAGCGCCTTTCCACCGCCAATCCCCACAATCACTTCAGAACCAGCCTGTTTCACCAGAACTGACAGGCGTTCTACCTCTTCATCAGAGCATTCACCGTGAAACGATTCCACGGCAATTGCGACTTCTTCTTCTACGTCAGCCTGAAAGCGCGGCAGCAGCTTC
Source organism: Chloroflexota bacterium (assembly GCA_046496595.1). Taxonomy (GTDB): domain Bacteria; phylum Chloroflexota; class Anaerolineae; order Promineifilales; family Promineifilaceae. Next base: position 2,260 of record JAWOGU010000192.1, read on the forward strand.
TCGTAAGCGAAGGGGTCGGCAATGAGGAAGGCTTTTTTGCCAAAGCGCGCCGCTTCTTTGCCCAGTCGTTTGGTGGCTTCGTAGCCCTGGACATAGCGACCAGGGAAAATGGTTGTACTGATCATGAAAAAATCTCCTTTTTAAACTAGGAGCGCTGGCGTCCCGCCCACGCTTCCAGATTATAGCAATTTAGAAATTAAATCTTTGTGGGGCGAAGGGATGACGGTGAAGGAATCAATCACGCCCTCGTCTTTGAGTTTGGCAACGGCCGTTTCCACCCCACTCCTCACCGCGCTCACTTCCCCCGTAAACACGGTGAACGCTTTGCCGCCCATGGCAAACGGCAGGCGGATTTCAATGAGCTGTACCGGCGCGGCTTTAACGGCTACATCCGCCGCCACAATCGCCGCCGCCAGGGTGAAGGTTTCCACCACCCCAATGGCCTTTACCTCTTCAATTTCCGTCGTCGCCGTCAGCGCCGGGAAGACGCTGGGATGTACGTTGGAGAGGATGAAATGGTCTACCACCACCTCCGGCGCCACCTGCTGGCCGACCGTGACGGCATTTCTAACGTGGCTGATGGCCCCGGCGATGAGAATAATATATTTGCCGGGACAGACCACGTGGGCGCGCAGCAGCTCCACGTCGGCCGCTTTGAGGATGGTATCGGTCGTCAACATGCCGCGGGCAATGCTGCGTAATTCAATCAGGCCGATAGCCCGCTTGAGGGTTGTCGTTCTGGGGATTGTCGTTTGTGGCATCATCTTAATTCGCCTCGATTACGATAGATTCGTGACTCACACTGCTCACTACGCCGTCAATGCTGGCGTGAACCGGCGCGCCCATGCCGCCTTTGGTAATTTCGCCCACCACATCGCCCTTCTTGACCACGTCGCCCACTTTAACGATGGGCCAGGCAGCCATACCGATGTGCTGACGCATTAACAGTTCTACACGAAAGAAAGGGGCGGTAACGGCCGTTAATGGCGCTGCCGTGTCATATTTCGCCAGATCCAGCCGGTGAATCAGGCGCGTCATCGGTACCCGCCGGTAGTCCCGGTAGGGGTCGGCTTCCGTGGTGCGGTGGTAAGGGTTTTTCAGGCCCGCCTTTACCAGGTCGCGCTTGATGTTCAGGGCGATGTCGCCCGGCTCCAGATGCACCGGACAGGCATAATTGCAGGTGCGGCATTCGCAGCACAGCATCGCCCCGGCCATTTGGGCGTCGGTCAGCGGGACGCCGGAAGCCAGCAGCAAAATGAGCTTATGGGGCTGGATGGCGTGGCCCTGCGCGTGGCGCGGGCAGTAGTCGGTACAAAAATAGCACTGGTCGCAGGCGGCGATGGCCTGCATGTCAAAGGTTTCGCGCGGCGTGCGCCGCTTGACGCTCAGTTGATGGTCATAGGGCAGCGCCAGCAGCATCTTGGTGCGCTTGGTGACAGGGGCGTCCAGGCTGCCGACCACCTCGCCCATCATCGCCCCGCCATCCAGAATCACGGCGTCGGGCGTGGTCGCGCCGCCGGCCAGGGCCAGCACTTCGCCCAGCCGGATGCCAATGGGCACTTTGACGGTGACCGGCTGGCGCACGGCGCCAATGACGGTGATGTACTTTTCGGTGACGGAACGGCCGTTTAAGGCCGCGTCGATGTTATAAAGCGTCTCAATGTTCTGCACCACGCAGCCCACGTCAATGGGCAGCCCGCCTTCCGGCACTACCCGGCCCAGCACGTCATACACCAGCACCTGCTCGTCGCCTGCCGGGTAAAAGTTGCCCAGTTCGGCGATGGTGATGTCGGTGGCGCCGCCCAGTTCGCGGCGCAAAATGGCAATTATTTCTTTGAATTTGCCCTTCACGCCCAACACGCCCCGCGCCGCGCCCGTAGACTGCATCGCTGCCCGCAGACCGGCAATCACTTCCGGCGCGTGATGGATCATGAGCTGTTTATCGACGTGGGTCAGCGGTTCGCATTCCGCTCCGTTGGCAATGACCACCTCGGCCTTTGCTTGGAGCTTGACATAAGTCGGAAAACCGGCTCCCCCGGCCCCGGTTACGCCTGCGGC
>JAWOGU010000204.1:0-4872 GCA_046496595.1 Chloroflexota bacterium
TGAACATGAACCGGATGCTCAACGTCTACAATCCGCGCCAATGTTATATCACCAAGAACTGGTCGCGCTATTTGTCGTTATACCAGCTTGGCCTTGGAGCGCGGGGCATTGGTTTCCGCGATTCGTCACAGGACGTAATGGGCATTTTGTCGCTGGCGCCGGCTGAGGGTCTGGGCTTGCTTCGCCAACTGCTCAGCGTGCAAAAGCAAAACGGCTCCGCCATGCACCAGTTCAACCCGCTGACAATGGTCGCCAGCTGCGGCGAGGCGGGCGAAGATGACCGCCCCGACTATTACAGCGATGATCACTTGTGGATTGTGCTGGCGGTTACTGCCTACCTGAAAGAGACGGGAGATTTCCAGTTCTTGGCGGAAGAGATTCCGTTTTATGAAAAAGATAAACAGGACCAACCGCTGGAAAAAGGTACGGTGTGGGAACATTTGCGCCGCGCTTTGGCCTTTACCAAAGGGGATGTGGGGGCGCATGGCCTGCCGCTGGCTGGTTTTGCCGACTGGAATGACACCGTGAATCTGCCCAAAGGGGCGGAGTCGTTGTTTACGGCGAATTTGTACGGCAAGGCATTACGCGAGATGATGGAATTGGCGGAAGAGATAGGGGAAACGGCCGTTTCGACAAGCTCAAGGCAGGCCGTTTCGACAAGCTCAAGGCAGGCCGTTTCGACAGGCTCAAGGCAGGCCGTTTCGGCAGGCTCAACACAGGCCGTTATCGCCAGCTACCAACAAGACTACGCCGCCATGCAAGACCGCGTCAACCAACACGCCTGGGACGGCGCGTGGTACGTGCGCTATTTCGGCTGCGACGGCTCACCCATCGGTTCCCAACAAAACGCGCAGGGAAAGATCTTCACCAATGGGCAGTCCTGGCCTGTTATCTCCGGTTTTGCGCCGCCGGAACGCGCCCGGCAGGCGCTGGACGCTGTCTACCAGCATCTTAACACTTCGCACGGCATCAAACTCAGCACTCCCGGCTTCAATGGCTTTGATCCGCAAAAAGGGGGCGTCACTACTTACCCGCCCGGCGCGAAAGAGAACGGAGGCATCTTCTTCCACGCCAATCCCTGGGTGATAATTGCCGAAACGCTCCTGGGCCATGGCAGCCGCGCCTATGAATACTACAATCAGCTCAACCCGGCAGCCAAAAACGGCCGTATCGACGAGTTTGAATGTGAACCCTACGTCTATCCGCAGAACATTCTTGGCGACGAGCATCCTCAATTTGGTCTGGCGCGGAATAGTTGGCTGTCAGGTACCGCTTCCTGGATGTACCAGGCCGGTACCCAGTACATTCTGGGCGTCCAGCCAACCTACCAGGGTTTGCGCCTGGCCCCTTGCATTCCCGCTGAATGGGATGGCTATAAAGTCAGCCGCCGTTTCCGCGGCGCGCACTATGAGATTCAAGTGCAAAACCCAAACCATGTGAGCCGCGGCGTCAAGGAAATTGTGATGGATGGTCAGGTCATTCAGGGAGATGTGCTGCCGCTTTTTGACGACAATAAAACGCACATGGTTTTTGTGACGTTGGGTTAAGGCGTCCAGTTGGTTTATGGGCTGGCGAAATTTATACTTTAATCGAGGGTAGAGACGCGCCTAGGGGGGCGTCTCTACCATTTTACAAAATCAGGTGAACATGGATGAGATTATCCTGTCGGTAATGTCACCAGGCCCGGAATTTCAGCCCTATTTGTTAAAGGCGCTGCAACTGTTTGAGCGGGAACACAAGGTGCGCGTCAATCTTCAGTCATTATCCTGGCGATCCGGTCGTTCACAACTGATCAATTTTGCGTTATTCCGTTCCGGCCCGGACGTTTCTGAAATTGACTCTACCTGGTTAAGTAATTTTGCCACCATTGAAGCGATACGGCCGTTTTCTGACCAGGAGATAGAACGTTTAGGCGGCAGAGAAGTTTTTCTACCGGTTACCTGGTCTGGTTGTATGATGCACGATCATTTGTGGGCCGTGCCCTGGACCGTAGATGTGCGCAGCGTGTATTACCGCAGGGATTTGCTGGCAAAAGCCGGAGTGGAAGCAAATCAGGCATTCCATTTGGATCGTTTGCCGGCTACTTTGCAGGCGCTGCGGGACAGCGGCGTGGCGCAAACCTGGTTTAACGGTGTTCATGGCTCGTCGCTGGTCACACGTCTGGCGCCCTGGGTATGGGCCAAAGGTGGGGAATTTATCAGTGAAGACGGCCGGACGCCCCTTTTTATGCAGCCTGAGGCGTTGGCGGGAATTCATGATTACTTCCATATGCAGCTGCCCTTTTTGACGCCCAATGTTTATGAAATTGCCAGCATGGATGGCAATGCTTTATTTCATGCGGGAGAAATTGCGGCGATTGTCAGTGGGTATTGGACCATGCGAACGGCTTTATTGGGTTTCTCTACGCCGCAAGTGGTGGACAACCTGGGCGTAGCGCCACCGCCGGGGTTTTCCTATGTAGGCGGTAGTAGTCTGGTGATATGGAAACACAGCCAGCGGGCGGAGTTGGCGTTAACACTCATTGAATTTCTGACGAGTTTGCGGGTGCAGTCGCAGTTTGTGCAGACTGCAGGACTGCTTTCTCCTCGTATGACGATTTTTGAGAGTGAGCAGTTCAAGACAGATGCAAATTTGAGGGTGTTGCGATATTGTTTGGAAAACGGCCGTTCCCTGCCTGCTAATTTCCTGTGGGGTCTCATTGAAGACAAGCTGAACTTTGTCATCCGCACCATCTGGCGCAGCCTGTTTGCCAACCCCACGCTTGATTTGCAGAAAGTGATAGAGCAGCGCTTTGGGTCACTGGCGCGTCAGATTGAGCAAAACCTGGCTGAATAAACAAGATGCTCAACTTTCTCAAGAGACAAAAGCTGGACCTGAGAATTGGCACAGCGTTACGGAATCGGCTAGTATCCGTAATCCGAAGACCGTAATCCGTAATCCGAAGACCGTAATCGGTAAGCGGTAATCCGAAGAAATTCATAAAAACGAGGGTTTCATGACAAACAAACAATTTCCCGCGAATTTCCTCTGGGGGACTGCGACGTCCTCCTATCAAATTGAAGGCGCCTGGCAAGAAGATGGCAAAGGCGAATCCATTTGGGATCGTTTTAGCCATACGCCGGGCAAGATTATAGATGGCGGCACTGGCGACGCGGCCTGTGATCATTATCATCGCTACCGTGACGACGTGGCCTTGATGACATCATTGGGCCTGCAAGCTTACCGCTTTTCCATATCCTGGCCGCGCATTTTGCCCGCAGGCCGAGGACAGGTGAATGAGAAGGGGCTGGATTTTTACGGCCGTTTAGTTGATACCCTGCTCGAAGCCAACATCACTCCCTTTGCCACCCTGTATCACTGGGATTTACCGCAGGCGCTGGAAGACCAGGGCGGCTGGCCTGCTCGCGCCAGCGTGGAGGCGTTTGTGGAGTACGCCGATGTGGCGACCCGTTATTTGGGGGACCGGGTGAAACATTGGATTACGTTTAACGAGCCGTTCGTCTCCGCTTTTGTGGGCTACCAATACGCGCATCATGCGCCGGGGCTGGCGGATGCGGGGGCGGCGTTACGCAGCGCCCACCACCACCTGTTGGCTCATGGGCGGGCCGTGCCGGTGATCCGGCAAAACGCGCCTGGGGCGGAAGTGGGCATGACGCTTAATATTTCGCTGCCTATGCCGGCTTCGCCCAGCGCGGCGGATGCGGCGCGCAGCCGGCATGGCGACGGGCACGTCAACCGCTGGTTTCTGGACCCGCTTTATGGGCGGCATTATCCGGCGGATATGGTGGCTTATTACCGGCAGCAGTTTGGCGAAACGTTTGATTTTGTGCAGGACGGTGATTTTGAAGAGATGGCGGTACTCACCGATTTTCTGGGCGTGAATTATTACACGCGCCACGTGATGCGGGACGAGGACGCCCCGGATAATTTGCCGCAAACCGAGTTTGAGTCAACAGAGAACCGCACGGAGATGGATTGGGAAGTATACCCGGAAGGGATGTACTGGACGCTCAACCGGCTGCACTTTGATTATCAGCCGGGCAAGTTCTACATCACGGAAAATGGCGCCAGCTACAGCGATGGACCGGACGAAAACGGCCGTGTGCGGGATGTGCGCCGTCAGACTTATTTGCGGGATCACTTTGCCGCCGCCCAGCGCGCTATTCACAATGGCGTGCCGTTGGCCGGCTATTTTGTCTGGTCGTTTCTGGACAATTTTGAGTGGGGGCATGGCTACCGGCAGCGCTTTGGCCTGGTGTGGGTGGATTTTGAAACGCAGGAGCGTATTTTGAAGGACAGCGCCTTGTGGTATAAGCAGGTGATTGCGCAGAATGGATTGAAGGGTGAGGATTGAGGGGGGAAACGGCCGTTTTCCCTTAGAAATGAGAATAAAACAACTTGCGAAAGATTGAAGATAGGTCGAGTGCTAATCTTTAATTTCTGGCGAGGGCGGGTCGCGAACCGCCCTACATTGTTGCGGGCAGGGTGAAATAGAACTCGCTGCCCTGTCCGGGCCGGCTGTTAACGCCCACTTCGCCGCCCAGTTTTTGGCTGATCCGCTGCACAATCGACAGACCCAGGCCGTGCCCTTCCACCCGCATTTCGCCGATGCGCACAAATTCGGCGAACAGGCGGGCTTGCTGGTCCGGTTCAATGCCTGGGCCATTGTCCCTGACCCAAAAACGACAACGGCCGTTTGCCTGCATTTCTCCCCCTAACTCCAGTCTGGGCGGTTGTCCGCCGTATTTCAGACCGTTGCTCAGATAGTTGACCCAAATTTCTTCCACCCAGGGCGCGTAGCCCAAAGCCATGGGTGGAAGAAATTTGGGTCAACTATCTGAGCAACGGTCTGAAATACGGCGGACAACCGCC
>JAWOGU010000245.1:0-2741 GCA_046496595.1 Chloroflexota bacterium
AGCGGTTGGGACGTGTGCCTCACCGAAGATGCGCCGCCGCCGGAACTGCTGAAATTGTTGAGCGAGCATCCCGGTCATCTCATCCTCATCAGCGAAAAGAGATGGCGGCCTCGCGCCGTGTCACGGTCGCGCCACTTTTTCTGGCTGGAATTTGCCCTGCCGTCAACCGGCCAGCGCACCCACCTGCTCAGCCATTTTCTGACGGCGGAGGAAACGGCCGTTTCCCCCGAAAACCTGGCCCTGCTTGCCGGACAGTTCAAACTGACCACCGAACAGCTCCGGGATCTGGTAAGTACTGCCCGCGATATGGCTGCGCAAAACGGCCGTTTCCTGCAAAATCAAGACCTCTTCGCCGCCGCCCGCGCCCATTCCAATCCCCGGCTGGCGGCCCTGGCGAAAAAGATCACCCCACGCTACACCTGGCAGGACCTGGTGCTGCCCGCCGATCAAGTTAGTTTACTGCACGAAATGGTGCAAACCGTGCGCAGCCGCCCGCAAGTGCTGGAAACCTGGGGCGTCGGCAAGAAGCTCAGCGCCAGCGCCGGCGTCACGGCCCTCTTCTTTGGTGAACCAGGCACCGGCAAAACCATGGGCGCCGAGGTGATGGCAGGCGAGTTGGGGCTGGATTTATACAAAATCGATCTCTCCACCATGGTCAGCAAATACATCGGCGAAACGGAGAAGAACCTGGAGAAAATCTTCAACGAGGCGGAAAGCAGCAACGCCATCCTCTTCTTCGACGAGGCTGACGCCATCTTTGGCAAACGCTCGGAGGTCAAAGACGCCCACGACCGTTATGCCAACATCGAAATCAGTTACCTGCTCCAGCGCATGGAATCCTACGACGGCGTCACCATCCTGGCGACCAATCTGCGCAATAATCTGGACGACGCCTTTATGCGCCGCCTGCAATTTGCCCTGGACTTCCCCTTTCCCAAAGTGGCAGACCGGCTGCACATCTGGCAGACCCTTTTCCCGTCCACGGTCCCCCGCGACCCGGACCTGGATTTAGCCTTGATGGCCGAACGCTTTGAAATTCCGGGCGGCAATATTCGCAACATCATCGTCACGGCTGCTTACCTGGCAGCCAGCAATGGGCAGGTGGTGACGATGGCGCATCTGATGCACGGCACGCACCGCGAACTGCAAAAGATGGGACGGCTGGTGGATGAACGGAGCCTGGAGATATAGTTCATGACGCAAAAATCGGCCGCTCATGACCACAAGCCAGACCAGCCCAGGGTGAAATCACCTGAACAGGCGCCGTTGGAGAGAGAAACGGCCGTTTCCACCCCCCATCTCGCCCAAACCTGGCAGCGCGCTCGCCAAAAACCCGGCCCCATCACCCCGGCAGAGGCAGCCGCCATGCAGCGCACACTCGGCAATCAGGGCATGGGCCAGATCATGGCAAAACGTTCCGCGCCGCCGGTGCCATCGCCGCAGATCAGCCAGAACGCGCTGGCTTTAGCCATTCAGCGCCGCACGGCCTACGTGGGCATTCCCCAGGCGCCCGTCTTTGATTACGACGCCGCCACCCATAAAGCGGGCTACCGCCGCCTGGACAGCCTGCGCCAAAACACCTCCGTTGACGCCGCCGACAACCCGGAATACGCCAGCGAGGAAAGCAGCGACCTGGAATACACCAAACTGAACCAGCCGCTGGATGGCGTGATCAAAGAAACAAACCTGCGCCAGACGCAAAAATCACGTGCTGGCGCCTGGGACGTGGCCTCTACCACCAGCGGCGCGCTGGGAGAAGGTTCCGGCCTGTTTGGTCTGCACGCCGAAGCTTTGGATCGCGGACCACTCCGGGAAAAAGATTCCCACGGCTATCTGGTAGACAAAACCGGCAACACCACCACTCAGGATTGGCAAGACAAGCATCAGGCGGAAGTGGTTTCCGGCGGTTACGAGACGGTGGCGAACATCATCAACATCGCCGCTACCCTGCGCAACTGGAAAAAACGCAACAAAGAAGAAAAATTCAGCGACGCCGTGGACATGGTCAAAATGACGGCGTCCACCGGCGCCGCCATCACCAAAATGGTGGATTCGGGGGCCAAAACGAACGTGGATACGGCCGGGGGCATTGGTAATGCCGTGAACGTGGGCGAAGGCGGGCGCAGCAGCGTCACCGAAGCCAGCGGCGGCTACGCCACCACCGCCTCGGACATGGCGGGCAAGGTGACGGGCAACGTCGCCGATTTTGTGGGACTGTTTCAGAACGTAAAAGACATCTTCTTCAAAGGCAAGAAGCTGTTTGAGACCTGGAAAAAGCATCGTGACGATCAAACCGCCTCCAGGGGGGACATCTTGAGCGCCGGGGTGGATTTGGGCATCAGCATCGTCAGCGCCATCAAGGATGTGGTTTCTACGGCGCGCAATCTGTTGTTTACGCTGGAAAACGCCTGGCACACGGGGTTGGCGGCGGCGGTGCCTGGTCTGGGCATTGCCATTAGCAGTCTCAAACTGCTGTACAGCATTTGGAAGGTGGTGAAAGCCAATAACCAGCGGGCCAAGATGCGCAAATTGAAGCAGGAGTGGAAGGAAAAACTGCGCGACGAGAATGCTTTTGACACCTTTGAAAAGATTGACCACAAGCGGATTGATGAGCGTAAAAAATCGCTGCTGAGGGCGGTTGAGAGTGTGCAAAAGCAGGGGTATAACCCGGCCGGGCATCTCAACAAGCTGCTGTTGATTGAGGAGTATGAGCTGCAAAAAGAGCTGCAAACAGTGAATCG
>JAWOGU010000322.1:0-16632 GCA_046496595.1 Chloroflexota bacterium
GTCTGGAAGCCACCGGCGACACGGATTTAGCGCAGCAAGCTTACGCGCAAATGGCAAAATTCGCCGATGGCCTTTATCCGCTCCAACGGCAGCTCACCGACCAGCCGGATTACCCGCACCTGCCGCTGATGCAGGCGGACGCGGCGGGCATTGAACAAAAATTAAAGATTGGCGATTGACGATTGGCGATTGGCGATTAAAAACGCTCACTCGACTATTCGACTATCCGACAAACTGACAAAAGGACTTCTCCCATGCACCTCTACATGATCCGACACGGCCAAAGCTTTGTGAATCTGCCTGAGTGGAATGGCGGCAATACGGATGAACCGTTAACCCCTAAGGGGCAGCAGCAGGCCGACGCGCTGGCAGTCTGGCTGCCCAACCATCTGCCCAAAGTGGATGTTATTTATGCCAGCACCATGCAGCGCGCCAAACAAACGGCCGTTCCCCTCGCCCGCGCCTATGGCAAAGAAATCACCTTCGACGACCGCCTGCGTGAAATCGGCAACAACCGCCTGGACCACACTCCCTGGCCCAACGACGACCTGCCGGAATACAGCGACTACTGGGGGTCAGAACGGCCGTTTGCCTCCATCACCCCACGCTTCCTAAACGGGGAAAGCCTGATGCACTTCCGCGCCCGCATCGGCATGTTCGTTGAAGAAATGATAGAACGGCATCGAAACCAAATCGTCGTCGCCGTTTGTCATGGCGGCGTCATCGAACTGACCTACGACCACGTCTTCAACATCGGTCCGTTTCGGCGCTGCGAAGTGTGGACCCACAATACGGGCATCACCTGCTTTGAGTACGTCGAACATCCCCGCCGCGAAACCTGGCGGCTGCGCTACCACAGCCGCGTCGATCATCTCGCCAAACTGCGCGACAACGAAGCCGCAGACAAAGCCGCAAGCAAAGAACTGCGCCGCGGCGCGGACGATTAGCTGCCGGCGCTTGGCACGAGTTTCCCTCTTTGGTAACGGCGGTTCGCGAACTGCCCCACCACCAGGTGGCGGTAAACTTGGTAATTCACCAGCAGGGCAATTTGCGTTATACTGTTGAGGAAGCAAATCACAAAAGCTAACCACAACTCGCAGTGCAATTGGGAGAAGATGCATGGCCAAATCTGAACCGCTTTCCAACGTGGACGCCGCCTGGCTCGGTATGGAAGATCCCACAAACTTGATGATGGTGACCGGCATCCTCACCTTCAATGAGCCGCTTAACCTGGCAGATGTCCATACCGTCCTTGAAAAACGATTCCTCAAGTTCGACCGCTTTAAGCAGCGCATCGTGCAAAGCCGTTTGCCCCTGGCTGCCCCCTACTGGGAAGACGACGAAGCCTTTGACGTGAACGCCCACGTACACCGCATTGCGCTGCCCGCTCCCGGAGATAAGGAAGCCTTGCAAGACTTGGTCAGCGATCTCATGTCTACTCCGTTGGACTTCACCAAGCCGCCGTGGCAAATGCACATCATTGAAAATTATGGGGAGGGCTGCGCCGTCTTTATGCGTTTGCACCACGCTGTGGCCGATGGCATGGCGCTCATCTATGTGCTGCTCTCGCTCACCGACATGACCCCCGAAGCGTCGCTCAATCATCCCGTCATTGAAAAACCGGCAGAGGTGGATGGCGCCCCTGGCGGCCTGGTTGGTTCCTTGTTTAAGCAAACGTCCTCGATATTTAAAACATCTCGTCACATCACAAAGCGTGTGGTGCAAGAATCTGTGACTACGCTGCACAAGCCTTCTCACGTGGTTGACCTGGCGGCGCAGGGCACGGACGTGGCTGTCGCCGCCGGCAAGCTGGTCTTCCGCTCGCCGGATCCGCCGACGCTCTTCAAGGGCAAGCTGGGCGTGTCTAAACGGGCGGCCTGGTCACGGCCGTTAGCGCTTAAAGATGTCAAAGCCATTAAAAATGTGACGGGGGCCACCGTTAACGACGTTTTGATCTCAGCCATGGTAGGGGGGCTGCGCCGCTATATGCTGGCTAAAGGCCACCCGGTTGATGGGCTGAATTTCCGGGCAGCCATTCCGGTGAATTTACGCAAAGAAGATGAAATGGGTACCCTGGGCAACAAGTTTGGCATTGTGTACCTCTCCTTACCGGTTGGCATTGAAGATCCGTTCGACCGGCTGCAAGAAGTGCATAAACGGATGATGGCGCTGAAAAATTCAGCGGAAGCTTCCGTGGCGATTGGTATTTTGAACGCGATTGGCATGTCGCCCAGTGAATTACAGTCGCAGTCTGTGGCGATGTTTGCTAGTAAGGCAACGGCCGTTATGACCAACGTGCCCGGTCCGCCTATTCCGCTTTACTTGGCCGGCAAGAAGATTGACCAGATCATGTTTTGGGTGCCGCAGGCCGGACGGGTTGCTCTGGGCATCAGCATCTTGAGTTACGCCAACAAGGTTTTCCTGGGCGTCAATACCGATACCGGTCTGGTACCGGACCCTGACCTCATTATTGATGGCTTTTATGATGAGTTCGACACTCTGCTGCACCTGGTTGAGCAGGTCGAAAAAACATCCGAACCGGCGGTAAAAGCCGCGGCCCCAACTCCACCGCCGCCCCAAGATGATCCTGATCGCTGCCATGCCGTCACCCAAAACGGCCGTCGCTGCCGCAACCGTTCTTTAGAAGGTTCAAAGTACTGCCAGTTACACGCAGATCGTTAGATCGTATACGTATATGAGAAGTGACAGTCACCTTTAAGGTGACTGTCACTTTAATTTGAAGTAGAGTCTGGATAGAGGAGGATGTCATGGTGAAGAATGCGCCGCTTTCACACGTCGATGCAGCCTGGTTGAGCATGGAAGACCCCACCAATTTGATGATGGTTAACGGTATCCTGCTGTTTAAGGAAAACGTTGAATTTGATGATTTTGTGAAAGTGGTAGCTCATCGCTGGCTGCGCTTTGACCGGTTTCGCCAGCACGTCGTCTACCCCAAAATTCGACGGCCGTTTGCCGGACCACGCTGGGAACTGGACCCTCATTTCGACATTAATGCCCATATCCACCGCGTCGCCTTACCCGGCGCCGGTGATTACGCCGCCTTGCAAGAATTCATCAGCGATCTGGCCTCCACGCCGCTTGACTACTCAAAACCGTTGTGGCAGGTCCATGTCATTGAAGGCTACCAGGAAGGTACTGTCATTATGGCCCGGCTGCATCATGCGATTGCCGACGGCATTGCCCTGATGCATGTCTTGTTGTCTATGGCGGATATTTCTCCTGAAGCTTCTATGAATCATCCCGAAGTGAAGGAAGTGCAGGAAGAACAAACCCGGCCGCGTTGGGGTTTGTTGGGATCGCTGGCAAAAGGCACGTCAACGGCCGTTACCACCACCCGTCAAGTCACCGGCGCCCTCGTGCAAGAAGGGCGAGAAACCATTAACAATCCCGGTCACGCCGTAGACCTGGCGCTGCAAGGCGCCGACTACTCGCTGGCAGCCGGGCGCCTTGTACTGCGCACGCCGGATCCCAAGACCATCCTCAAAGGGAAGCTGGGCGTTTCTAAGCAGGTTTCCTGGTCAAAACCGCTGCCCCTGGCAGATGTGAAGCAGATCAAAAACATGTGCGGCGGCACGGTTAATGACGTACTGGTTTCCGCGCTTACCGGCGGTCTGCGCCGTTACATGATCGACCGCGGCGCGAACGTCAACGGCCTCAGTTTCCGCGCCGCCATGCCGGTTAACATCCGGCCGGTGGAAAAAATGGCCGATTTGGGCAACCAGTTTGGCATTGTCTATCCCACGCTGCCCGTGGGCATTGAAGATCCCCTGGAGCGGCTGCTGGCTGTGCATACCCGCATGGAAGAGTTGAAATCAACGCCGGAAGCGGTAGTGGCGTTTGGTATTTTGACCGGGATTGGGTTATCTCCGGCCGAAGCGCAGACGCACATGGTCGATTTATTTGGCAGTAAAGCCTCGGTGGTGATGACCAATGTGCCCGGCCCGCAAACAACCCTTTACATCGCCGGTAAGGAACTGGACAGCATCATGGCCTGGGTGCCGCAAGCCGGGCGGGTGTCGATTGGCCTGAGCATTATGAGCTATAACAACAAGGTGTTTATCGGCGTGATGGCGGACAAGGGTCTGGTGCCTAACCCGGATAAGATTCTTGATGGGTTTTACGTGGAGTTTGAAGAACTCAAGGCGCTGGCAAAAGGAAAACAGAAAGAAATCAACGCTAAACCCCGGAAAACGGCCGTTGTCCCTGATGCAGACCGCTGTGAAGCCATTGCCAAAAACGGCAGCCGCTGCAAGAACCGTTCCCTGGACGGCTCTGTCTACTGCTACATTCACCAGAAAACGGCCGTTGCGTCCCAGCCCCTGGCGCAACCAGAAGCGGCGCAGGAATAAAGAAACCACTAACCGCGGAGTACGCGGAGGCGCGGAGAAGCCCTCTTTTTATCTCCGCGCCTCCGCGCTCTCCGCGGTTAATTTTTTAAAAATAGGCGCTGCAACTCAGCCCAACTGGCGCAAAAACCGGCGAGCGCCAACCTGGCCCAATTCATCATCCAGGCGCAGTTTAAACAGTTCCAGATTGTTAACCGGCCGTTTGATGTTGTAGTTGTCAACGAGTTTGTTAATCGCCACGATTTCAACTTCCCACTTCTTGATCTCGTCATCCCAGGCAATTTCCAGGCTGCCGCGCGCCCCAGCGTCCTGCACAAATCGGTACTCCTGGTCAAAACGCCGCCAGGTCCGGCTGATGCGTTCACGCAGAACGGCCGTTTTGTCCCGGATGTCGTTCCGCTGCGTCAGCCAGACGGGCAGTGACTGGTTTTCTTTTAGCAGGTTGTTGGCCAGCTCGTTTCCCTGGCTGAACGGGTTCCGGTTCAGGTTTAGCGGTTTCCCTTTGCCTTTCAGGTCGTCAAACTGCCCCTGACGGCGGCCTTCCTCAATCAGGTCTTCAATCAAATTGTTCCAATCGAAGCGCATCCGCAGCTTGTGTTCCGTATTGCGTTTGTTTTCTTCCGGTTTGGATGGCTTGCCTTCCGGTGGTTCCTGCTGTTTATCAACCATGCGTCAGCCTCTATCAATCGGGATGGGAAAATTGTAGCGCAGAGTGGACCCGGTGAGCCAACAGACTCATGAGATGCTCTTACGTGCGCAGATTGGACCAATCTAACCGGCGAGTTTACGTTTTTCCGGGTAGCGCGTAAACTACGGCACTATACCTGTTTCGTCATCAAAAAGGATAGAGCGACATGCAGACAATCAAACTCTTTCACGAAAAACGAATTTTATTGGGCGTTACCGGCTCCATCGCCTGTTACAAGGCGGTCGATTTGGCCTCTAAATTGACTCAGGCGGGCGCGCTGGTTGACGTGATTTTGACCGAAGCAGCGCAGCAGTTTGTCACGCCGCTTACTTTCCGCTCGGTCACAGGCCGACCGGTGTACACCTCCATGTGGGACCTGGACGATCATGTACGCCACGTTGGCCTGGGCGAGGCGGCAGATCTGTTCATCCTGGCGCCGGCCACTGCCCACACCCTGGCGAAACTGGCGCAGGGATTGGCGGACAATTTGCTGACGGTGACGGCATTGGCGGCGCGTTGTCCCATCATGATTGCGCCGGCGATGGATGGCGGCATGTACGAACATCCGGCGACACAGGCAAACCTGGCGTTGCTGGCTGAACGAGGCGTTACGTTTGCCGGTCCGGTGGAAGGGCGCATGGCGTCTGGCCTGAGCGGGTTGGGGCGGATGGCGGAACCGCCAGAACTGTTGGCCCACGCCCGCGCCATCCTGGCAAAAAATGGACCACTGGCGGGATGTAAAGTGGTAGTGAGTACGGGGCCGACCCGCGAGTCGTTGGACCCGGTGCGTTTTATCAGCAATCGCTCCACGGGCAAGCAGGGGTTGGCGGTGGCGCAGGCGGCGCTGGACGCGGGCGCGGAGGTGACGCTGGTTGCCGGTCCGATCAGTGAGCCGATTCCCTGGGGCGTGAAATGTATTGATGTGCAGACGACGGATGAGATGGCTGAGGCGGTGTTGACCTCCGTGCAGGACGCCGACGCCTTGTTTATGGTGGCGGCGGTGGCTGATTTTAGGCCGGGCAGCCGCTCTGAGCGCAAGATCAAAAAAACGGAAACGGAAGGGGATTGGGGTCTGGCGATTGGCCTGGAAGTGACGCTGGACATTTTGAGCGCGGTCAAGGAACAGCGCGAAAGAACAGGCTTTCCGCGTGTCTCATTGGGTTTTGCGGCCGAGACGCACGACGCCTTTGAGTATGGGCGGCAGAAGCTGCTGCGTAAGGGGCTGAATCTGATTGCGGTGAACGACGTGCTGGAAAGCGACGCCGGTTTTGCCGTGGATACGAACCGGGTGGTGCTGCTCAGTTCAGCGGGGGTGTTGGAGGAGATGCCGCTGATGAGCAAAACGGCCGTTGCGGAGCGTCTGGTGCATCACGTAGCCAATGCGTTGGGTAGAAATGGATGAAGGGATGAAGTTTAGGGCGTGGCGCTGGGAACGGCCGTTGCCGTGGGCGGCTGGGAAGTTGCCGTGGGCGGTTCAGGGGTAGCGGATGGCGGTATTGTCGCTGTGGCGGTGGGCGGTTCCGGGGTGTGAGTGGCAGTTGGAGCGATTGTGGCCGTGGCGGTGGGTGGTTCCGGGGTGTTGGTGGGCGTGTTGGGGATGGCCGTCGTAGTCGGTGTATCGGTGGGCAGCGGGGTGGCGGTGCTGGTGGCAGTAGCCGTGAAGAGGATGGTGGCGGTGGGGGATGGAGAGACAACGGCCGTTGCCGAGGCTGTCGGTGAGACCAGGATAGGTGTAGCGGTCAGCGTGGGCGTGCTGGTGTGAGTGGGCAGTGGCGGGTTGGTGGCGATGGGCGGCGTGGTGTAAGGGTAGCGCGGCAGATAAATGGTGCGCCCGGCGGTGAGGTAGGTGCTGTCCATACAGTTGGCCTGCATGATGGCGTACACAGAACTGCCCGTGCGCCGCGCCAATGAAGACAGTGTATCGCCAAACTGCACCACGTAGCGCACCCAGGCCGCTGGCGGTCCGCAGGGCGCCAGGGTGGGCGGGCGCACCGGCAGGAAGATGATCATGCCTTCAAAGACAAATTCGTTCTGGATGCAGTTGGCCTTGACGATGGCGGTGGGGGTGGTCCCGGAAATAGCGGAGAGCGAAAGCAAGGAGTCCCCGGCGCGGACCTGATAGGGCGCCCAGTCGGCGGGCACGGCGCCGCAGCGGGGTACCAGGGAAACGGCCATCGTGCGCACGGTGCTGGTTGGCAGGGGAACGGCCGTTGTCGTGGCGGTGACGGTGGGCGGGACGGCCGCCGGTAAGGTAGCTTCCGGTAAGGCTTCAACCGCAGCTGGCGCGAGGGCTATAAATTCAGGCGTGGGATGCAGCCGGATTTGCAAACCGTCTACCTGCGCCATAAGCAGCGCCATCAACACCGCCAGCATCACGCCGCCGGTGAGCAGCACATTGACGCGCCAGTCAGACGGCTGCGTTTGCTCATTCATGAGATGCACTGCCGTTGGCCGCTTCCGGGGCTACGGGGAAGAGGATCGATAGGGTGCTGCCAACGCCCATGTCGCTCTCGATCCAGACTCGGCCGCCGTTGGCTTCTGTCAGGGTGCGGGTAATGGCTAAACCGGCGCCGGTGTCGCCCAAACCGTCGATGAGTGCATGGTCGGCGCGGTGCTGCGGGTCAAAAACGCGGGAGCGGTCGTCTATGCTGATGCCGCCGCCGCTGTCGGTGACCGCCAGGTGCATAAAGGTGAGAGGCTCGTGGTGGCCGTTATGAGCGGGTGGGTTTATCTGGCTTGTGCTGGCGTAGATGGCAACGCGTGAGTTCTGCCGGGAAGCCTGGCAGGCGTTGCCCATGAGGGTGTTCAAGATTTGCTGCAAGGCTTCGCGGTTGATGGTGAGCGCGGGCAGGTCTGGCTGGATGTTCAGGTCCAGGTGCAGATTTTTTTCACGGATTTGAGTGATGACGGTGGTAACGGCCGTTTCCAGCACAGTTTGCACGTCTATCTGATCCTTACTGTTGCTATCGGTGGCTTCACCGGCTGTGGTGAGCTGCACAATCAGGTCCAGGAAGGCGTCCATGCGTTCCACGTTAGCCTTAACCCGCTGCAAGAAATCGCGCTGTTTTTCACCCAACACGCCGATCATTTCACTGAGCAGTAGGTCGGTGTAACCGGCGATGGAGGTCATGGGTGTGCGCAGTTCCTGAGCCAGCGATACTACCAGTTCATCGGTGACGCCGCGTTCCCGGCGCATCAGCTCGGCTTCCATGTTTTGAATGTGGGCCTGAGCGGCTTCAAGCTGGCTGGAGTAGCGCGTGAGGGCGGTCATGATCCACTCAGTGCTGAGACCGCGCTCTCCGGCAGCGGCCAAAGCCATGGCTTCTTCCGCTTCGATGAGGGATTCGCGCAGGGTTTCAATTTCTTTCTCTAATTTGGCGACGCGCTCATCTTGATTGAGCTGGTTTAACTCTGCCAGGGTGGCGGCCAGGTCGCGGGCTTGTTTGGTGGATTTGGCGGCCTGGGTTTCTGCCTGGAGCAGGCGGGCGGAGGCGGTGTCTAGCTGCGTTTGCAGGCCATCCCGTTCGTCTTCCAGGGTAATGAGCCGTCCGCTGATGTGCTGCGTTTCGGCGATGGTCGGGGAGACGGCGATCTGATCGGCGGCGTGGTTGAAGGCATGGCTGTTGTGCAGTACCTGGGCAAAATAGGCAGCCAGGGAGGCTGCCACTGTTTTGTGGCTGTCTGACCAGCCGGTTTCGCCGCGTTTACCGCCGAGCAGCAGCAGACCAACGGCCGTTTTTTCGGCAAACAGGGGTTCTATCAACAGGGGTCCCTGCGGCGCTATGCCCATTTCTTCATACCACAGGCGAAGCTGCCGCGCACCCAAACCATCCGGCGTGAGTTCGATGATCAGATTTTCCATGAGCGCCTGTTGAAAGGCGGGCCACTCATCCAGGTTGATCTGCCAGTTGGGGCGGCTGTCTTGGGCGCGGACATGCCGGTTGCTGGTGACCAGCAGTTGGCCGCGTGCGTTTTCCGGACGAACAGCCAGGCCGATATAGGGCGCGGGCAGCAGGCGTTCGACCATCTGGATGGCATTATTGATGTTTTCTGGTGTTTGCAAGGAACTGATGACCTGGGTAGACAGGTCGATGAGGGCGGCGGTGCTGTGTTCCGCATGAAGGTGAGCGGGCGCAGCGGCGAGCAGGCTGCTCAAGCTGTGCCGATAGATAAAGACAGCCCACAGCGGAAAGGCGACGAGATAACCGAGACGAATCCAGGCGGCGATGTCAGTTTGGGTGCTGATCAGGTCCGGATTGCTAAAGAGGTGAATGGCGTAAGCAGCCAGAAGGACGAGGGGGATGATCTGGCGCAGGGACAACCATAAGGCGCGGTTTGTGCTGGTGAGCACGACGCCAAGCACAAGAATCATCAACTGGCTGGTGGTCCAGACGGCGGCCTGGGTGGTTTCGTTGTAGGGCGTGCCGGATAGGGCCATGTCGGGCCAGGTTTGGGCAAAGAAGATGTACATGACGCCGATGACCAGCAGCGCGATGATAACCAGGGTATCGCTGAGGTAGCGCAGGCTGTCTGGCTGTGGGATAAGCGCCCAGACGATGAGCAGGGCGGTGGCGGTGTTGAGGGCTTGTTCCAGGGGAGGCAGCACAGAAACGGCCGTTGCCGGATTGTTAGCGACAGCCAGCCCTGCCAGCAGCAGCCCCAGCCGTCCCAAGAAAATAATGCCAGACGCCCACAGGGAGCGCCGCATGAGCTGGTCTGTCTTGTCTCGACGCCACTGCATGAGCGACAAAGCGAAAATGATCTGTAGGGAGAACAGAGTGACCAGATGGTACAGGATGTTTCCCGGCGATCCGCTTAGAAGTTGAATGGTTTGATCCAGTAATGTCATGCGCTTTCAGAATCAGGTGAATGGCTGCTGTCAGATTAATCTGGATTATAGCATAGCCGAACTTTCTTATGACTACCATAAAAACAGGGTGAGTTTCAGAATGGGCAAAGAAACGTGAGGCGTGAAGCGTGAGGCGTGAGTTTTCTTACTCACGCCTCACGGCTTCATGTTTCATCACGATGTCAGGTTGGACCGGCTTTTTTAGGTGTGGGAGGCGGGGAGGATGTCGAAAACGGCCGTTTTCAACATATCTACCATCTCGTCAATTTGTTCTTGGGTAATGATCAACGGCGGCCCCAACATGATAATGTCGCCCTTGGCGCCGTCGGCGCAGCCCTGTGAATGGTAGATGATTAAACCGAGTTCAAAAGCGCGGTCTACAATGCGGCTGGCGATGTGTTCTGCTGGTGGAAAGGGTTCTTTGGTCGTGCGGTTGATCACAAATTCCAATGCCCAAAACAACCCGCGGCCGCGAATATCGCCCACATGACGGTGATGGGCAAAGGTGTGGTGCAGTTTTTTGTCGAAATAGGGGCCTAATTTCGCTGCATTTTCAATTAAATTTTCCTGTTGGATGATGTTGAGGGTAGCCAAACCGGCGGCGGCGCCCACCGCATGATGACTGTAAGTGCCCCCATGATTAAAGTCACCTAGAGCCTGGTGTATTTGGTCAACGTCGCTGCCTCTGGCTGCGATCCAGCCCAGGGGGAAATAGCCGCTGGCGGTTCCTTTGGAGGTGACCAGGATGTCTGGTTTTACCGACCAGTGGTCGATGGCCCACCATTTTCCGGTGCGCCCCATGCCAACCAGTACCTCGTCGGCGATCAGCAGCACGCCGTACTCGTCGCAAATTTCCCGAACGCGCGGCCAATATTCGTCTGGCGGTATGACCGCGCCCAGGCTGGCGCCGCTGATCGGTTCGGCGATGAAACCGGCCACGTTTTCCGGCCCGTAAGCCAGAATGGATTCCTCCAGGCGGTCCGCCAGTTCACGGCCGTTTGCCGGAAAGCGGTAGGGATAGGGGTGGCGGATGTGGGGCATGTTTTGCATCATGCTCATATAAGGCGTGCGCAGGGCAGGCCGCCCGCTGACGCTGAGAGCGCCCATCGTCATGCCATGATAGCTCAAAGAGCGGCACATGATGAGGTTGCGGTGATGCTCGCCGCGAGCCATCTGAATTTGCCGCGCCAGTTTGATGGCGCCTTCGACGACTTCGGAACCGCTGCTGAGGTAATAGAAGCGCGGCTCTGGCATGGGGACGATTTTTGCCAGTTCGTTTGAGTAATCTTCAATGACCTGGCTGGTGAACATGGTGGCGTGGACGTAAGCGGCGGTTTTGGCCTGCTTATGCATGGCTTCGATGATTTCAGAACGGTCGTGGCCCACGTTGACGACCAGGGGGCCGCCGGAACCGTCCAGATACCTTTTGCCGTTTATATCCCACAGGTAAATACCTTCTCCGTGGGAAATCATGGGGCGGGCATGGCCCATTTTGCGGTAAAACACGTGTCCTTGGGGGTGATTGTATAAGGTGGTCATTGTCACTGCCTTTTCATATGACGGGGTTGTGGGAATGTGTTGCATGTTGATCATGGGGAAACGGCCGTTACCGGTACCGGCCCTCCACATCCAACTGCAACCGAACAATATCAAGTTCCACCGCTGTGGGCGGCGCCATTTCCTTTAGATCAGGCGATACGCGCAGCGTCCAGCCCACCTCCGCCTGAATGCTTTCGGCTGTTTCACCGGGCGCCGTTTCAATGAGCATCATTTCCCGCTCCGGATTGTCAAAATTGAACAGCGCCTTATCCGTGATGACCAAAGAAGGGCCATTGCCGGGAATGCCAAGCTGCGCCCGCTGCTCACTGCCGCCCAGGTGCCCCGGGCTGGTAATAAAATCCAGTTTCTCCAGGAAAGCGCGTTTTTTGAGGCGCATAATCATAAAGATTTGGCGGGCGTTGATGGCAATTTCGCAGGCGCCGCCGGAACCGGGCAGGCGCACCTTGGGCCGGGCATAGTCGCCGATAACCGTGGTGTTCAGGTTGCCAAAGCGGTCAATCTGAGCGCCGCCAAGCAGCGCCGCGTCTACCAGACCGCCCTGCAAATAATACATAAACAGGTCGGTCATGCTGGTGACTGAGGTAGCGCCGCTGACTAGCGTGGGATCGCCGATGGACAGTGGCAGCCGGGCGGGCCTGGCGCCAAAAACGCCGCTTTCGTATACCAGCTCTATGTCGGGGGAATGGCTGCGCCGGGCCAAATTGCAGGCAATGTTGGGCAGGCCAACACCCACAAAGACCACCCGGCTGCCTTGCAAGGCGCGTGAAGCATTGATGATCATCAGTTCAGAGGGGGTGTAATCCATGAGAAGACTCCTGGGTCAAATAAGTTTCCGGGTCTTTGGGATTTCATGGGGTTTAACGTGAAACGTGATGCGTGAGTTCTATCTGGTTACGCATCACGCTTCACGCATCAATGATTGTCAACCCCCTGCATTCCTAAAGAGCCAAGTTTCTTTAACAGAATGTGTCAAGTTTCAATGATTCTGATTGGAGTGTCAAGTGATAGATGTCATGAGATAGGGCGATTGAAGGGGCGCTTGATGATTGCTACCCGTTTTTTTTATGCTAGAATCGCGGGCCAGGGAAGAAAATTTTAGTCTAATTCATGTATCTTCTCAAAAAAGCGCGGCGGAGTTGGTTGAGGCTGTCGAAACCAACGGTCTTCGACAGCCTCAGACCTCGTTCCCCCAGAATATCGAGAAGATACCAATTCATTTTCAGAAAGTTCCTTGTATTATTGTCTAAGACGAAATCCAGGGATTTCCTGGCGGGAACTGCAAGAATTATCAGTCGTAATTAGAGGCGCCCCATGCAGCCAAGTATTGTAGCGATATTATCCGTTACCGAGATTTTTCATGATTTTACTCCCACGCAGTTGGAGTTGATTGCTTCGATTTGTGAGCCGCGCACGCACCAGGCGGGCGATATTGTGCTGCGTGAGTATGAAAACACGAAATCGCTGTACGTGATTGGGCGCGGTGCAGTTGAAATTTTGGTCAGCCCTAGTCTGGTGGGTGATGGAGTGCGGGATGAGGCGCAAGTGGTATCGCTGACGGAACTGTATCAGGGGCAGGTGACGGGCGAAATTGCCCTGGTTGACGAGGGCACGCGCTCGGCGACGGTGCGTGTGACGGAAGATAATACCTACCTGCTGATGATTTCGCGGGAACGCTTGATGTTGTTGTGTGATACGTATCCTGAATTGGGTTATAAGTTGATGAAGAACCTGGCGGCCGATCTGGCCTTTAAGATCCGCCACACAGATTTAAATGTGCGGCAGTTGCAGCTCATGTTGTCCCGATCTAAGAAAGATAATGTAGAGTAGGACAACTGCCGTTTTCCCGCGTTGAGGCATTGATTGATGATACCGGTTTGGCTTGATCCAGCCGGTTTTTGATAGGGTGGTTTTTGGGGTCTGGCAGTGATGAAAGTAGAAGTGATATCCATTGGCGCCGAACTGCTGATGAGTGATGTGTTAGACACCAATGCAGCCTATATTTCGCGCAGTTTGCAGACGATTGGCGCTGAGTTGATTTATAAGGTGACGGTTGGCGACAATCTGGAGAGGATTACGGATGCGCTGCGCGTGGCTCTGGCGCGGGCGGATGTGGTGATGACGATTGGGGGGCTGGGAACGGCCGTTAACGATTTTACCAGAGCCGCTGCTGCTGTCGTGACCGGTCATGATTACGACGCTGAGGCCAACGTCGTAGTAGGGGCAACGCCGATTGACGTGGTGGTGGGAACCTCTACGCCATTTTATATTGATACTCCCGAAAGTTTGTTATTTTGTTTGCCTGGGAATCGGCGTGAGATGGCCTATATTTTGGAAACGGCCGTTTACCCCTACCTCCAGCGCCAGCAGCAAATCAAATCCGGCTGGGTCTTGCTGCGCACCGTGGGCCTCATGGAAAGCAGTATGCGCCAGCGGTTGGGCGATCTGGAACTGGCTCCCAATCAAACCATCTCCTACGACTCCTACGCCGGTCAAACCAACATCCGCCTGCAAGTAGACGCCGACACCGAAGACGAAATTGAAACGCAAATCGCCGCCCTCAACCAGAAAATACGCTACCGTCTGGGCGATCATATCTATGGCGAAGGAAACGACCGGCTGGAAACCGTTCTCATCAAAATGCTGCGGCAGAGCGCTTACCGGCTGGTGGTGGCCGAGTGCCACACCAACCGCTTCTTATCCCGGGCGCTTGAACAATCGCCCAATCACACTGCCGTCGTCGATACCTTGCCGCTTGATACCCCGGCAGAAGTAGCCGAATATTTGAAAATACCCCTGTTAATTGAAAATCATGACTTTACCCGATGGTGTCGTCACACTGCGGAACAGTTGCGGGTGACGCATGGCACGAATCTGAGTCTGTTGTTGTTCAGCAACCAGGCGCAGGGCGGGGTGCAGTTGAGCGCCTTCTTGTCGTCCGTGCAGGGCGTTTCCGTGACACAGCGTTCTTTTGGCGGGCATCCTGAGAACATCAATCAATGGGCCTGCACCCTGGGTCTGTCTCATTTGCACCGCTGGCTGCTGGCACATGCCACAGGATAGGTTTTTATGAAAATCGGAATGGTCACTTCTTGTTACAAGCCGGTTGTTAACGGCGTGACCCATATGGTTGCTCTTTACAAAAAAGAATTAGAAGCGTTGGGCCACGAAGTATATATCTTCACTTTGGGCCAACCGGATCCGGCTGGCGAGGAGCCTGGCGTTATCCGGTCACCGGCATTCCCATTCAAAGATGGCTACTACCTCAGCATCCGTTACAGTCGGGCTGCGCAAAAACTGATGTATCAGATGGATATTTTGCACTGTCATCATCTGATTATGAGTGTGGAACTGGCCCATCGTTATGCCAACTGTCCGGTGATATACACCAACCATACCCGTTATGACCTCTATACCGGCAGCAGAACATCCATCCCCCAGCCCGCCGCCGACGCCTTGATGCGTCAGATTTGGCCGGAATTCTCTGACTTTGCCGACGTAGTGATTACCCCTTCTGAAAGCGTGCGCCAGGTGATGCTCAATTTTGGCGTGCGCCGTCCGATTGAGGTGATAGAGAATGGCGTTGCCCTGGAACCGTTCCAGCACCCGGCTGCACCGCGCACCAAAACAGACCTGGGCATTCCGGAAACGGCCGTTCTCGCCATTTACACCGGTCGCCTATCCCCGGAAAAGAACCTGTTCACCCTCTTGGCGCAAATAGCTGCGGCGCGAAATGTCGTGCCTGAACTGCATCTTGCCCTGGGCGGGCAGGGCGAACTGGAAGCAGAACTGCGCCAGTACGCCGCCGAACTTGACATAACCCCCTTCACCCATTTTTTGGGCGCCATCCCTTACCC
The DNA here is from genome assembly GCA_046496595.1 of Chloroflexota bacterium. GTDB lineage: Bacteria > Chloroflexota > Anaerolineae > Promineifilales > Promineifilaceae. Next base: position 15,319 of record JAWOGU010000322.1, read on the forward strand.
GGAAGTTCCCAACGTCCTGGCAGCCGCCGATTTCTTCGTGACCGCCTCCACCACCGAAGTCCATCCCCTCACCGTGATCGAAGCCATGGCTGCCGGCCTGCCGGTGGCGGCCCCGGCTGCTCCTGGCCTGGTCGACACCGTGCAGCCCGGAGAAACCGGCTTCCTGGTGGCTGACCCGGCTGCGGGTCTGGCAGGCGCCATCGTCGGACTGGCGCTCAATCCTGCCATACGGGCGCAGATGGGCCAGAATGCCCTGGCTGCCAGCGCCCGTTTCGATATCAAACGCACCGTGCGTCTCACCCTCGATCTCTATGAAAAATTGCAGGGAACCCGGCCTGATCTGCTGCGCCAGCGGCGGCACGGCCGTTGGATGCGCCAGGAAGAGAAATGGCTGCCCATACTCGACCAGTTGTCGGCGCTCATTCGCGGCGAGAAGGCGGGTACCGGACCGTTGAGCGGCGCCATGAGGTGGTATACCAGCGAAGACGATACCCAAATTGCGGAACAAGAAGAAGAACTGGACGCCAATGGCTGACGGACGTAAACGGCTGGGAGCCTGGGGCGAATCGGTAGCGGCGCATTCCCTGGAAGCCCAGGGCTACCGGATTCTGGCCCGGAACTGGCGCTGCGCCCGGGGCGAAATCGATTTGATCGCGTAAGCCGGGGCAGAACTGGTCTTTGTGGAGGTGAAAACGCGCAAAGGGCAAAATCTGGGGTCGCCGGAAGAGGGGTTAACACGCCCCAAACAAAAAAAATTGGTGCAGTTGGCGCAGTTGTACCTGGAGGAGCAAAACCTGGACGTGGATTGGCGCATTGATCTGGTAGCGGTGGAACTGGATGAGAGCGGCAAGCTGCTGCGCTGCGAGCATATCACCAATGCGGTGTTGGGGTGGTAGGGAAGGATAAAAGCGGAAGGATGAAGGATGAAGGCGAGAGGCTGCTGGTGATTGTGGGGGCAACGGCCGTTGGCAAGACGGCGCTCTCTCTCAAAGCGGCAAAGCAGTTTAACGGCGAGATCATTTCCGCCGATTCGCGTTTGTTTTACCGGGGCATGGACATTGGCACGGCCAAACCCACCGCGGCCGAGCAAACGCAGGTTCCCCACCATCTCATCGACATTTGTAATCCGGACGAGACGTTGACGCTGGGGGAGTACCAGCAGTTGGCGTATGACAGGATAACGGCGGTGCAGGCAAACGGCCGTTTACCCATCCTGGTAGGCGGCACAGGCCAATATGTCAAAGCGGTCGTGGAGGGATGGGGCATTCCCAAAGTGCCGCCGCAGCCGGCCCTGCGGGATGCCCTGGCGGCGCT
>JAWOGU010000343.1:0-11929 GCA_046496595.1 Chloroflexota bacterium
TGGTGCGGGTGAAGGTGACGGCCGGGTGTTGTACATGGGTTCCCTTCGTCAGCTTGAGCAGGAAGTTGATGACGGTGGTCTTGGGCACTTCCGGCGCCAGTACGATGTCGAAATAGCCGTCATCCATCAACGCGCCCGGCGCAATCATCATGCCGCCGGTGCGCGGTCCGTTGCACACGGAAAGCAAATACGTGGGGCCGACATACTGCCCATCATCCCATTGGATAGACATGCGCCATGCTTTTAATTTAATGACGCCTTTCAGGATGGCCACGTAGTAGCGGGCTTCTCCGGAAATGCGGCTGATTTTCATGTGTTCCAGAGTGATCATGGGTTCCATGGCGATGGCGCTGTTGTTAGCGAAGTAGTGGGTTTTGCCGTCGTATTGCACGCAGCCGGCGTCAAAACGTGTGGTATGGCCTGTGGCGATCAACCGGGCGGCGGCAGGCAGATCCAGGGGCAGCCCCATCATCTTGGCCAGATCATTGGCCGAGCCGATGGGCATGACGCCTAGAGGCAGGGTGGGGTCTTCGCGGGGAACGGCCGTTATCAGACCATTGACTACTTCGCTGATAGTCCCATCCCCCCCGGCGGCTATCACGGCGTCAAACCCCTCGGAAACGGCCGTTGCTGCCAGCCGGATCCCTTCACCCGGTCCTGTTGTTGCCGCCAGCACATAATCCAGACCTGCCTCATTTAGCGCAGATTCCACCATGTCCTTACGTTCACCTGCCCCCCATCGATTCGCGTATGGGTTTAAAATGACCTTGATTTTCATGAGAATCCTTCCTTGAGAAAGCCTCTATTTCATGTTTAAGGTGCGTTTGTTGCCCAGTCCTTTACCTCCTTCATTCGCCGCTGTCTAGCCGCCAATCACCAACCCCCAGGTTATTGCTGCTGGATGACTCAATCTACAAATGCGCGCTTAAACAAGAGCGCAAAAATGCCGGTTTATTTGTGATCAAACCATGGACGCCTAAATTAACCAGGCGGCGCGCCTCATCAGGTTCATCTACCGTCCAAACATTCACCCGATACCCACGCTTTTCAGCCCAGGTCATGTAGCCTGCATCGACCAACTGATGATGAGGATGATCCGCGTCCGCGTCTCCCAAGAGATATGTATATTTAGCCACACCCTTAGCGCGCAGTAGAGCCAGAGGCGTTGGTTTTGGGAGATGTCGGCGCATTCGTTTAAGAGAAAAAGGGTTAAATGAAGAAATGAGAACAGCGTTTTCCAGATGAAACGCTTGAATGCGGTCCGCAATAGCTGCTTCCAGGCCCCGATCCCTGAAACTCATGTCTTTCACTTCGACGTTGTAAAGAATTTGAGCGCCAAACGTCTCAAAAACTTCATCCAATGTGGGAATCTTTTCTTTAGACTCAATTGTCAGGGCTTGTAATTCTGCCAGGGTCAGTTCAGACACCTTCCCCTTGCCATTTGTCGTCCGATCTACCAAGGAGTCATGTATCACCACGGGCCAGCCATCTGCGGAAAGCTGCACGTCGAACTCAATGCCATCGGCGCCCTGCTCCATAGCCAGGCCAAATGCCGACAAAGTGTTCTCCGGCGCGTCGGCGCTGGCACCACGATGCCCAATAATGAGCGGCAATACACTGCTAAACCAGTCCAAGTTTACACTCCCTTTCCATGTCGGTTGATCAGGGTAAACTGTGCCTGAATCAGCTATAGATTGACAAAATAGGCGTCCGTCGCTCTATCGATCATTTCCTTGGTTAAACGGGGTTCCTGGCCCAGATAATCAGCGATATCCATGATTTGATCAATCAGATCGCGGGGATGATTGGCGCGCAGTTTCTGATTTTGCTTAACATAATACTCTTGCAGGAGATACCGGACAGCCTTCTCATCATAAGGGATTCCCCGTTTTTCGCAGATGACTTTGAAGATGTCCCGATATCCGTCAAAAGTGGGCGAGGTAACTTCAATTTTATGCCGGATACGGCGTAAAAAGGCTTCGTCAACAAGATCGCGTGGCGGCAAATTTGTGGAGAAAACAATGAGAACGGCAAAGGGGACTTCCAGTTTACGGCCGGTGTGCAGTGTCAGGAAGTCGATGTTTTTTTCCATGGGCACAATCCAGCGATTGAGCAAGTCTCGCGGGCGTACTTGCTGCCGGCCGAAGTCATCGATAAGGAACATGCCCCCGTTTGCCTTCATCTGGAATGGCGCTTCGTAATATTTGTTAGTCGGATCAAACTTCAAATCCAGCCCATCCAACGTCAACTCACCACCAACCATAATAACGGGTCTTTTGATGCGAATCCAGCGCTCATCAAGCCGTTTGGCCGATAAAGCTCCCGTACTCGACTGACCAGAGGTCGTTTCGGTGACTGCGACGTGGTTGATCTCATCAAACACTTTGATGATTTGACCATCTACTTCAACGGCGTACGGAATGTACATATCGTTTTTAAGTATCATTTTGCCGATAGCTTCAGCAATGGTCGTTTTGCCATTCCCTGGCGGCCCATACAAAAACATAGATTTGCCGGAATTAACCGCCGGTCCGATTTTGGAGAACACAGAGTCTTCCATAATCAGATGAGACAAAGATTTTTTCATGATGGTGGGATTGACGGTCAGTTTTTTGGTTTTTTGGGCTTCGATAGCTGCTATGTAGTTATCCCAAGACACCGGAGCTGGTCCCACATAAGCGGTGCGTTCCATTTGTTCTCGGGCACGTGCGGCCCCTTTGGAGGTGATGGCATATTCATAACTGGCGGCGCCCAGGCCGCCGGAGCCTTTGACTTCGCACATTTGCTCTCGTTTGAGGAAGTCGAGGGTGGGGCTGACAACGCCTGTGAAGGGTAGATGGATCGCGTCAGCAATTTCACGACCAGTGAGTTGGCCGCGTAAATACATGAGTTTTAAGATGAGATCCTGAATGAAGCTTGTAGTAAGACCAGTATCTTCGATGGAACGGATGGGTGATGGCTGCCAGTCTAAATCGTTTGAAACGGTCGCTAAATCCATCGTGTTTCTCCCATGATAAAAGAAAATCGGTTGCTGTTGTTTGCTATTATAGCAAGAAGTGGGCACTGATGTGCCCACAAAATTAGGAAATTACTGGAGTGTGATGGTATTTGCTGGTTAAACATCATCTCTGATGACAGTTTTGTTTTATTCAGAGGGTTGACTGGAGTGTCTGAGAGAAAGTTGGATTTCGTCGCCATTCATTTTGCGTGCCGTAATTTCGACGAATTCCCCAATTTTGAAGTTGTCTTCCAACCACTCATGGACGGCGGGGCTTAAAACCAGCCTGGCCTGATCGTGTGGCAGCAGGCGCCACACGGCGCATTCTTTGTTATAGATACCTTCGTAGTAGACTGTGACCGGGCGTGTTTCAGTACGGGAATTGGTCTGAAAAAACGGCCAATGTTTGGCTGTCATGTTGACGAATCCCCGGCGAAGATGAAGGGGTTTGAGTTCTGCCATATAGGTGAACATATTTTCCACGGTGTCATCTTTGGAAAGGGTGGGGAAGGCTTCGGCAACGGCCGTTGTCTTTGCTCTACTCTTTGCCCGACTGGTCTTGGTTTTCTCCTTGCCTGTCAGGAAATCATACAAGGGCATCAGTGTCGCCACTTGTTCACTCATCACCTGCACAATCGTCAGCCCCATAGCGGCAACCCGTTCCGAATCAAACCGTTTGCTCATGAAGAAACGAACTTGCCAACGCTCGTCGCTGTTTAAATACGCTGCTTTGTTAAATAACTCCACGGCTGTATTTTCATCCAGATTTGCCACGGTATCCTTGAAAATATCCTGGTAATGGGTGACTTCGCCTGAATCTTCGTCAACTTGTAACTGTTGCAGGCGGAGCGTCCACTCTGGTCCTAGCTCCGTAATAAGCCTATGGCATAGAGCTGGTTGGTTTTCTGCGTATTTAAACGCCTTGTTGAGAAGTGCAGAGCCTTCAACAGCGAACTGCATTTCCAGGCTCATGGGGCGGGCAAAAAAGGTAATATACGCATCATCAAAAACAGATTCCTTCGCCGCCAGGTAAACCGCCTGGTGTTCATCATTAAGCCCATAAAAAGAAAGCCGGTCTCTAATGGGTCGGGGCAGTGTATGGTGTAACTCGCTGATAAAAAGTTCCAGTTGCGACAGCGCAAATTTGATTGCAGTTTCTTCACCTGCCCAGCCAAAGGCTGTAAAAACCGGCATCGTTAAGCCCGTAAAATCTGTAGTTGGTTGCATACGAATAAACCTTTATATAAGCAAAATGGGATTGACACCTGAGGATTCATCCTATTCCTGTGCCAAAAATCTCTATTGTAAATCGGTCATGTCGGGGATAAATTTCCGAGGATACGTGTCTTGACTGCGTTAAATATTTAGCCGACGTTTCCCAAACTATGATTTTATCTCAAGTTATGGATTTGACCATCTAAAAACGGGTATTTACAATCTGTCCTATCATGGACTTCAAATCAAGTGGTAAAATCCACGCCTATCCCAACTCCCGAAGGTGCCTTATCAAGATTATTAGCTTGTTGATGGTGTTGTTTTTGTTTGGTTTGATGGCCTGTCGGCCTGAAAATGTGATGCCGACACCCGCCAGTCTGGCGCCAACCGCCGAGCCGATAATAGATGCAGTAGAAACAACGACACAGGCTGTGCCGCCGACCTGGACGCCAATGTCTGCGGCTGCTCTGCCAACCGCTGGCCCACCTGCCTCTCCCGCGCCCACGCGAACGCCGAGACCCACGGATACGCCTTTCCCCACGTTGCCACCCACTGTAACGCCTGCAAATTCACCAACCCCACTGCTCATGCAAACACCTGTGCCAGTAACCCTTGAGCCAGCAGCGCCTGAACCGCCGCCTTTGCCCACAAATTCAGGCCCGCCGCCGGAGCCGGTCCTGGGTGTGAATTTGCTGCCAAATGGCTCGTTTGAAGAAGGGCACTATAACATGTGGGGCATTCCGGAACTACAACTGCCGGTGGGTTGGGTTTTTGAATGGGATGAGAGCGCTACTGGTTTCGGATCAGAGGTATGGGATGTGTACCAGCGGCCTGAAACGAGGGTTTTGCCTGCGGAATTTCTGCCAGCGTCCGAACACGCCCTGTACATTTATGATGGCGCTCATACCGTCAAGATTTTTAAGGGAAATGGAGCCATTAGCTTTAAGCTTTTTCGGGATGTTTATTTGGAGCCAGGAAAGTATGTTTTGGAAATTCAAGTGTACCCGGATTTGTATATGGATTTTCAAAATGACATGAAAATTTGGGCGGACGATCCGCTTACCGGCCAATTCCGGTTTATCGCGCCAGGCGCGACTGGCTGGATGGGGACAACATATGGCCGGAAAAATGTATTGACGCATACGTTTATAGTGGAACAAGCCCAACAGGTTCGCATAGGGGCGGCAATGCGGGGGAACCATGCCATTTTAAATGATGGTTGGTTTATGGATGATTGGACCTTGAAGCGCGTCCAGAACTAGACCGTTTGTCCTGCAACTATCAACATTTACGCGCGTATAGGGGATAGTTTTTTAGGAAAAATATAATGCTCGTATCCTGCCACGATTGGCAGTTACGAATTGCGAAGGAGTTTTTAAAATGACCGACGAACAAAATCCTAGTATTGAAGATTTGAAAGCAGGAGAAAAAGTAGAACGGCTTGTCATCGAAGAAGAAGACCTGGATACCAAGACAGGAACCGGGCATGATGTGGCGGCTGAATTCCAGAAGTTAGGCCACCAATTAGGCGAGACGCTGCAAACCGCCTGGGGAAGCGAAGAACGCAAGCGGATTGAGCAAGAAGTGCGTGAAGGCGTTCGCTCTTTTGTGGCTGAAATCGATAAGGTTTTGCATGAGGTTAAAGCCAGCGAAACCACCAATAAATTGAAAGAGGATGCAGTCGGGGCCAAAGCTAAAGTAGAAGAGAGCGAAATCGGGCAGAAGGCTCGTGAAGGGATTGTCGAAGGGCTGCGCTGGTTGAGTGAAGGATTAAGTGAATTGGCTGTTAAGTTTGCGCCAGCAGAAAAATCAGGGGATATCCCAACTGAAAAGTCGCCTCCTGACGACATGTAAATTTTTGGATGATGATAAGAAACGGCCGTTTCCCGCTGTGGTGTAGGGGAAACGGCCGTTTTTGTTTACCTGTTCAAAGGCGCCAATTCTTCTTCTACAATCTTCACTACCAGATCATCCAATGATGACACGGTATAGTCACTCACTTCGAAGTTCGTTTCCGTGCCCGTGCTGCCTGGCCCTTCCGCCCCATAAGTCAGGAAAATAAAGCGCCCACCGGTTGCCTGCGCCAACTGCCGGAAAATATATTCTCCCTGAGAATCCAGCCCGCTGCTGGCGATGGGATATATTTTGAGGCCGCGCTGCGCCGATTGCAGCATTTCGTAGGCGTAATGGTTTTGTTGTCCATAATCCAGATGGGGCGGGGCGTCAGCCACCAGGAATATCAGGCTGACGCTGTCGTTGACGCGCCATTCCGGTTTGTGAACGGCGTTTGACAAGGCTTCGTTCAAATCCTCGGGATAGTCGCCGCCGCCATCAGCCCGCACCTGGGCCAAAACGTCAGCAAAGTCGTCCACGTCAGGCGTGAAGTCGGTGACTCGTGTCACATATTCGTCGCCGCGATCCCGGTAAGTGACCATGCCAAAACGAACGTCTGGCTGTGACGGCAGGGCGTCTATGCGCGCAGAAATGGCCTGGATGTTGTCTTTGAGCTGATTGATTTCATCCGACATGCTGCCGGTGGCGTCTATGAGGAAGAGAACATCCAGGTTGACAGCGGCATCTCTGTTTGCGCCTTCCGGCAGCGTGATAAACCATTCGCGCTGGCTGGTGTCAGCCGGGATTACCAGGCGCTCACCGTTGGCGGAGCCAGATACGCTCACTTGATATTCATCGGCAGTTGTGGGATAAGCGCGTGGGAAAAAATAAACGCGACCATCACTGTGCGTCCGTAAACTGGCCGTCACTGCGCCATTTGCCAGGATTTGCACCTCACGCCCGACAACCGGATTGCCCTGGTTGTCTTGCACCCAAATCTGGCGCCGGTCGCTGACATCCACAGGAATGACGGCCGCGCCCTGGTAGCTGCGCAAGTATTGCACATAGTCATCCCATTCGGCATTATCGTCCACTTCTCCGGCCGTAAGGCGGCTGTTTTGGTCCAATGTGAGAGCGGCGGCTGCCGGTTCTCCGGCGGCGCGGTCCGGTTCTGCTGCACTGAAGGTTGAGGCGGGCAGCGGAGAGACTGCCACCCCCTCGCTTTCTACGCGGGCGGCGTCCGCTATTTCTACGGCAGGCGCTTCGCCGCCTGTTGGTTCAGTGGCAGCTCTGGTTACTTTCACCTTTTCGCCTGTTTCTGGGGGCGGCGGTTCGTCGCCAAGCCCTTCGCTGCCGGTGGCGAGCGGGGGTTCCAAAGCGGATTCGGCGGCTTCCTCAACGGCAGAATCTTGGGACTCTGTCACTATCCGGGTGGTTTCCACTGTTTCTGGCTCAGCACTGCCACCACAGGCGGCCAAAACGGCCGTTATGCCAATGATCAATACCCATGTCCAAATTCGTTTGTGAATCATAATTGTCCTCCATTAGGGATAGATGTATGCGCGGCGCATTGATCATGACGCAGGGGGCGGGGAAAAGGTTCCCGGCAAAAAAAACCGCCCCCAAGGGGGGCGGTCTGTCCACGTACCAGGAGGGCAGTACAGATGGACCTTTCGGTCAATGCCCAATCGAGGGGGGGCAGGCATTTTCCTGGCTTTAACTAGGGTTGTTCCAGTCGCGTTTCTCTCGTGCCAGTTTGGGGGGGGAGGAGTTCCTCTTAACCTAGCTAAAGTTAGTCAAATGATACAACAATCCAGCAAGCTTGTCCAGGGCGAATCAGCCAGTTTCCATGAATTTTCAAGGAAATGCCCTAGTTGTCATCTGATTTGAATAGATTTAACCAGGCGTCTATTTCGTCGGCGTCAAGGTGGGCGTTTTCATCGGTTTTGGGCGTGCGCAGGGGTCTGGATTTTACTTGTTTCTGAGCGGGCGGGGACGCTGGTGGCGGCGCCGTTTGGCGTGGTTTGGTTTTGGGTTTGGGCGGCTCAGGGGCGGGACCAAACAGGTCGAGCCATTCCTGGATTTCGGCTTCGTTCACGGTTGGATTATCGGATTTTTCGGGAGGCGGGGGGGAAACGGCCGTTTCCCGCTTCTTCGTCTTCTCTTCTGGCTCCTTAAACACAAACCCCATGCGCTCGATAAATTCTTCAGACAACATGGTGTGGATGCGCAGCGATTTGGCCGCGTTGATAATTTCATGGTCACTGGTAATCAACGTGTACTCACGGGGATTCTTCAGTTGGCGCAGATGGCGAATGATCAAAGAATCGGCCGTTTTGCCGGATGTGGCAAAAATTACCTTCAAATTGGAGCTGGACAAACGATTGAGGTGGCTGCCCAGCGTGCCGCCGTCAAAAAAAAGCGTGACCTGCCGTTTTTTGCTTTCGGCCGTCCAACTCTTTAAGCGCAGCACCAGTTTCACCTCGTCGTCAGGGTCTTTTAACGAGATGTCGGGCATTTTACCGATGAGATTATGGCCGTCGATGATGTAGTGCATTTCAGTTTACAGTGTCCAGTTTACAGTGTCCAGTTTACAGTGTCCAGTTTACAGGGTCCAGTTTACAGTGTACAGTGTACGGTTTACAGTACGGATAACTGTCCACTGTAAACTGTTTACTGTTTACTGTTCACTGATTGACCCGTCACTCCAGGATTTCAAGTTTGGCAAAACTGGCTGCCAGCCGCTTGATGCCGATTCCGGTAAACGCCACACTTACCTCTTCGTCATTTCCCGTTACTTTGCTTTCAATGATGATACCTTCACCGAATTTGTTGTGTCGCACTTTTTGACCGGTTCGGTACTTTGGCTCGGCCAGCGTGGGTTGTGGCGGCTCCTCGCGACTGTTGTCCAGATAGCGCGGTTTGGGTAATGGTTTGCGTTCCGGTTCAGACCAGGACGTCGATTTTTTGTAGGATGACTGACTGCCACCTGTGGCCGTTTTACTTGATGACCAACTCGACGAACTGCCCTGGCTAGAAGCCCAAGAGGGCGTTGACTGGTTCCAACTGCTGGCGCGGCTTTTACTTTCTTCGCGGCGGCGTTTGGGTTTACTGCCGGTGGTCAGCTCCTCGGGAATATCCATGAGGAAGCGGGAAGGCGTGGCTGCTTCTGTGGTACCGTAAAAAGTGCGCCGGAAGGCATGTGATAAGTAGATGCGATCTTTGGCGCGGGTGATGCCCACGTAAAACAAACGGCGCTCTTCGGCCAGTTCTTCGGCGTCCTCCAGACTGCGGCTGTGGGGCAGCATCCCTTCTTCTAAGCCGGTAATGAAGACAACCGGATATTCCAGCCCTTTAGCGGCGTGCAAGGTCAACAGCGTGGTGGAGTTGGGCGCATCCTCCAGGTTGTCGGTTTCAGATACGAGGGCCACTTGTTCCAGAAATTCACTCAAGGTCAGGTTTGGATTGGCGGCGACGCCGCGCAGTTCCATGACGTTGTCCCAGCGGTCCTGGCCTTCGTCCGTGCCATCGTCGATAAATTCCCGGTATCGGGTTTGCTCCAGAATCAGGTCAAACAAATCGCCGACGCCGCTGCCTTCACTGACCGTTATCCAGGCATAGAGCAGGGAACCGAAGTCGTGCAGGGCGTTGAAGGCGCGGCCGCGGAAGGGGTGTTGGGTTTCGGGATTGGCGGCGAGTTCCAGGACCGCGTCGGCGGGCTGCCAATTGTTGGCGGCGCCCCAATTCTGGAGGTCTTGCAGCGTTTTGGCGCCGATGCCGCGCGGCGGCACGTTGATAATGCGGTTGAAGCTGACGGAATCGGCCGGGTTATGGATTAACCGTAAAAAGGCGATGATGTCTTTGACTTCGCGCCGTTTGTAGAATTGGGTGGCGCCGACCAGGCGGTAGGGCATGCTGGCGCGTACAAAGGCTTCTTCCAACACGCGGGATTGGGCGTTGGTGCGGTACATGACGGCGATGTCGCCGGGCGAGTAACCATCAAGCAGCAGGTTTTTGATGGTGGAGATGACGATGTCGCCTTCTTCCAAATCGTTGTAAGCTTCGCCGATGACGATGAGGTCGCCACCTTCACGGGTGGTGAACAGCTCTTTGTGGACGCGGTTTTGGTTGTGTTTGATGACGGCTTTGGCGGCGTCGAGAATGGTTTGGGTGGAGCGGTAGTTTTGTTCCAGCAGGACGACCTGGGCATCGGGATAGGCTTCCTGGAAGCGCTGGATGTTGCGGAAATCGGCGCCGCGCCACTTGTAAATTGATTGGTCGCTGTCGCCCACGGCGAAGACGTTGTTGTGGGCGGCGGAGAGACGTTGAATCAGGGCGTATTGGGTGGTGTTGGTGTCCTGGAATTCGTCAACGAGAATATGGAGATATTTTTGCTGGTAGGTTTGCAGGACATCGGGACGTTCGTCGAAGAGGAGGACGGTGTTCATCATGAGGTCGTCGAAGTCCATGGCGTTGTTGGCCTGGAGGGTGAGCTGGTACTGTTCGTAGACGCGCCGTGTGATTTCAGAGATGTAGTTGGTGGAGGCGTAAATGTCGGGGGTGATGAGTTCGTTTTTGGCGCTGCTGATGCCGTTGAGCAGTTTGGGCGGCGGGAATTTTTTGTCGTCGAGATTGAGTTCTTTGAGAACTTGTTTGATGACTTGCAGCTGGTCGGCGGTGTCGAAGATGACGAAATCTTTGTTGTAGTAGGTGAGGTTTTCGGTTTCGCGGCGCAGGATACGGGCGCAGACAGAGTGGAAAGTGCCCATGGTGAGGCCGTGAGGATGGGCGTCGAGCATTTTTTCCAGGCGGTGGTTCATCTCTTTGGCCGCTTTGTTGGTGAAGGTGACGGCGAGGATGTTCCAGGGCGCGACGTGGAGTTCGTGCATGAGGTAGACGATACGGTTGGTGAGGACGCGGGTTTTACCGCTGCCGGGTCCGGCAAGGATGAGGACGGGACCTGGGGGGGCGGTAACGGCCGTTTTCTGTTGTGTGTTTAAACCATGAAGATAATCAATCATGCCGGTATTGTAACCCGGCGAGGGGAGTGCGTCACCTTGAATTGTCAATGGGTAACAGGCAATTGCTAATTGGCAGCGGGTATAATCCTGGCTGGGTCAGTGTGATGTTTTATAGGAACAGCTCCGCACAACCGGTGTGGAATGACACGGTGATTGGCCCGGGGCTGCGCTTGGGTTATTCGTGATGGATGTGGTAGCTGAGAATGGCTCTGCGATTCAGCAGCAGCGCCGGTACTTGCGGCGTTGGTTTGACCATCATTTTCTGTAACGGGTAAATTTTAGCGTCTGTCAGCGGGAAAAATTCATACTTGTCGTCAAAAAGGTTTTCGTTAGGAGTTTCATTGTTGACGTGTAGATCGCCGCGAATAGCAAACCATTCCGTATAACAGACAATCGTGCGTTTGGACGCCAGGAACTGCATTTTTGCCATGCTCGACTCATCCACAATAGACATAAAAGCAATGGCTCCCCGGTTGATGGTCATACCGGGTTGTTTTAGTCCCTTCAGTTGAAATTGAGTACCTAGCGGCAGCATTTCTATGTTTTCAAAATAGAAGCTGATGTAGGTGAGGTTATTGACGAAGATGAGCAAATCGCCGCGCGGCTGAAAGCTTGCTTTTACCAAAAAACTGGGGATGCCTAACTCTACGTTAAAATAATCAAATTGGATACCTTGCACGGTTACAACTCCTAAATTCCGGGCCGCGCAGAGTGAGAAAACGCGGCAAAATTTGTTAAATGGGGTGGCTGCTCATGATAAAAGTTCTTTGGAATTTCCTGGGATTTAGCCTGTAATGTGATGAGATCATAAAATCGCGCATGTTATTCAGCGTCTTCCCATAGATCATCGGCTGGCGGCGCC
>JAWOGU010000381.1:0-4537 GCA_046496595.1 Chloroflexota bacterium
CAACTTCCCCGCCGCACATGGCATAGATGCCTTTTATGGATCATGGAATGGTGCGAATGGTAATTTTTACACGGCCAATGGTAGTACCAACTCCAACGACGTAACTGGCAGTTGCTCTGTCGCCACAGGTAATCAGGGCGGTTTTGTGCGCCATTCCGAAATTCGGTGCCCGTGGACAGTGTTTGGCTTTACCAACCCCGTATACCCCGGTGCTGGTGTGCCCGAAATCAATGTCTTCACCGCCATTATGGGGGGCGATGATACGGCTGGTGGTGGCGACGTGGCTCCGAATGGGCCGGCTACTGGCGGTGGTATCACTGTCGGAGCTACTCACTTTGCCAATGCAGGGGTTGGCCCAACGGCCGTTTCCCTCTCCTCCTTCACCGCCCAAACCACTCCCACCCTGCCTTTGCTCCTGGTATTTGCCGGCTTAATGATAGGTGGAGCGGTCTGGATTAAGCGGAAATAGTATAAAAGGTAGCGAAAACTTCGTGACTAACGAAAATGCAGCGGAGTTTATAAAAAACCTCGTGAGGTTTTCAGAAAACCTCACGAGGTTTTTGGAAAATGTCACGAGGTTTTGGGGAGGATGTCGTGAGGTTTTAGGGGATATGCCGTGAGATTTCGCCCAAATGGCGCGTACAATTCTCTATAAATCTCCGCTGAAACCGGATATCAGCAGCCCAGACAGATCACTGCACCCCGCCCACAAAAAAAGCCGGGACAAACGTCCCGGCCTTTTTATCGCTAACAGCTAACAGCCAACAGCCAACAGCCCTATTTCCCCGCAATAAAATCTTCCGTCATCTGCCGCGCTTCGTCATCGGTGAACTGCTGCGGCGGCGATTTCATAAAGTAGCTGGAGGGCGCCACCAGCGGGCCGCCGATGCCGCGATCCAGGGCGAGTTTGGCGCAGCGGGCCGCGTCGATCATGACGCCGGCCGAATTGGGCGAATCCCATACTTCCAGCTTTAGCTCCAGGTTCAAGGGCACGTTGCCAAAGGCGCGGCCTTCCATGCGGATGTGGCACCATTTGCGGTCCGTCAGCCACGGCACATAGTCGCTGGGACCCACGTGGACGTTTTCCGCGCCCATGTCATAAGGAAGCTGGCTGGTGACGGCGTTGGTCTTGGAGATCTTCTTGGATTCCAGACGTTCGCGCTCCAACATGTTGTAGAAATCCATGTTACCGCCAAAGTTTAACTGGTAGGTACGGTCCAGATGAATGCCGCGATCCTTAAACAAATTGGTCAGCACGCGGTGGGTGATGGTAGCGCCTACCTGGCTCTTGATGTCGTCGCCGACGATGGGCAGGCCGCGTTCCTCGAAACGCTTGCTCCAGTAAGGCGAACTGGCAATAAAGACCGGGATGCCGTTGACAAAGGCGCAGCCGGCGTCCAACGCCTGTTCCACGTACCATTTCGTCGCCATTTCGGAACCAACCGGCATAAAGTTAATCACCACGTTCGTGCCGGTGTCTTTCAGGATTTTGACGATATTGTCGGTGGGGCCAGGCGCTTTGGTAACCATCGTGCTGACATATTTGCCCAGGCCGTCATGGGTCATGCCGCGGGACACGGGCACGTTGAGGTAGGGCACGTCGGCAAATTTGATGGTGTTGTTGGGCGCAGCCCAGATGGCTTCGCTGATATCTTTGCCCACTTTGCCTTCCACCACGTCAATCGCGGCTGAAATTTCAATGTCACGCACGTGATAACCGCCCACGGTAGCGTGCATCAGGCCGGGGATTTCAGCATCGTCTGGCGCATCTTTATAATATTGCAACCCCTGAATGAAGGAGGAAGCACAGTTGCCGATACCAATCAGGGCAACACGAACTTTTTTACGATCTTTGGACATGTGAGAAATTCTCCTCTGTGTAATTTTTGAGTAAACCAAAAGAAACCCGATTTCTGGGAATCGGGTTTCTCGAAATCACTCATTTATTTGTATGACTATCACGGCCGTTTTCGGCCAGATTGCATTCATTTTAAAGCCTGATTATTCTAACACATTCCGCAAAATAAGGGTGCGTCAAACGGATGATTCAGGATGAAAATTATACAGTTATCTTATAAACGGCCGTTTCTGCCTTACAAGAAAAATCTTACAGTGTTTCCATCACCAGAATACGCATATCCGAAACACGCCTTAACTGTAAATCGTTTGTCAAAAATGCGTCACAATTTGCGTTGACGAGAGACCCAGGCTTGTGCATCTTCGTCTCCTAACGGATAGGCAGCCGCTCCTCGGATTTCATGCCAGTATCGACGGGGCTGGGTCTTGGGAATAGCCTGTCGCGCCTGTTCTGCCAGGTAAGCAATAAGACGCAGTTGTTCCTCACGAGTCAATTTGCTTGTTTGTTGAGCAATGTCATCATATAAAGTCATCGCTTTACACCTCAATTTTTAATCCGATTTCCAAAATTATAGCAGAGTTTCTGTAACGGCTTTCCAGAGCGATGCGATTGAAGCAATAAGAAACAACGTCAGCCCAGCCAATGAAACATAACGGCCGTTCTCATACCCCCCCGACTTAAACATAAACACCACTTCATGCTCGCCCGCCGGCACAAACACCGCCCTAAACAGCACGTCGGCCGTTTCGATGGGAACCGGTTCGCCGTCGATGCTGGCCTGCCAGCCGGGGTAATGGGCGTCTGCCAGCAGCAGCAGGCCATCTGCTGCGTTTTCAGTGCGAATGACAACACGCTCCGGTTCGTAATGTTGGATGACCGCCGCGCCCGGTTCGCCCGTTTGCTGGCCTGCCGGACCGCTGCCCAGGAGAACGGCCGTTTCCCGTGGGTCAAAATCAGGCTCAGCCATCACTGCCAGGGCCGCTTCCGCGTCCGGCTGCCACTGCCAGGCCGGGGCGAAAAAAGCGCGGGGCATCACGTCCAGATTCTCGTAAACCTTCACGTCGCCGGAGTGGATGAGGCGGTAATTGCCCAGCGTCAGCGGCATAAACACGCCGTTCTCCGCATTCAGCAGCGTCGCGCCTAGAATGCGCCACTCAGAATCCGCCGCCAGTGTCAGCGCCTGCACCACGCCGCTTTCCGGCAGCGCCCACACCGTCAAATCACCGTCCTGCCATACCAGCGCCGCCGCCGCGCCGTCCGCCAGCACCTGCCCTACCGCGCCCTCCGAGATGACCGCCAGACCATCCGCCGGAAAATCAGGCACATAAGCAATGTCGAACGAGCCGCTCACCGGCAGTTGGTGCTGCAAGTCGAAAAAAACGTCGATAGGTGGTTCGGACAGGGTGCGCCACTGGTCGCCGGTTTTGTCGGTGATGAGGTAACGGCCGTTAAACAAATCCAGCCATTTTGCTTCCGGCACGGCGCTGAGATGTTCCCGTAAACGGCCGTCGGTGGTCGTCTGGCCGTCGGGCAAAATCAGGCGCATGAGCTGGCTGTAGGCCGCCAGCGGCAAAATACCGCCGTCAAAGCCATCCACCGACGCCAGACCATACGCCAGCGGCAAATTGGGCGCGATGATTTCCTTCTGTTTAATGGCGACGATGTAGTCGTACAAAGCCGCTTCGTCAATCTGGCCGGCATAGATACTGGCGATCTCGCCCTGGTCGCCGGGATCAAAAAAGATGTTGGACAGGCTGAGCAGGCGTCCGGGCGGAACCGTCTCATCGGTGAGCAGGCGGGCGGCGGGCGGGCGCAGGTCGAACCAGGCTTCGGGCGTGGTCAGGTGGTTGTAGGGCAGACTGCGCGACGCCAGGAAGAGTACAGCCAGCGCCAGCGCCGCCAGCCGCCAGGGCGACCCCCAATCGGTGGGCGCAAAACGCAGCCGCGATTCACGATTCCACTGGAGACTCAATCCGGCGGCAAACAAATAGATTATTACAAGCTCTACTGCCCAGAGCAGCAGGGTAACAAAATTGGGCGCTTCATAAGGCGCTTCCGGGCCAATGGGTAGAAACCGCGCCAGCACGCCGGCGATGTAAGCCCAGGTGATAAGCAGGAGGGGAAGGATGAAGGCGAAACGATGAAGGCGGAACGATGAAGGATGAAGGCGGCGGTTCCACAACAGTTGGAAGCCGACGCCGGCGAGCAAGGCCATGCCTAGTCCGTAAAGGACCAGCCAGCGGGCGGGCACGCGGAACAGGTCAAAACCGGGCAGACGCGCCAGCAGCCAGTAGACTGGATTAAACAGGCCAAAGGCCAGAAACAGCCCCAGCAGCGCCAGCGCCAGCGCCGGGAAAACGCCCGGTCGATCCCGCCACTGCCAGGCGCCCACCACTGCCAGCGCCAGCGCCGTAATCGGTAAAAAAGCGACGTATTCCGTGAACAACGACTGGCCGTAGGTGGGCAGCAGCGCCTGCCCCAGCAGCAGCGGATTGAGGCTGAAGGACAGCACTTCGTTGGGAGACAGGCCGCCCTGCCGCGCCGAGTAACCGGAGAGTTCCAGAGTGGGCAGGAGTTGAACGGCCGTTAGCAGCAAAGCCAGCACGACGCCGATGAAAAGCGGCCCAAAACTAAAAAGGAGACTGGAGACTGGAGACCGGGCAGTTCGCAGTCTCCAGT